>CBZS010000481.1 GCA_000613065.1 Richelia intracellularis | reverse complement strand
GAACAGAGAATGATTTAATTTGTGTTTAATAATCTCTGTATCTTTGACAAGTACGATTAAGTAAGTCATGAAGAAAATTCGGCGTTGCATAAGTGCGGGATGAATTAGCGTTTGAAACCATTGATAACTCGTTGAAAATTTAGTGAAATCATCCCCTTATTCAGCAACGCCGAAAGCACAACATAATAAACAATAAGAGTAGAAAGAATAGAGGCTGTTACAGTAGTGATTTTCATACTTTTACCTCTCCATCTTAGACTTTCTATTAATAGAGTGTCATATTTTAATGAACTATGCCTTCCTACAAATTGGTCATTATTTCGGGTGATTTTTGTTCACCCATTTAGGTTCTGTTTTCTATACATTTATGTGGTACTTTTCTTTTATTCTTAATATGATCTATTTATTTTTTTTCAAAAAGTATTTATTTTAAAATATTTACATGATTGAAGTTTATAAAAAAATAATTTTCTCTACAAGTCAATAATCCCAAAATATATAAAATTGTTGACTGAATTCAAACAAAGTAAAATTATCAATATACAGTCCCTATACTTTGAGCAAATACTTCAATACTTTGCTTGCCACGTTGTTCCTCTCCCGTCGGTAAAAAGTCTAATAGCGCCCCCTGAAATACATGAAAAAAAAGCAAAGCAACTGTTTTGTCGTTTGTCAAATTATATAAAGAATCAATCCATTGTTGAGTCTCATTATCGACGAATATTTGTGTTTCTAAATCACCCTGTATAGAACGCTGATTAACTTCCATTGCTAGTTTTAGCAAGCCATGCATCTCTGGCGAAGTCAAATGTTTCCACATTTCCAGCAAAGTCTCTACTAAACCATTAGTCTTATTCCCAGACAGACTGTGAAATGACCACAGTTGTTCACGTAAACGGATCTCTAAAAGACTTATAAGTTGTTTTTCTAATTCCTGCTTTGAACCAAAGTGGTACACGAGCATCCTTCCACTTGTACCAATTATTTTAGCGAACGCGTTGATACTAGAATCTAATACCCCTACTTCAATTGCATCCGCTAGACACCCCTCTAGAAGTTTTTGCTTTTTTTGAGGTTCAATGGGTCTGCTCATAAGTTTAAAGTTAATATAATAGAAATTACACTATTAATTAGCCTAATAGTAATTACATTAATATATTCCATAATAAAATAGCATGAATACGAAAGATAAAGTTGGTTTGATCTTGCTTAGATTCTTGGTTTGGGCAATAGGAACTTTAGTTTATCGTGTGGCTGGTTCTTATTTTTTCGAGGGGTTTGCTGTTGGATACTGGGTAAACACAATTTTTACAGGTATTTTATGTGCAACCGTTTGTTTAGCATTCATGAAGTGGTTGAGAATTGAGCGAAAGTATTGGTTGCAGAGTGTTATTTGTATCGCTTTACCTGGGATGATGGGTGAAATTCCAATCCTTGCATGCTTTTCAGACATCATGAGTAATATGCAGCCTGAAACCGCTGGATGGTATGGGGCTTTTCTGTTTGCATGTTACTCACTACCAATTGTGGCGTTGCATAAGTGCGGGATGAATTAGGGTTTGAAAACATTGAGAAATCGTTGAAAATTTAGTGAAATCATCCCCTTATTCAGCAACGCCCCTTTTGTTTTTATTCTCTTCAAAGAGCTAAAATGCAAAATTGTTTAAGCCATGACAAATGACCCCTAAATTATTATTATTTTGTACACAAGCAGTCGCTGTTGGCTAAAACTGATGATTGAAGTTGAGCATCTAAGTAAGATATACGGCTCTACCCCCGCAATTTCGGATATTACTTTCAATGTTGAGCCTGGGGAAATTCTTGGTTTTCTCGGGCCTAATGGTGCTGGCAAGACTACAACCATGAGGATTTTAGCTGGTTATTTACCAGCGACAAGTGGTACAGCACGGATTGCTGGTCATGATGTCCATGACAATTCTCTGTTGGTACGTCAGCGAATTGGCTATTTACCAGAAACACCTCCGTTATACCCAGAAATGACGGTGGAGGGATTTTTACATTTTGTGGCTCGCATTAAGGGAGTATCCCCAGGCGATCGCGTTGAAAAGGTAAAATCAGCAATGGTGAGGTGTAACCTTCTGGATAGGCGTTATACTATCATCTGCAAGCTTTCTAAGGGATATCGCCAACGAGTAGGTATTGCTCAAGCTATTGTCCACGATCCACCAGCTATTATTTTAGATGAGCCAACGGTGGGGTTAGATCCTCGACAAATAATTGATGTCCGCAACTTAATCAAAAATTTGGCTGGTAGTCATACAATCATTCTTTCTACCCATATTCTGCCGGAAGTAAGTATGACTTGTAGCCGGGTAGCAATTATTAACCGTGGAAAGGTTGTAGCTACCAATACCCCGGAAAACTTAATGAGTGATTTGGGAGGTGATTCTAGCTATGAATTGGAAATTAGCGGAGAGGTTCAACTTGCTCAACAATTATTACAAAAAATACCTGGAGTGAATTCCATTGAAGTAATGCTAACTCCCGAAAGATTTACCCACAGTAACCACGTTGCAAATCGTACTCACCTACGAGTTCTATCACAACCAGGAACTGAACTAGGGCAAGATATTGCCACTGTGTTGGTACAATCGGGATTTGGGTTGTATGAAATGCGACGAATTAGTGCAACTTTAGAAGATGTGTTCTTGCAACTAACTACAGCAGAAAAAAATCTGCCACCTACTACAGATACAGCGACAGTCAATGAGGAGGAAGCGGCTTAAATGGGTATTGTAATGAGTAATATTTTTGCCATTTATCGCCGAGAGTTACAAAGCTATTTTGTATCCCCTCTAGCTTATATAATTGCCGGGGTCTTTTGGTTATTATCGGGGTTATTTCTGGTTTCGATTTTGATTGGACCTGATGGTATTTTGCCAGCAGTAGAGGCATTAGACGCACAAAAATCAAGAATTCCTACCCCCATACCACCAATCGATGTCCCTTACGAGTTTTTACGGGCATTTTTAGATAGATTGGGATGGCTGTTATTATTTGTGTTACCTATATTATCTATGGGACTTTATGCAGAGGAACGTAAGCGAGGGACTTTAGAATTGCTTGCAACTTCCCCCATTACTAATTGGGCTGTAGCAGTAGGTAAGCTTTTAGGAGTAGTCACATTTTTTACGACTATGGTAGTTCCGATTTTGGCATTAGAAGTCATTCTTTTGACTGGTGCAAACCCTCCTATGTCGCCAGTAATTCCCATAGTTGGTCATATTGGATTAATTTTGCTCGCAGCCTCAATTTTATCTTTAGGGATGTTTATTTCTTCCTTAACAGACAGTACACTTTTGTCTGCAGTGCTGACTTTCGCGGTAATTTTATTGCTATTGTTTTTTGATTTAATTGCTAAGAGTCTAGGTGGACCATTGGGAGATACTTTAGGCTATTTGTCTTTACTCAAGCACTATAACAATTTTATTCAAGGAATTTTTGATACCAGTAGTTTTATATTGTTTGGTAGTTATATTATTTTAGGGGTTTTTCTCACAGCCCAATCTATTGATGCGCTCCGTTTCCAACGTCAGTAGATACGTAATTTTGGATTGTAAATATAGGAATCAGGTTTGATTCCTGAAAGAGTTTTTAGACTTGAGCCTTGCTACATAAGCTGTTGAGTCTCGGTATATTGTCAAAATTAAAGTATGATTCCTATACAAATTACGCAAATTAAAAAACCTGGTTTCTGGCAATACTGTGTAGAAATCCTAAACCGATCAAATCATCTGTGGCGAAAGGGGCAAAATAAGAATTAATTAGTATGAAAATAATTGCTAATCAAAGAAGTTGGAAGTATGGGTTTTGGTTAAGTCCGTTCTTAATTGCTGCAGGCTTAACGGTGGGTTTTGTTTCCGAAGAATGGGGAATGATTCCCTTCATTTTGATTGTAATTGGAGTTGCGATCGCAATTATTTGGTTACTGTGGCAAAGTAAACGTACTAACTGGTGGGCAAAACGTTCTACTCAAGCAGGTACTAATGCGATTTTGGCTACTACTGCGGTGGTGGTGATTCTTGGTTTAATTAACTTTTTAGGAACTCGCTACTCTGTAAGACAAGATTTAACTGAAACTCAACTGTTTACCCTTGCTCCCCAATCTCAAGAATTGGTACGTTCTTTAGATTCACCTGTCAAGGTTTGGGTATTTGATGTGACACAAAATCCCCGAGAAAGAGAACTGTTAGCAAATTACCAACGACAGAGTTCTAAATTTAAGTTTGAATATGTCGAACCCCAGGCCAAACCTGGATTGGTAAAGAGATTTGGGGTGGAGGAAAATAATGGAAAAGCGTTCCTTGAATCTGGCGAACGCCGAGTAAAAGTAGTTGATTTCAATGAACCACTAACTGAAGTTAAGCTTACCAACCGCTTACAACAACTTGCTAGTGCCAATACTTTAAAAGTATATTTTCTTCAAGGTCATGGGGAACATCCTTTAGATAGGGGTAATAATGCCATGTCCCAAGCAGTAAAATCATTATCAGATAGAAACTTTATTGCTGATCCATTAACTCTTACCGATAAATCTCAGGTTCCTAATGATGCTGCTGTGGTAATTGTGGCTGGAGCAAGTCAAGATTTATTTCCCAATGAAGTCAAGGCTTTACAAGCTTACCTGAATAGTGGTGGAAATCTGTTATTAATGATCGATCCCGGTACGGATCCAAAGTTAGATCCTTTACTCAATGAATGGGGGGTAACAGTAGATTCTCGATTAGCGGTGGATGTATCTGGGAGTGCAGCCTTAGGACCAGCAGTACCTTTAGTTACGACCTACGGACAGCATCCCATTACTAAGGACTTTGGTAATAATATCTCTTTTTATCAATTGGCGCGACCGATAGAAACTAAAACTGTAGAAGCAGTACAAGCAAGTCCTTTACTATTAACTAAACCTTATCCTAATAGTTGGGCAGAAAGCGATTTACAAAGTGAAACCTTACAATTTGATCAAGAAGGTGATCGCAAAGGTCCCCTGACTTTAGGTGTAGCATTAACAAGGAAAGTAGTAGAAAAACCCACTACTCCCAAACCTCAAGGAAGTCCTTCTCCTACTCCTACCCCATCCCCTCAAGCTTCACCTAGTCCCTCACCTACACCTACTACTCAAGCTAAAGTTACCGATAGAGAAACAAGATTAGTTGTTATTGGTAATTCCCGCTTTGCTACCGATGCTTGGTTCCAGAGAGCATTAAATGGGGATGTTTTTCTCAATTCAGTTACTTGGTTGAGTCAACAAGACACCCAACCTTTATCAATTCGTCCCAAAGAGGCTAAGGATAGAAGGATTAATATCAGTCCAGTTCAAGCAGGTTTATTAAGAATATCTTCCCTAATTGTTTTACCTTTAATTGGTATTGTTGGAGCCATACTTTTATGGTTGCAAAGAAGATAAAACAATTTTACATTTTGGATTACCATTATTTGTCTAAAGACAGAAACTTAGAAGAATAATATGGGTGCGACTCTTTTAGTAAGACGGGGAGTGGAACTTAGACAGGTATTGGAAGAGGTGGAGGGGTAGTAGAACAACGAGCTTTGAGAACTTGCTTCATCAAAGGAATAATACCAATACCACTAGAGTACAAAGCCAGGTGATTGGGTTTATGTTCTTGTTGTAGATGAAACTGCCAATACTCATCCCAATCCCCACTGATGTATAAAGAACCCAGGGGTCAAACAGCCTCAGCACCCCTGATGGTCCATCTAGCCCCAGTGATATCCATCCTGTCTGTCTTTAATCAGGTGGCGACAAGCACCCTCAATCACCCACGTGGCGATGGGGAATCCAGCTTTTAAGGTGATTTATAAGAAAGAATTTACCAATGAAAGTAAGATGTAATGTTGATGAGTAAAAAAACAGGGGCAAGTATTTTGGAGTATGCTAGACCCAGCAGAAGAACCCAAATCATTAACAAGATCACAAATAGAAGACTTGCGGTTGGCAGCATTGAAAATCAATGGAGTAGAACGTCGGGGCTTTCAAGCTCAGATGACGTTGAAATATTGCCAAGGTAGAGCAAGGTTAGCACAAACAGTATTCCCTTGGGGTAGAGAAAATATAGAGTTAGGGTTAGCGCAAAAAAGAACAGGGATAATCTGTGTGGGATTACAATCAGCCTTTAGCACAGCAAAGCGTTGCCAGGAGAAACAACCTCTTCTGTTGTGGCATTATCCCTGGGACAAATTGCACAATCTGATTCTCAACAAGACCCAAGATTTAAAACTTCCTTAGGCTATACCCGGTTAACAGCAACATCCGCACTAGAAAAACTCAAAGAACAGGGATTTACCCAGGAGCAATTGCCTTGCGCCAGTACAATGGCACAAGTATTGAATCGAATGGGCTATGGTCTTCCTAAAGTAGTAAAAGCCAAACCTCAAAAAAAATTCCACAAACGGATGATATCTTCAACAACATCAAAGAATTTCAGCCGCAATCAACAAACAAGCCTCAAAGTCAAACCACTAAGCATGGATTGCAAAGCTACGGTTAATATCGGGGGTTATTCTCGTGGTGGAAAAACCAGAGGAGACAATCAAGCTGAGGATCATTATATGGGATGCACAGAAAAATATACTCCCTGTGGGATTCTTGATGAAGATAGTGGGCAATTATTCTATATTAACTTTGGTAGTTCTTATTATAAAACCAGGGATTTTATTGTTGATACTCTAATTCAATGGTGGAAGACAATGACACCAGAACAAAAGCAGGATACCGAACTGATACAAATTAAAGTTGATAATGGTCCGGAAAGTAGTGGAGTAAGAACTCAATTCAAAAAAAGGATGGTTGAGTTTGTTGATCTGCTAAATATACCAATTCAATTGCTTTACTATGCTCCTTACCATAGTAAATACAATCCCATAGAGGCTTGTTGGGGTATTCTTGACCAGCATTGGAATGGGGGGGGGGGCGAAGCTTGTTGATGTTGAACTCATGCTTTCCTGGGCTTCGAGTATGAGTTGGAAAGGCTTATATCCTATCTTGAGTTTAAGTAAAACTGTTTACCAAAAAGGGATTT
>CBZS010000480.1 GCA_000613065.1 Richelia intracellularis | reverse complement strand
TGTGGAAGATATAGCATTAAGCTTGTCATTAAGTTCACGAATCCGTCGAGATAGAACCCGAATAATATTCACTGCAATTTCTGGACTTTCCTCAATGGCATCATATAATTGCTCCTGGGTAAGCTCCAAAGACTCGCAAGCCTCTACAGCCGTTGCAGAAGCAGAACGGGGTTGAGCGTCAAAAACAGCCATTTCTCCGAAACATTCCCCTGCAGGAAACACAGCTAGTTGTTTATTACCAATATGAACCTTAACTATACCTGATACTACAATAAACAGCGATCGCCCTTCCTGCCCTTGCTTAAAAATGGTTCGATTTGCCGGGAAAAACTGCTCTGTCATTGCCGCAGCCAATCGGACTAAAAAATCATCTCTTAATTCTTTAAATATTGGTACTTGGCGAACAAGTAATAAACGGTCTACGCTCGTGAGCATAATAAAAAAATTAATTATCAATTATGAATTGTTTCACAATTATTTGTAGATGAACTCATTAATTGCTGCACCAATCCAGCAACTAATGGATCGGGGTCATTTTTCATTTGCAACAGGATTTTATCGAGAACATTTTTAGCTGCAATGCTGATATAAGCTAATGCGGCTTCCCTCACAAAACCTGTGGGATGGCGCAAACTAGATAAAATCAGGGGTATGCTCAATTTTATACAAGCAACCTTTGCCAAATGAAAGCAACAGGCTAAACACCAGTCTGATAATAAATGATTTTGGGCAATCAAACTGCGAATGCGATCGCTAACTAACATTGGTTCAGATGTCAGAATATCTTCTTTAATAATCTGTTTTAGTTTTTCCTCTGGAGTTAGGCGATCGAATATTTGTAACAAAATAGATTTATATTGTAAATTATGTACACTGTGTTCCAGAATTTCCAGTCCCCTGGCAATTTCAGCTCCAGAGTCGGAACGTAAGTGGAAAGTTGCAGCTTGAATCTTTTTTGGAGAGCATATCAGCTTCAATAGTAGTAATAAACTTTCTTTAATATCCTTTTCCAATTCCAAGAGGGACTTTTCTAACAATTGGCAAGCTAGATAAATCTTGGATGTTTGACTTTCCCATATCTCTTGAGTTTTGAGATCTGTATAAGCAGCATAAATTTCTCCTAAAAATGCTAATTCCTGCTGAATTAATTGCTCTACCCGACTCAGATGCCATCGATTTGCTAAACCAATAATTCCTGCTTGCTGATACTGCTTAATTAAAGCACGGAGAATATAGTTTCTAGTTTTGCCATAGGATTTTTCTAAATGTAGCCATAAGGTATTAATCACCTCAGAAGTAAAAATTTGACCAATAGTCTGCCAAGCATACATCCGCACAATTTCTGGTTGATATGCATCATTAGCAAGTTGTAATAATTTTGGTAAAGCCTCATTTCCCAGAGTTATCATAGCCTTCATGGCTTGAACGCGGGTAGATTTGTAACATATTCCTGCCATTAAAGCATGATAGAACTCTTCTAAACGAGTCGCTGCGATCATTTCCAATACAGCACAACGCACCCTTAAAGACTCATCCTGTAATAAATTGGGTATATGAATCCGTAATGTCTGCAAGTATGCACTTTCATTGAGAACTTTCACTGCATTAATCCTTACCTTTTCTTCCTTGTGGGAAAGTAATTTGGTTAAAGTTTTAGTTGCAGCAACCCTTTGTTTTGCATTCCCTTGACGTAATAGTAAAGTAGCAGCAGTTCCACGAATCAGAGAATGTTGTTGTATTTCTAAATATCTCTCCAACTGCTCCAAATTAGAATTATTCTCAGCTAGCCATAAATAACGCAATGCCAAAGCAAAAACTTCTGGGGTAACAGTTCCTTGGGGTTGTTCCAACAAAGCCCGGACTTCTGGTAAATATAGAGAATCTACACCTGCTGATAACATTACTTCTAAGCTTTGGTACTGTAAAGCTGGAGGTAAATTGGCTAACAACGGTGCTAAAACTTCCTTGGCTTCTTTTATATCAATTTTCGATAGAAGCTCGATACAGGAACCCTTATCTGTGTCTTTAGGCTTTTCTAACAAACCTTTAATTACAGCCTGCTTTAGTGACTTCAGGTCAACATCACGAGTATTAGCATTAAAATTGTTCCCTACCGCACCAGAAACTAATAACTCCACATAATGCGATCGCACTTTCCAAACTAAGATAAA
>CBZS010000479.1 GCA_000613065.1 Richelia intracellularis | reverse complement strand
TATATTTTTTGGTCAGACGTTTTTCCCGTTGTTTTTAGTCAGATTTTTTGCGCGCTTCACTTTCTATCACTAGCCACCGTTGTCGCACACCACCAGAATCATTACAACAGGGGGCAATAGGATATCCTGGGATTTTACTTGGTACAAATGCATCAATACTGTTCTTTTCTAATAGTTCTTTTGCGGTAGTTAGGGTTGCAGTCACTCGAGATACCCATCTGAATGAGACTATCATCTGCAAATTGTCTTTAGTGTAAAGGGCTGCATCCGCAACCAATAAAGCATCAAGTTGCTATTGTTTGTGGAAATGTGCCAGAAGTGTTCCAAACATGGCAGAATCGACTTCATTCCCATCTGCAACTCTTAAATATAAAGGAATATCTCCATCACCACTCCACATCAAGTCAAGGATAAATTGTTTCAAATCTGCTCGGTGGTCTCTAGAATAACCGGCGTTGCATAAGTGTGGCATGATTTCACTAAATTTTCAACTATTTCTCAATGGTTTCAAACGCTAATTGATCCCGCACTTATGCAACGCCGAATAACCATATGTAATTGTAATAAATCGTGATTGTGCTGATGCTTCATCATCAGTACCATTTCCATAATCCCCATGTACATGAAATGAAGTTTAATCCAAGTGGAAGCTGTCTATTTTCACTCCAAATCTATCTGCTGCTTATAGTGCTACTCGGATAAAAATTTCCGTTAATCCTGCATCATATAGTTTGTCTAAGACTCTGCCCAAGGGTTCATCGTTCAAATCTTCTGGTTGTATTCCCTCTCCCAATAAATGTTCCGTTGCAATCCCTTAAAAGAACTTCTCAAATAAATATAGTGGTGCACTGATAAAGCCTAAGCCATTGAGAATCATTGCTTTGACCACTTGGCCTGCGCTGATTATTTCTTGGGGATGAGTTCCAAGCAGTTGGTTGATTTCTTCAACCAAACTCATTTCATCAATAATCCCTGCCACTATGCCTAAGTGCTCGATATATTCTACTTTGATTTGTGATTCTGAAAAACTCATACTTCAAAAATACAATATTTTGCGATCGCACCTGCGCAATGTGGGTTTTTATGCACATCAGAGGTATATTAAACGCGGGCAAGATGCCCGCACCACAACAACTTGATATCTTTCATTTACAGAATTTAGCTGCATACGAGCTGAGAAGAATCCAAAATTCAATGACAAATACTTCTTTTATTTCAGTAGGCGCAGACCATTCAAAGTTACTAATAAGGTAGAACCTTCATGTCCCACTACTCCCAAAGGTAAATTAATACTACCGGCAAAATTAGCTACCAACAGCAAGCAGATAAATAAGAGAGCGAAAATGATATTTTGTTTGATAATACGATTAGCGCGGCGACCAAGTTGAATAGCTTGGGATAATTTAGCTAAGTTATCTGACATTAAAATAATATCTGCACTCTCTAAAGCCACATCTGTTCCAGTAACTCCCATCGCTACCCCTACATTAGCAGCAGCCAAAGCCGGAGCGTCATTGATCCCATCTCCCACCATTGCCACATTTTGAAACTTTTGCTGTAGATTTCCGATCACAGCTAGTTTGTCTTCTGGTAATAATTGGGCATAAACCGCGTCAATATTAAGAGTTTGGGCTACAGTTTGGGCTGTACGTTGATTGTCTCCCGTGAGCATAGATGTTGATTTGATTCCCAATTGTTTCAAACTAGCGATCGCAGTAGCTGCCTCTGATTTTACTTTATCGGCAACAGCAATAATCCCAATAACTTCTTGAGCTAAACTCACCCAGACAACGGTTTGACCTCTGTTTTCTAAAGTCCTACTAGCTTCCTGCAATTCAGGAGAGCAGATACTTGTGCTAGCTTTGCCAACTGTAACCTTTACTCCTGCTACTTCTCCGATAATACCTCTACCTGTTTTAGCTTGGATTTGAGTCGCACATTGCCATGATACATTGGCTTTCTTTGCTACTTGGATAATAGCTTCACCAATGGGGTGTTCTGAGCCAGATTCGATGGCGGCAGCTAATTGCAACACCTGTTCGGTAGAATATTGTGGTACGGGAATAATATCCACTACCTCCAATTGCCCCATGGTGAGAGTTCTCGTTTTATCAAAAGCGATCGCTTCTACCCTACCAATTTTCTCTAACTGTGCCCCATTTTTAAATAAAATACCCTTTCGCGCTCCACAAGCAATACCTGATAGCAGAGTTGGCATAATTGATGCCATCAACGCACAAGGAGAAGCCACCACCAAAAAAATTAGCATCCGATAAATAGTGGTTTCCCATTCCCAACGCAAGATAAAAGGCGGTAAAGTTCCTAAGATTATGCCCAATAAAACAATTACTTTGGCATAACCTCTCTCAAAACGTTCTACAAATTGTTGTGAGGGAGGTGCTTGATTTTGGGCTTGTTCCACCAGACGAATTACTCTTTGAATCAAAGTACTTTCTGGGGGATGATGAACCTGGAGTTGTAATACACCATTACCATTTAAAGTACCGGCAAACACCTCATCACCGATCTTTTTATCTACAGGAATGGATTCTCCAGTAATGGGAGCTTGATTGACTGTAGTTTCTCCTTCTACAATAATTCCGTCAGTGGGAATCATTTCCCCAGGCTTGACTAAAACGACATCTCCCACTTGTAATTGTGAGATCATAATATTGTGCTCTTCATCATTGTGGATGACTCTAGCACTATCAGGAACAACCGTCATCAAAGAGCGAATATTGCGCTCTGTACTTTCCATAGCAATACTTTCCAAAGCACCGCTAATAGCAAAAAGAAGAATTAAGACTGCCCCATCGATAATTAAATGGTATTCCCTGCGCCATAAGCCTAAACTAGCTGCCCCTAAAGCTGCCACAATCATCAGTAAATCTACATCTAGCTCTTTCTCCTGCCAAAGGGTAGTCAGTCCTTCTTTAGTGCTTTCATAACCTCCAATCACATAAGCAGCAGTCAAAATCAGTATGGCAAAACCAATCCAGTCAAAATGAAGGCAAACCCAGCCAATAAGAATCAAAACTCCACAGATAGCTGCTGGGTACGCATCGGCATATTTTTGTCGGCGTTGCATAATACACGGATGAATTAGCGTTTGAAACTATTGAGAAATCGTTGAAAGTTTAGTGAAATTATCCCTCTATTATGCAACGTCTGTTGGAAAATTCTGTTAGGGGAATCTATCCTACTAATATGATTTTGTTAATCCAAATATGGATTGTTGCAAGAGACAAAAAAGCATCAAAACAAGCTGAAATTCTTTCCCATCTGACAACAAACAAGACGACGATATTTTTTTTCCCATGAGAAACAACGTTATTGTTGTCAGATGGGACGGAAATTTTAATGGGTCTGCCCTTGTTCTTCTTTATCTTCCAAACCCGCTTGGGCCATTGCGGCCTAATCCCACGTCTAGGTAAAGCAGCGCGCTTATCCTTAGAATCGTAGCCTTTGTCAGAAGCAAGCACCTTCAGAGGTTTACGGGGTCTACCGCCTTTGTTGGTCTTAACCTTTACACTGTCTAGAAGTGGTATAACCTGATCTCTTTCACTACCATTGGCAGGTGTGGTGGGATTGGATAAAGGTATTCCTGAGCCTTCAGTAAGAGTGTGTATTAAAATACCGTTTCCTTTTCCACCGTAAGCAACACCATCACCACCGCCCGTTCCAGGGGTAAAAAGACCCGTCCACCGCGCCATAACTCCAGTTGATTAACCCTTTCTCTTGTCCAATTTCCAATATTCGTGCTTGTAACGCTTCTAAGGTCCCGTCCAACTGCCAACGTTTGAACCATCGATGTGCAGAGCTCTTTGATGCCCATATTTCTCCTTTTGGAACCTCACACCAACGACACCCTGTTATCAATATATACAATAAGGTATTGAGTACATAACGAAATGAAGAATGTGGCATTCTTCGTTCCCGTTTCTCTGGCGGTTTCGGAAAAATATCCTAAAACAAAGACCACTCCAAATTACTCAGTCCTTCAAAACGTCCAGCCATCAGATGATATAACCCCTCTGACTCAACAGGCATATTATCACCTTTTGCTATTAGTGGGATAAATTCGGGTAACTTGAGCTATCACTAAGATCAATTCTGAGAAAACAATCAGGCTAAACATTGACACTAGTGTTAATAAGGTCAACTATGGTGAATCAATATTTAACAATCAAACAGCTAACGGAAGAAGTTGGTAATGGTCTAACTCTGCCCATGGTAAGCTATTATCACCAAACTGGAATGTTGCCAGAACCCAAGCGTTAGCAAAGTAACTATCACCTATATGCTGAAAACCATGTACAACAACTACGAAAAATCGTTGCTCTGAAACAAGAAGGGTTTCAACTAGAAGAAATCCGCAAATTACTAACAGCTGAAACCTTGCCAAAAAACACTGATAGTTTAATTCCTCAACTACAGCAACAATATCACCGGGTTATATAACAAATTACTCAATTGCGACAAACTGCATCTGCTTTAGAAGGATTATTAGGAAGAGATACCCTGTGTGCAAGCATGAGAGCAGAAGCGATAGCACAACTCAAACTTTTAGAAATTGAGACCTTTTGGGACACCCTTGATATAGCTACCCCTGCTCATCCCGAAGCTTTTGCAGAATCCTTAAAGCTTTTGTTACCCGACTTATCAAATAGCTCCGAAATTGAAGTAGATTTAATTTGAGCGCGACTCTTTTGGTAGTACGGGGTATGATATAAGAAGAATAAATGACAAGTCAACCAGAGTAGTATTGACAGCCAAAAATAGACTTGATGGAATTGGCTTCTAAAAAGTGAAAAAACAGGAACAGTTCCACACCCTATGCAAGGATATAGATCAAATCAAGGTATGTTTTGGTCACAAACACGAGAACTATTTGAACAGATAGTTAGTTGGTTAGACTAAGACAGCATTTGTGGGTTAGAACACTCCCAGATAGAGAGTAAGTAACTTGAGAATGGATACGAACTATTGAGACGGTTGTTACAAACAAAGATATTTTCATAAACGCAGTCAAGATGAAATAGAGGGAGAGTGTGCAGGCACAGACTCAGTAAACAGAACACACAAGAAAAAATTGTCGCGGAAATTGACCACATTATTTGGCACAGTAATCGCCAATAAAATCGGTTATGGAGGAAGAAAGATAAATACGCTATTTCCTTTGCATGGTGAGTTTAATCTACCAGCACAGCAATATTCTCATAGACTAAGACAGGGATATTATCCATGCGATTGAGTATTTGTGGAAAGCTGCATTTGTCTTTTATTCTCAGACTTGAACACAGGCAAAAACTTGGGTGAGCAAACGTTTACAGCTTATCCTTGAAGGTAAATCAAGTTCAGTTGCCCCAGGTATGCCCCGGAGTGCGACTTTACCCAAACTCACCCCCCAAGAACGTAAACCCGTAGATACCTGTGCTAGATATTTACTTAACAATGCCAAATCTCTCAAATATGACAATTACTTAAAAGCTGGATTTCCCATCGCCACGGGGGTGATTGAGGGTGCTTGTCCCCACCTGATTAAAGACAGGATGGATATCACTGGGGCTAGATGGACCATGAGGGGTGCTGAGGCTGTTTTACCCCTGGGTTATTTATACATCAGTGGCGATTGGGATGAGTATTGGCAGTTTCATCTACAACAAGAACATAAACGCAATCACCTGGCTTTGTACTCTAGTGGTATTCCTTTGCTGAAGCAAGTTCTCAAAGCTGGTTGTTCTACTACCCCTCCACCTCTTCCAATACCTGTCTAAGTTCCACTCCCCGTCTTACAAAAAGAGTCGCACTAATTTAATTTATCAACTGGTATTAGCCTGTGGTGAAGTGAGTTTAGTTAACTTTATCCAAGTTAGCCCAGGAGCAATTGCTGCTAGAGTTGCACTTCAATCTCACTGTCAAATTATCAGCGATGTTCCAGCTATTGTAGCTGGTTGCGAACGCCCCTAACTTACCCATATTGGTTGCCAAACCACAACTTTAATGGATAATCCTCACCTAACTAGTGCTGCAGAAACAGAGCAAGAGTTTTGGGGTTCGACTTCTTGGCATAAAGATTTACAGCAGTTAACTTCCAACTCTATTTTGGTTGTTAGCTATGCTCCTTCGGCATTAATCTCTATCAGTCGAGCCATATAACAAAATTTACGGCGTTGCATAAGTGCGGGATGATTTCACTAAATTTTCAACGATTTATCAATGGTTTCAAACGCTAATTCATCCCCTGATTCAGCAACACCCAAAACTAAAAGTACCACTTCCTCAAAGCTACAAACAGGATGAAAAGCTGGTATCTGAGTAAAAAAAAAACTCGGTATCATTCTCAATTGTCTAGAAAAACATCTAGCACAGGGGAAGTGGGTTCATTATTTGTGTCAGGATGAAACTAGGGTTGGATTGAAAACTCTCACAGGAAAACTGATTACTGCTTCTGGACTAAAGCCAACTGTTGACTTTAAATGGGAAAGAAAAAATTTTTGGATTTATGGTGCAATTGAACCATTAACAGGAAAACATTTCCAACAGGAGTACCCCAAACTCAACGGTGACTGTTTTCAACAGTTTTTAGATTGGCTATCTCAGCAGTTAGGTGAAGATTATGCAGTTTTACAAATTGACCAAGGTCCTCCTCATACAAGTTTTGGGATTAATTGGCCAGAAAATATAATTTCCCTGGTTCAACCACCTCATTCCCCTCAACTTAATCCAATCGAAAGGCTTTGGCACTTTCTCAAAAAACCTCTCAAAAACGAATTTTTCTCTTCTTTGCAAGATTTACGTGAGCGGATACAACAATTGTTCAAGCAACTTAGATTTGAGCAGGTAATATTTATCTCCTCTTACAACTTTATTTTTGAAGTTATTTTCTATGCAGTTTCATATAAAATTAGTATGAGTTTCTAAATCATGTGCCAGCAGAGTTCTTCTTCCAGCCTTATGACCTAACTCTTGTTGAATTGCATAGCGTTTTTGGGCGTTGCATAAGTGCGGGATGAATTAGGGTTTGAAACCATTGAGAAATCGTTGAGAATTTAGTGAAATTATGCCGCACTTATGCAACGCCCGTTTTTGCAGTATTTCCTCTGTCACCCATCACATTCCTTGCAATCACCTTATTTCCTGGTTATAACGCAGATTTTTAGCGATCGACAATTGAAGATTTGTGCAAATTCTGGCTACTAGTACGTGAAAGCAGAAATAAAGAAGGCAGAAGTTAGAAGGTAAAACAGCTTATCATTAAAATTAAAATTTTTGGCAAATTTGTAATAGTTGCTTTATTTACGCCAATATTTACTAGTCAAAAATACTGTATAACCATAACTACGCTTAATAAGTAACAAAACACAAAACATTATATTGTTTTTATATTTATTGTGCATTATCCCTTCAGATAAATCCATTTTTATAATAGTATATCTAAGGTTATTTTTATTATGGATATTGCTTGAATTTAGTTTAAATTATGTTATCAAAGATATGATAGGGAGAGAAAAAAATAAATTATTCATAACTTTCTCTTCTATTTATGAAATGCAATATAAATAACTACAAAATTACTGATTTACTGATTAATTTTTTGTTAATTTATCTGTAACCTATGAACCCTTCTGAGTCTGAAACTGATTTTGAACAAAATATTCCTGAAATTTCAGAAATACCTATTCCTCCATCTGATAGACAGGGAGGATGGCTATGGTTATTTTTCACAGTTTTGATCGTGATTAGTGGAGGTGCGGCCTTAGGACTGCTAATGAGTCCGGAGCACCAAATAACATCAAGTGATAGTAATCAAACCAAAGGAAAAAGAGTAAAAATATCAACAGTTGGAGTCGGTACAATTGAGGAAAGTCGTGATTTTATTGCCAGTTTAGAATCTCTAACCTCAGTGACACTACAACCAAAAATTCAGGGTCAAGTTACCCACGTGTTCGTAAAATCAGGTAAGCAGGTTAAAGAAGGAAATGCAATTATTCAAGTCAATTCCCAGGGAGAAGAGTCAGCAAGAATTAGCGATCGCTACAATCAAGCAAAACAACAATTAGCTCTTGCCCAAGAAGCACTCAACCGTCTAGAAGCAGCCAAAGCTTCTCATGTAGCGAATGCCCAGCTAAATCAGCAACAGTATCAAAGATATTCTTTATTAGCTGCACAGGGTGCTGTATCCCGACAAACAAGCGATGAATACGCTGATAATTTGCTGGCATTGAAAACTAAGATAGGAGCAATTGATGCTAAAGTTCAATCCCAAAAAGTCAGAGTGTCTCACGCAGAGCAATCTCTAAAACAAGCTTATGCCTTAACTAAAACACCTAAGAATGTTCAGCGATATAAAATTACTGCTCCTTTAACCGGTATTATTACTAATATTCCAGTGAAAGTTGGAGATATGATTAATACTTCAACTAAAATAGCTACGATTATTCAAAATCAGCCTTCAAAAATAACAATAAAAGTACCAAAAAAATTGAGTTCTAAATTACGTAAAGGAACACCTGTGGAAGTAATGGATGAGCAAGGTAATAAATTAGGTAAAACCAGTGTATATTTCATTGCTCCAAAAAATAAAGATAAAAAATATA
>CBZS010000478.1 GCA_000613065.1 Richelia intracellularis | reverse complement strand
CCCTGATGCAGTTAGGAATAACAGCTTGTCAGACTCTAAGCCCTTCCTACAAGGCTTATAAACGGGCAGCACTTGAGGGGGTAGCAGTGCATCAATGGCGAGGTAGAAATGCTCGGGAGGCGGAACCAGACGATCGATGTGTTGCAGCAGAAATTAAACGTGATTGGAGGAAATAGGAGCCATGCCCAGAAAACGTCTTTCTAATTTAATTAACGAAGAACCACAAGCTCAAAAGTTTACGCCTAACCCAGCATATAAATATGCGATCGAAGTGCAAGCTGAACCTGTAGATAATATTTCTAGTGGCTCTGAAGAAAATTCCCCATCTGTAAATAGCGCTGATGACGTTACCTCTAAACCAACAAGTTCCACGAAAAAAACCTCTTCATCCCAAACCATGGATCCTACAAAAGCTGACTTAGAAGTTACCATCAAGGAATTAAAAAAAGATTTAGAACAGGCAAATCAAATTGAGGCAGAACTCAAGGAGCAAGTGAGTCAATTACAAGCCAGTTTATCAGAACATGAATCATTAGTTAAAAATCTTAATCAAGAATTAACTACACAAAAAACATCTGCGAAAAAGCTAGAGCGAGAACTCACAGCCCAAAAAGAGTTGACAGAAAATCTAAATCAAGAATTAACTGCACAAGCAGAGTTAACAGAAAAGCTGAATGAAGAACTAAACGCTACTAAAAAAGATGCTTTGCAATTAGCAGAAACGAATACAAAGCTCACAGATGAAATTGGCACAATGAAGCAAGAAACTAGTAAGCAAGTACCTCGTAAACAAGAGACTAGTATTGTCTATAGGTCAACAAAATATCCCAAAAGAACTCTTCGTCCTATTGTTGGGAAGCAGAATGAACAGGAGGAAGGAGCAAAAACTTCATCGCAAATGTGGTTACTCGATTAATTTTTGTTTGAGTCTCCAACCAGAAAATTTAATATTTTTTCTGCGGTAACTTGTGGCTGTTCTAAATGGGGAACATGACCACAATTTTTTATCCAACATAACTCACTGCCAGGAATTGCTCGTCTAAATCTGGGCGCATCCTTTATTCCTAAAATATTATCACTATCTCCCCATAAAATCAGGGTTGGTTTGCTAATGTTACCTAACTGTTTAAATCTAAATGCTTTGTAACCGCCACTTTTGGTAAAAGCAACTAAAGCTTGACTCCAGTCAGGCATTTCTAAATGTAAGGCTGCACATAATCGCGCATCTTCAGAAGCAAAACTTTTATCTTGATATGCAGCCTTACTAATACTTTGGCGAACTTTCGGGTTACGTAAAAACTCGGTAGCTAAATAATCAAAAGGCGGGAAGAGAAATTTACCCACAGGTGAACTACCAGTTAACCCCGCACTATCAATCAATACCAACTTCTCAACTATATCTGGATAAGTCAAAGTGAAATCGATCGCTGCAGCGCCTCCCATAGAAGCACCAACTAAAATCACTGGCTGATTAATCAAATTTTGCCAAAAAGAGTACAAATGGGTTTTGATATCCATAGCCGAAAACTTTAGCCCCGCAACCCTTTGGGTAAATCCAAAACCTAACAAATCCACTGCCCAAACTTCCTGATTTTTTGCCAGGAAAGGTAACAGATGACGAAACTCTAATACAGAACTATCGAAGCCGTGGAGTAAAAGTATTGGCGTATTCCCACTTCCTGCACGGACATAGGTAGTTGCAATTTCCTGCTGACTTAGAGTTGTAGCGACCGCTATTTGTTCTAGACTTTGCAACAGGTTAATGGAGGTAGATTCTGTGAGATTAACAGCAGTTTGGGGCAGAAAATTAGGAAACATAAAACTTGATTTTGTCTCAGGGGCGAGATATTTCATTATCCCGCTCAATGGGGCACAAAGCCACGTAAAATAAATTCAGAAAGCTATGGCGTTGCATAAGTGCGGGATGAATTAGCGTTTGAAACCATTGAGAAATTGTTGAAAATTTAGTGAAATCATCCCCTGATTCAACAACGCCATAGCTTTCTTTATGCAAGCTGTAATTGTTACACCTAGCCCTTGGAGATTAAAACCATGCCTATGGCAGTTGGAGTAATTGAGACTTTGGGTTTTCCGGCAGTACTAGCCGCGGCTGATGCCATGGTCAAGTCTGCCGAAGTTACCATTGTGTACCATGATAAAGCCGAAAGTGGTCGTTTTGTAGTCGCAGTTCGCGGACAAGTTTCAGAAGTACAACGTTCTGTCACTGCTGGAATTGAAGCCGGTGAAGAAACATCTGGAGGTGAAGTAATTACCCACTACATAGTTCCTAACCCACCTGAAAATGTGGAATTTGTTTTACCAATCCATTTCACCGAAAAAACAGAACCTTTCCGCATTGTTTAAGTTAACTCTGTATCGGTGTTAGATAAAAACAGGTATATTTCTAGCGATCGCAAAGTTTACAGCTTTCAGGGAAAAAATACCCCAAAAATGCCGGAACATCCGTACAATTGTTGTTTAACGCCACACTCGTTTATTGATAGAGGAGATAGCCAATGCCACTACAGGCAGTTGGATCGATTGAAACTAAAGGATTTCCTGCTGTGTTAGCCGCAGCAGACGCAATGGTTAAAGCTGGTCGAGTTACCCTTGTTGGCTATATTCGGGTTGGTAGTGCCCGTTTTACAGTTAATATCCGGGGAGATGTGTCGGAAGTGAAAACTGCCATGGCTGCAGGAATAGATGCTGTAGAACAAGTCCATGGTGGAAATCTAGAGTCATGGGTTATTATCCCTCGTCCCCACGAAAATGTTGAATGCGTCCTACCCATCGGCTACACAGACCAAGTAGAACAATACCGACAAGCAGTAGAAAACCCTGTGGTTACCAGTGGGAGACAACTACCTCGTCGCTAAAAACGGGGTTTAAGAATTCCTAAATTCCATAACTTTGTCAATATTTGCTTTTCCTACTCTCGTTACAAGGTAACCCCTTGTAACGAGAGTACTGAGGATTGGCTTATCACTGTCTTGCAATGCAAATATGGTATTAGAGGAGCGCAATCTTATAATGACATCAGAGGCAGAAAAACTGGCTCAATACTGGCGTGAACGTCTTGTTACGGAATGCCCAGAACAAAGCACATCAAATCATGAATGTATCATTCCTTGGTTCTTGGGAACTGACGAAAAATGTTTTGATTCATTAAAGCCCCGAGAACTAGATATTGCCAAACAAGCCATGGAATATCGCTGGCGTATTTTCAGTCAACGTTACTTGGGGAATGGTAGAGATCCGGCTTATCGCAACTTAATTAATAGATTAGGCAGTTTGGTAACATTACGTAATAAGGTCCAAACTTGGATTGCCCTGAGCCGTGATCGTCAACGTAAAGTTTTATATGTATTACATTTATTGTTGCATGTAGTTGTCACTTTGTAACAACTACATGCAACAATAAATGGCTTTTATTCCTGAATTTAGGGCAGCTCCCAGACTCAGAGACGGCTTATTATTTGCCAGTATAGAGGAGTATTGTTTACGAGCAGTACGCAATCAACCGTTACTAGTATATAGATTTGTCAATTATTTACGTCGTAGTCAACGTGGTGGTTTAACCCAAGTACCAAGCAAAGACTTAATTCGTTTGGTATCAGAAGAAGTCCTGACTGATGATAATGATAACAGTCTAAATTTAGTAGATACTCAAGCCGTTGCTGACTATGAAGAATCCCAAGCACTAGAAGAACAAAAACTATCTCGCCAACTGCTAAAAGAAGAGTTCGCTCAATACTTACAAGAAAACTTGGGACAAGATGCTGTTGATTGGCTCCAACTTTACTTACAAGGCAAAACCCAGGATGCGAACGCCAAAAAATTAAATAAGCCCATTAGAAAAATATATAGACTGCGAGAAAAAATTAGTTACCATGCTGTACGGGTATTTGCCATAAAAGATAAACTGGAATTGGTCGAAAACTGGTTGCAAATATCTTTAGGTGAACATCATTTAGGCTTAACACCAACACAATTAGAAATACTAAGTACCAAAATTCTCCCAAAACAACGTCATATCCTGCAATTACTTAAAGCAGATAAGACATTAATAGAGGTAGCCGAGGAACTCAAACTCAAAAATCATCAGATTATGGGTGAGTGGAGCAAAATATACCTTGCTGCCCAAACCTTAAGAAGTGAGTAGTCTTTCTAAAATGAGACTTACATCGGAATTGCTGGAAGCAAAATACTTCTAACTATAAATAAAGTTATAAATTTATACTGATTTATCACGGAGGGCTCGAATAAAGTATCAAAATACCTCCGTTAATCATTAGCAAATTTAAATATGTCGTCATCAGAGGGCAGATTGACTGATTCTCACGGTATCATTCAGCCAGTGCAACATTCTACCACTGCTAATGGAGAGAAATCTCTAGATAGCAAGCAAATCTTTAATTTAATAGAAACCCTTTTACCTTTAGAAGTTTGCTTACATTATCAGGTCTTGCCCTTGGAATTACACCAGAGTAGGCTCCTATTGGGTATGGTGGATCCAGAAGATGATCCAGCCTTAGAATACGTTAGTCGCATGGTATCTTATCTGGGTCGCATTATAGATACACAAGCGATCGCAGCTACTAGCCATCAACAATTACTTTCTGCTTACTTACACTACAAAAATAGCAATGCTGACATTTCGGCAGATCAGCAATCAGAAAAGCTGGAACGTCAAGAAGAATGCATTATCCTAGGTTTTGAGCCGATACAAACCAGTGGTGGTTCAGAATTGAACGCTGTAGATATTGTCGCCATAGATCTCCGATTAGATGAAAGTCAAGCGATCACAAAAGAAGCGTTTCCCACAGCTCGTATCAACGTATCATCGAATCAAGCATATAGAGAAACAACTAAGTTTCAAAGCAATAATACTGTATTACAATCAGCCAAAACTAGAAATAAGTTATCAAAAGATTTACCTCTATTGTCATTACCGCAGCCAGAAGAATTAAATCCAATTGAAATTTTACCAAACCTAACACCCAAGCAATTACTAACAGAATTACTCGCTAGGGTAGTTGCCAAGGGTATCGGTCGCCTATATTTAGAAAGACAACCTTATACAGGTAAGGTATCCTGGATTAACAATGGGGTTCTACAATCTGCACTAGAGCAATTACCCTTGCCCACATATCAAGGTCTATTGAATGAATTAAAGCGGTTTGCTTCCATAGGAGTAGCTACAGTGAAATCACCCAAGCAGGTAGAACAGGAATATTATTACCAAAACCATCGGTTATTAATACGTTTACGTATTATGCCAGGAGAACATGGCGAAAATGCAACATTACAAGTATTAAAAGGAGCGGCTCTACAATACTACCACCAGCGGCAAATAGAACGTTTGAGTAACGACAGTTTAAAAATTACCCAAAAACTGACCGATAAAATACACCAACTGCGAAATCGATTGTTAATGAATACTAGTAATTCGCAATCAGCAAAATTAACAGCTGTAGATAATCTCAATCAACTTCTAGATAAGTTAGATTATCAAATAAAAATTTTAAGTATCCCTACTGAAGGATAAGATATTAGATATTTGTGTCTATTCTCTTGAATTTAACAGATTATAATTCTGTCAGAAAAAGTGCTGATTTAGTTTACCTATTTACTATCCTGTAATGGAAGCCTAGACGAAATTATTTGAGTTAAAAAGCTTGAGTAAGTATATCTGTCCTAACTACCGTTTTTTTGTTTAAGAATGCGGGAATTTAAAATATTTTAATAAAAGAAAATTTTCTCTTTACTGATTACAAATATTCCATGCATACAGAGATTTTTAGTCAAAATTCTGGCGTTGGATAAATGCGGGACGAATTAGCATTTTAAACCATTGAGAAATCGTTGAAAATTTAGTGAAATAATTTTTTCTAGTGAAAATTACAGATTTTTGTACAGGATTGTAATTTATGTCTTGATTGTCAAGTGCGAACGCGAACGCCCTTTGGGGGGGTAATGGAGGGGCATCACCAAAAAAGACGCAACAGGGGAACTCTCGTGGGGCACAAAAATGGAGATTTAAGTATTAATGCCCACATTCGGCAGGTGCGATCGCAAAATGTTGTATTTTTGAAGTATGAGTTTTTCAGAATCACAAATCAAAGTACAAGATATCGAGCACTTAGGCATAGTGGCAGGGATTATTGATGAAATGAGTTTGGTTGATTTGTTCAACCAACTGCTTGGAACTCATCCCCAAGAAATAATCAGCCCAGGCCAAGTGGTCAAAGCAATGATTCTCAATGGCTTAGGGTTTATCAGTGCACCACTATATTTATTTGAGAAGTTCTTTTAAGCTATTGCAACGGAACATTTATTGGGAGAGGGAATACAACCAGATCATTTGAACGATGAACCCTTGGGCAGACTGTTAGACAAACTATATAATGCAGGATTAACGGAAATTTTTATCCGATTCGCACTATCAGCAGCAGATAGATTTTGAGTGAGAATGAACAGCTTCCACTTGGATTCAAGTTCATTTCATGTACATGGGGATTATGGAACTGGTACTGATGATGAAGTATCAGCACAATCAGGATTAATTACAATTACATATGGTTATTCTAGAGACCACCGATCAGATTTGAAACAATTTATTCTTGACTTTATCTGGAGTGGTGATGGAGATATTCCTTTATATTTAAGAGTGGCACATGCTAATGAAGTCAATTCTGCCATGTTTGGAACACTTATGGCAGATTTCCACAAACAAAGGCAAATTGATGCTTTATTTGTTGCGGATGCAGCCCTTTACACTGAAGACAATTTGCAGATGATAGTCTCATTCAGATGGGTATCTCGAGTGACTGCAACCCTAACTGCCGCAAAATAACTATTAAAAAAGAACAGTTATTGATGCATTTGTACCAAGTAAAATCCCAGGATATCGTATTGCCCCCTGTTGTAATGATTCTGGTCGTGTGCGACAACGGTGGCTAGTGATAGAAAGTGAAGCCCGTAAAGAATCTGACTTAAAACAACTGGAAAAACAAACGTCTGACCAAAAAATATACACAGGCACAATCCCAACTACGAAAATTGTGCCAACAGGAATTTACATGTGCCGAAGATGCATTCAACACAGCCAAATTACTTGAGAGTCAGTTGCCATTTGATCAAGTTGCATGCAAATATTGAAGTTATTGAATATGGCCAACACCGGGGACATGGTAGACCTCGCAAGGATTCTCAACCGACCCTAATTTCCCATATTCAAGCCGAAATTGTACCCAAAGAAACTGCAATTACCATTGCCACAGAACAGGCTGGCAGGTTTATTCTTGCCACCTATGTTCTTGATGCCGACAAACTTAGCAACGAAGATGTTTTACCTGAATATAAGGCACAACAATCTACAGAACGTGGTTTTCGGTTTCTCAAAGACCCATTGTTTTTTACTTCCACTGTGTTTCGAAATTCAAGGAAAAGAGTGGCGGCTTTGGCAATGGTTATGGGTTTGTGTTTGCTAGTTTACAGCCTAGGTCACAGGGCATTACGCCAATCTATAAAACGAGGATCTCAAAGAATTCAAAATCAGTTAGGTAAACCAACTGCCACTCCTACTTTACGTTGGGTGTTTCAATGTTTCATGTCAATTGATTTATTAACCTTCCCTTCTTTGAAACAGATTTTCAAGCTCAGTGAACAGGGATGCTGGATTCTACAGTTTTTTGGTGCTCCCTGTCGTAAATATTATCTTCTTTGCTAACTAACCTGCGGAATGTGGGCTGTATGATTAGGGTCTATACTATTTTTTTATCTTTAAAGTTTGATAAATATTATCTAATAATTCTTCCATAGATATAAAATATGGTAATAATTGTGTTGTGACTTGACCCATAGCAGCTTTAATTGATTGCAATATATGAGTCTGTAAATAATGAGACTCCACTTTGACATTATCTAAATTTATTTCTTGACTTGAATTAGAATCTATTTCAGTTGGCAAAACTGTATGATTTACGGAAACAATTACGAGTATGGGAGGTAAATCAACAATTAGCTCTCTCAAAGTTTTCAATGCTGATAAAACTTCATCACTAATTGTATCTTCAGTTAAATAAAGTAATAGTAAATCAACACTTTTATGCCGCAGCTGTTGTATTATTTCTGCCCAATAACGCCCTAACGTGGCTTTCAACCCGGCTGTTTGTAAATATTGAATCAGTGCCTGTAACCATTCTGAACCACGATGAATAGATACTAAATTAACTTCTGGGAGCAAATGGGAAGATTTATTCCTATCTTTATACTTTTCTTGATACTGATATTTGATTCCAGGTAGGTCTGGTAGTGATGTAACATCAACTACTAGAATATTAGGAGGACAACATCTACCAGCAGCAATTTGCAAAACAGATAATAATATTTCTGTGGTTTTACTGTCGCCGACTGCATCAGTATTTATCGCTGTTAGACAAGGAAAGACAGAAAATTCCGGAAAATTAGCTGTAGCTTTAGTTGTTTCTGTATCGCAAATTACTAGGGGTAATTTTTTCAGACGGGGACGTTGGCTAAGTTTTTGTAAATAGGTTTGGGGGTTGTTAATTTCTCTATCGATTAAAATCAGGTCAAATTTCCAGACTCTAGCTAAAAGTTCTGCTTGTTCTAAATCATCAACCTCTATGACTCGGTGTTCTGGTAGGTGTGGATGGGGATTGAAGAAATTCTCTGGAGAGTGGATTAATCTTAAAATTCGCAGGGGGATATGAGTTGTGACTCTGTTATCGTGCTCTGGTTGTTTCTTTTCTGGTAATTCACACAGTTGTTCTAACAATTGAGCTAGCAATTGCTTTTGGATTGGTAAACTCAAAAAACCATTGGCAAAGTTGGTAAATGCCTGCTC
>CBZS010000477.1 GCA_000613065.1 Richelia intracellularis | reverse complement strand
CCTGGCGTTCTGGACAGGCAGAAGTATCCGGTGCGAGATTATACGGCTTACCAGTGGAATTTAGTCCCGAGCCTGGCGAGGAACCTTGTTGGGGTGTAATTAATTTCGATCTAGACAAAGAACCTGGTG
>CBZS010000476.1 GCA_000613065.1 Richelia intracellularis | reverse complement strand
CTACATCAAATCAAGGTATGTTTTGGTCACAAGCACGAGAACTATTTGAACAGATAGTTAGTTGGTTAGACTCAGACAGCATTTGTGGCTTAGAACACTCCCAGATAGAGAATAAGTTACTTGAGAATGGATACGAACTATTGAGACGGTTGTTACAAACAAAGATATTTTGATAAACGCAGTCAAGATGAAATAGAGGGAGAGTGTGCAGGCACAGACTCAGTAAACAGAACACACAAGAAAAAATTGTCGCGGAAATTGACCACATTATTTGGCACAGTAATCGCCAATAGAATCGGTTATGAAGGAAGAAAGATAAATACCCTATTTCCTTTGGATGGCAAGTTTAATCTACCAGCACAGCAATATTCTCATGGACTAAGACAGGGATATTATCCATGTGATTGAGTATTTGTGGAAAGCTGTATTTGTCTTTTATTCTCAGACTTCGACACAGGCAGAAGCTTGGGTGAGCAAACGTTTACAGCTTATCCTTGAAGGTAAATCAAGTTCAGTTGCCCCAGGTATGCGCCCCAGTGCCACTTTACCCAAACTCACCCCCCAAGAACGTAAACCCGTGGATACCTGTGCTAGATATTTACTTAACAATGCCACATACCTCAAATATGACGATTACTTAAAAGCTGGATTCCCCATGGCCACGGGGGTGATTGAGGGTGCTTGTCCCCACCTGATAAAAGACAGGATGGATATCACTGGGGCTAGATGGACCATGAGGGGTGCTGAGGCTGTTTTACCCCTGGGTTCTTTATACATCAGTGGCGATTGGGATGAGTATTGGCAGTTTCATCTACAACAAGAACATAAACCCAATCACCTGGCTTTGTACTCTAGTGGTATTCCTTTGATCAAGCAAGTTCTCAAAGCAAAGCTGGTTGTTCTACTACCCCTCCACCTCTTCCAATACCTGTCTAAGTTCCACTCCCCGTCTTACTAAAAGAGTCGCACCCAAACGTATTAGGGGCAGGGATTATTTTTACTATTGGTTGGTTCACAGCAAATGTTGTACGACGCATTGTCACTAACTTATTAGCTGCTACAGGGGTTAATAATCTTGGCAGTCGGTTTGCATTAAATGCAGTAGCTGGAGGACAGCCTCTATCATCAATTCTTGGTACTTTAGTTTATGTGCTGATTTTGATCCCAGTAGCACTCTTTGCAGCCGGTGCTATCCTGACTATCTCCTATTTCTTGGCGCGTTTTGCCTCTGAATTAGTCACTAGCATTTTGACTAGTTTCGGTTTCAACAACATTTTCACGGTGTTGGGATTACCTTTACCCACACCACAGCAAAACGTGTCTCCAGAGTTTTCAGATGGTGAATCTCAACCCACTCCTACCACCCGTACCCCCTCGGAGATTGCTGGTATTGTCGTTTTAGTGGGTATTATGCTGTTTGCTACGGTGGCAGCTTTAGACATTCTCAAAATACCTGCCCTGACTTCATTGCTACAAGGAATTCTGGTGGTATTCGCCCAGAACTTAGCAGGATTGGTGGTATTCGCCATTGGTTTGTTCTTGGCAAACCTAGGTTTCAATATCATTACCAGTTCTGGTAATGCCCAGGCTCTGATTTTAGGACAGGTGGCGAGAATTGCCATTATTGTCTTGGTGTCTGCTATGGCTTTACAGAGAATTGGTATTGCCCCCAATATTGTTAAGTTAGCTTTTGGCTTATTATTGGGAGCGATCGCTGTAGCAATTGCTCTGGCTTTCGGTCTTGGTGGTCGAGATATTGCGGGTGAATAAGTTAGAGAATGGTTAAATTCTTTCAAAAGTAGAGGATAAAACAAGAATTACTTGATTTTTACCTTCTGTTGTAATTCGTATTTGATCCGGTTAAGAATTGATTTTTCATCAATACTTGCCAAAATCTTATTAATCACAGCTTTTGGTCCATCGGGTCCCCAAGTTGCCCCATTTGCTAAATAAGCTTTGGTAACTTGTCCAATCCCGTAGGAGGAAGTACCGGCTACTGCGGCTTGAGTTAAGGCTACTGAGATATAAGGAGCTAATGACGCACCTCCAGTAGCTGGTGCAAATATACCCAGTAAGGTTTTTAAAGAACTTAATCCCAAGTTTGCTAGTAATTGACTAGCACTAATACCGCCCATCCCTAGGGCGATTTTTTGTAGCAATTTTACGGTTCCGGCTTCCGTCATTTCAATGCCGTAAAGCTTTGACAAACCCAAAATTAGGACTACATCAATAATCCCTCCACTGAGGATATCGACTACCGTCACTGGATTCAGGGCAATGGCAACTGATTTTGCGATCGCGGCTTTCCAAATTATCTGATTGGCTGCCATATCCCGAATTGCCAGTTTTCTTTGTACTAGTTGCTCATTGAGTTTATCCGCATAGAGCATGGTATTAAGAGCTACTAAATCCTTCCCTTCATGTTGGAGAATTTGTAAAATTTTTAGCTTTAATTCCTCTATTTGAGCCTTTCCTGGACGTAACTGTACTCCCCTAGTACCATCAGATCGTTGGATTAAATTCCTTTCCATGGGAGAAGCCGCAGCCATAACAATTTCATCTGGAGAGAGTAATTCTTGTACCCGGCGATCGCGAATGGTATGATAAATCGCCATGCGATCAGTTTGCGGATATTGGTCTACTTTATTAAATACTAGCAACATGGGTTTACCTACTGCCCGTAACTGGGAAAGAGCCTCATGTTCCAATTTGGTCATATCCCCAGAAATCACAAACAAAATTAAATCCGCCTGTTGTGCTACTTCCTGAGCCAAAACAGTCCTGGTATCTCCATCCACCTCATCTAACCCAGGAGTATCAATCAACTCCACTCGGGCTTTTCCTTGGACAGATAAGGTAACTCTCAATGTTTCTGTATCTGATTCATGGATGTGCCAATTTACCCTTTGTTCAGTGCGGGTAACACCATGTAAAGCACCGGTTTCAAATACCGTTTGCCCCACCAAAGCATTCAGTAAAGAAGACTTACCTCTACCTACCATACCAAAGGCTGCAATTTGTAAAAGCATGTCGTCTAATTTACCTAACATGGTTTCTAGATCAGCAATTTCTGATTCTAGTCCCTCTTGCTCTTCGGGTGTTAAGTCTAACTTATTAGCCAAGTTGCGAAGTGCAGTTTGTGCCCTTTGGTAGTTGAGTTCTGTTTGAATTTCATCAAAACTAAAGATGGTACGGTCTAATTCTTCAATATAGGAGTTATGGCGATCGCTATTAGACATTCGATTTTAGATTTTAAATTGAATGGATCATGTTGAGATTTGGTAGTTATTAGTTGACAGTTGATGGTTAGTGGTTAGATTTCCTGCTTTACCGCCTCCCTATCTCGGGTTGATGGTGCTACAAGTTTCTCTCCCACTCTCCAGTACACCCTGTCTTCTGAACAGAAAAATTACCCGTGACATTTCAGCACTGTCACCCAATCTGGTATTTTGAAAAAAAGACACTTATACATCTATGATGGTCAGGTCGTGGATAATTTTCACTCAAACCTTGAGTAAAAGTGGAACTGATTCCAAATACTGACTGTTCAAAGGTAAAAAAACAGACCAACATATTTATCTAGGATATTGACTAAATCACCCGTGCGGAAAATCGTTATTGCTGGTAACTGGAAAATGTTCAAAACCCAGGTGGAATCCAAGGAATTTCTCCAGGCTTTTCTGCCTAGTTTAGAGGAAACCCCCTCTGACAGAGAAGTTGTGCTATGTGTTCCATTCACAGACTTAAATATTTTATCTAATAGTCTGCATGGTAGCCGCATTCAATTAGGAGCACAAAACATTCACTGGGAAGTAAGTGGAGCCTACACGGGTGAAATTTCCGGAGCCATGTTGCAGGAAATCGGCGTACGCTATGTGATTGTCGGACACAGCGAAAGACGACAGTATTTTGGGGAAACGGATGACACGGTAAATCTCCGTCTCAAAGCTGCTCAAAAGTACGGTTTAACACCAATTTTATGTGTGGGTGAAACCAAACAACAACGAGATGCAGGGGAGACTGAATCTCTAATTACCAATCAAGTTAAAACGGCTTTAGTAGGGGTAGACCAAAATAACTTGGTGATTGCTTACGAACCAATTTGGGCTATTGGAACTGGTGATACCTGCGAAGCCAAGGAAGCAAATCGAGTGATTGGTGTAATCCGCTCTTTATTGAGTAATATTAATGTATCAATTCAATATGGCGGATCGGTGAAGCCAGATAATGTGGGTGAGATTATGGCACAACCTGAAATTGATGGTGCCTTAGTAGGGGGAGCTAGTCTAGAACCTGCTAGTTTTGCCCGTATTGTCAATTACAAGTAGTACTTGTTGAAGATTGGGAACGGGGAACGGAGGGAGCAATACGTTGACTTACCTCAACTTCCCTCAGCACGATTGTCTCAGTGAGTAATGGAGTAGGGAAATAAATATTGAACCCATTCCCCCTACTACTGAGCAAACTCAAGCCATTCCCCATTCAATCTAAAATTTAGAATCTAAAATCAAAAATTGCATGGGCAATAACTTAATTATCCGCGATCGCTGTTTCCTTTGGGGACAGCGAACTTATTT
>CBZS010000475.1 GCA_000613065.1 Richelia intracellularis | reverse complement strand
TTTACCAGGATTGGAGCAACTAAGGAAGGAAATCTACAGAGACGAACGCGGTATTATTTCTTTGTGCTATTGCGAACGCGAATATGTAGAAGTAACTCTATGGGGTTCTTGGCTAACTGATAGGACTAAGGAAGATACAGGTATATTTGTTACTAGTATTAGTGATTTATCCGATGGGGAGTACCTAACCTCACGTATCGAGTCATTACTCTACAATCTTTGGCTCGCAGCAGAAAGTTGTGCTTCTGTTGTTGGAGAGTGAAGAGGACGCGGAGACTGAGAGGCTGGGAGACGTGGAGAACTATCTCTGTGTCACCCCATCCCCTTTGCCCATTTCCAGTAATTCGGGGATGGTGACAAATCGATAACCTTTTTGTTTCAGTCCCTGGATCATTCTTGGTAACGCTTTTACTGTGCGGGAGCGTTCGCAATTCAATTAGCCAACGGAACAGCTAATTGACTGGGATAGGATAGATCGATCGCAGTTCGTTCCTATCTCCTCTCTTTTTTATTTCATGAGTCATAACTTTAGCTTATAACTCATGAAATATGGCGACTCTATTTAAAATTCTTCAAAAAGATATTACTACTTTGAGTATTGATGCCATAGTTAATGCCGCCAATCATTCTTTGTTGGGTGCTGGTGGTGTCGATGGTGCAATTCATCGAGGGGCTGGTTCCCAATTGATAGAATAATGTCGTTTATTGGGTGGTTGTGCTACAGGAAAGGCGAAAATTACCAAGGGATATCAATTACCTGCCAAATATGTGATTCATACAGTAGGCCCAATTTGGCGCGGTGGGATGGAAGGGAAACCAGAATTATTAGCTGCTTGTTATTTATCAACTTTGCAATTAGCGATGGCTAATCAGATCAAAACAATTGTATTTCCGACTATTAGTTGTGGAGTTTATGGTTATGCCATTGCACAGGCTTGTGTAATTGCCATGGAATCATGTTTGGATTTCGTTAGTATTTGTGATGATTTAGACTGAAGTTACCCTTTTACGAAATACGAAATCTATGTATATTGAGACTTTCAGATATTTCAAGTCCAAGCTTACTGGGTACAAATCATGCTAATTCCGAGTAAATCTATTGCTCTTTGTTGTATAGCTGTAGGCTGAGTAATCTTCTTAAAAACTAAGGATTTACTACCAATTGTTGTAGAAATTCTATTTTTAACAATTGTAGCTAAATCATCCAATAAAGTTTGGAAGCGATGAACGGGCAAATTCTCTGAGGTACGCTTTTTGTTCGCTTTATTTTTAGCTTTTTCGCTCTTTTTGGCAGGAGATACAACAGACTCTTTTCTCGCTGCTGCTTCCCAATCATCTTCATCAAAAAGTATTGGAGCTAAAAGTTCTCACATATGCCATTCTACATCATAAT
>CBZS010000474.1 GCA_000613065.1 Richelia intracellularis | reverse complement strand
GGCAAGGTTGATCCAAAGATATGATTTTTTAGCTTTACCTGTGGTAGATAAGGAACAACGATTGGTAGGTATTGTTACAGTTGATGATGTGATTGATGTTTTGGAGGAAGAAACCACTGAGGATATTTATGCTTTGGGTGGAGGGGTACAATCCGGTGGTGACAATTACTTTCAGACTGATTTACTCACTGTGGCTCGTAAGCGTGTCGTATGGTTACTAGTGCTGTTAGTTACTAATACTATTACTGGGACAATTATTAAGTCAGAGGAAGAAATTTTACAACAGGTGGTCATTCTAGCAGCTTTTATTCCTCTGCTAACAGGTACTGGGGGTAATGTAGGAGCTCAATCCTCAACGGTGGTAATTCGGGGAATGAATACGGATGAAATCGGCTCTTTAAGCACATTACAGGTGGTTTTACGGGAAGGAATTGCCGGAGCCTTGTTAGGAGGAATGTTAGGTTCTATTGCTACAGTTTGGGCTTTCTTTCTGCAAAAAAATTTAGAAGTAGCGATCGCTGTAGGTTGTAGTTTGATGGCGATTTCGATTTTAGCTTCTGTCTCTGGCTCGGCTTTACCCTTTCTATTCCGTTTGTTACGTCTAGATCCAGCTTTGATGTCAGCGCCATTTATCACTACGGCTGTAGATGTGGTGGGAGTCCTAATTTACTTCAATTTGGCACGATTAATTCTACAACTGTGATGGTGTGCGGGGAGCAAAAATATCCCCACCATGAAATTCTAAGATCTTGTCATGGTCAGTAATTAGTTGACTCAACTCTTGGATTTGTAAATTCATTTGTTCGCAAGCTTGGTGTAGTTTTTGAGCAAAACTAGCAATATCTTCACCATAGCCACACTGATATGCTGCAATTTTTATACCTTGTTTAGCGTTGGCACGGGCACAATCTACTAGTTCGGTTCCATATAGTTTTTTCAGAGTATTCATAATTAATCAAATAAAAATTAAAACGGCTCAAATAAGTGCTTTTAATCTCATCAACTCACTGCATGCAATCAATATTTGTTTGTGAATATCAGCAGCAATTTATTACTGTCAAACAACTAAAATTAGAACCAACTATATAGTTAAGTTATTAGTTCTCTAGATAGATTACCTAGTATTGTAATCGCATCAAATGTTTAATAACTTGTTACATACAATGTTTTTGAGACAGACTATGAACTACAGTCGTAATGCTAGGTGAAATATTTTACCTCAATTATCCTAACGGAATCGATACAATAGTTAATACAACTTGGTTATCCAAAGTTTATTAGGAAAGTGTAAAACTTTATTAGGAAAGTGTAAATGATGTCAATTATAGCTTCCTAATTTCCATTTGATAAGTCAGTTATATAACGAAAAATAAACAATTATTAAATTAGGGATTTTTTTTTTTATAGAGTCACAGAATAATATTGGGAAATGGGATGAAATTTATTGTGGTTAATGAGAACAACAGCAATTGATTTGTATAAACATCTGATAAAAAACAATAATTGTAGAGAAGCTAATTATAAAAATCCATGTTTTATCATAGGCATCTACATATTGATTGGGATATCCCAGATGAATAATTAACTAGATTTTAAGAAGGTAAGGGAGAGGAAGCAAACTATGCAAGTGCTAAATATTGATGATTGCCAACAAGTTGAACAATTTCGTCAGTTGCAAGAAACTTTGGGCGAACGCTGGCAAAGTATTGAAGGATCGACTAATAGTGATGTAGATATTTTAGTGATTCCTTCCCTGAGCATTGACCAACGGGAATTGAAAAAAATAGAGGGCTGTGAACATTATGAAGAACGGCTACTGTTTGCCCTAATTCGCCTGTGGAATCCACGCAACCGTCTCATTTACGTCACTTCCGTACCTCTCCACCCCAGTATTATTGATTACTATTTACAGTTATTACCAGGTATTCCTTTTTCACATGCTCGGAATCGGTTGTTGCTTCTCTCTACTTACGATGCTTCCCTTAAACCCCTAAGTCAAAAAATATTAGAACGCCCTCGACTAGTTAATCGTATTCGCCAGGCTTTGAGAATTGATAAATCCTTCATGGTGTGTTACCAATCCACAGATTTAGAAGCAGAATTATCCTTGAAATTGGGTGTACCTTTATACGCTGCGGCTCCTGATTTACACAACTGGGGGACAAAAAGCGGCAGTAGAACAATCTTTGCTGAAAGTGGAGTTCCCCATCCCGATGGTAGTCAACTGGTTTGGAATCATCAAGATTTAGCAAGGGTCGCAGCAGAATTATGGGAACGTCAACCCACATTAAAAAGAATAGTGATTAAGCTGAATGAGGGGGTTTCCGGAGAAGGAAACGCAGTATTAGACCTACGACCGATCGCTCACTTCGCACTTCCCCAAGGCTCTCACGCAGAAAGAATCGCCGCCATTAGCGATCGCTTTTCTACCATGAGTTTTCAAGCCTCCCAAGAAACATGGCAAAACTTTTCTAGCCGCATTGTAGAATTAGGGGCAATAGTAGAAGCATTTGTGGAGGGGGAAATCAAACGATCACCCAGTGTTCAAGGCAGAATTACACCTTTGGGAGATGTGGAAATTCTCTCCACCCATGATCAAATTCTTGGTGGGCCTGATAGTCAAATTTATCTTGGATGTCGATTTCCTGCGGATGAAGCTTATCGCCTACAATTGCAAGAACTAGGAATCAAAATTGGCAAAAAGTTGGCAGAAAAAGGAGCATTAGAGCGATACTGTGTAGATTTTATCACCGTAGAAGAGGAAGATGGTACTTGGGATATTCAAGCAATTGAAATTAACCTGCGTAAAGGTGGTACAACCCACCCCTTTATGACCCTGAAGTTACTAACAAATGGTCGTTATAACTTAGAAACTGGCTTATTTTGTAGTCAGCAAGGTAGACCCAAATATTACATTGCCACCGATAACCTGCAAAAAGACCAATATCACGGCTTACTCCCCAACGATTTAATGGATATTATTGCCCATCATAGATTGCATTTTGATACTGGAACCGAAACGGGAACAGTTTTTCACCTCATGGGTTGTCTTTCCCAGTTTGGAAAATTAGGATTAACCAGCATTGGGGATTCTCCAGAACAAGCAGAAACAACTTATAACAAAGTTGTTGCGGTTCTTGATGAGGAGAATCTGCGCTATAATGGCCAAGAATTTTCTGCCTTTTCCGAGCATTCCTCCCCCATGAGTTGGGATGTGAGTAGTTATTAAAAAACAATTGGTATAGCTTGCTTTTCACAGAGCAAGTACCAGAAGGGATTTTTCCTCTGCTGTAGTTACTGTGGGGGAATTTCATTCCCTGTCTGACTTATTGACAACAAGACTAAAACATAATTGCCTTTATATCTCAATGTTTCATGACTTCACGGGCAAATAAAGCAAAAACCTAGGCATGATAGAACATACAAGTTAACTAGTAACAAATAAGATGAATTTGCCCAATAATTTGACTTTGCGATTTGCTCAGCCAGGGGATGGTAATGCTTTATTCAATTTAATTCAAGGTTTGGCAGAGTATGAGAAACTATCCCATGCTGTTACTGGTAACGCCGAAGAGTTAGAAACCCATCTGTTTGGTTCCCAAAAATATGTAGAGGCAATCCTGGCAGAGAAGGATAATCAAGCTGTAGGCTTTGCTTTGTTTTTTAGCAATTATTCTACGTTTCTCACCAAGCCAGGAATTTATTTAGAAGATATATTTGTACTGCCAGCATATCGGCAACAAGGTATTGGTAAAGCCCTATTGATAAAGGTGGCTCAAATTGCCGTAGAAAGAGATTGTGGGCGTTTTGAGTGGAGTGTATTGGATTGGAATGAACCCGCACAAAACTTCTATCGCCGTATGGGTGCATCTATTCTGGAGGAGTGGCGAATTTGTCGGGTAACTGGGGAAGATTTAAAGCAGTTATCTGTAATGAATTTTTAGATTGGCTAGCGATAGCTAATCGTACCATGAGATTTTTCGTATGAGTGATCACACTTGAGATTAAAGTCCACATTACTAAAAGTGTAAAAATTAGGGCGTTGCATAAGTGCGGGATGAATTAGCGTTTGAAACCATTGATAAATCGTTGAAAATGTAGTGAAATCATCCCCTGATTCAGCAACGCCGCTTTACAATTTAAACATCTACGACCCTATCCCACTAATAGCAGAAGGTGATAATATGCCTGTTGAGTAAGAGGGGTTATATCATCTGATGGCTGGACGTATTGAAGGACTGAGTCATTTGGAGTGGTCTTTGTTTGAGGATATTTTTCCGAAACCGCGAGAGAAACGCGAACCAGGAATGCCACATTCTTCATTTCGTTATGTACTAAAGACCTTACTGTATATATTAATAACAGGGTGTCGTTGGTGTGACGTTCCAAAAGGAGAAATATGGGCATCAAAGAGCTCTGGACATCGATGGCTCAAACGTTGGCACTTGGACGGGACCTTAGAGGCTTTACAACCACGAATATTGGGGATTGGACAAGAGAAAGGGTTAATCAACTGGAATTATGGCGCGGTGGACGGGTCTTTTTCCCCGTGGAAAGGGCGGTGGTGATGGTGTTGCTTACGGTGGGAAAGGAAAGGGTATTTTAATACACACTCTTACTGAAGGCTCAGGAATGCCTTTATCCAATCGCACCACACCTGCCAATGGTAGTGAAACAGATCAGGTGATACCACTTCTAGACAGTGTAAAGGTTAAGACCAACAAACGCGGTAGACCCCGTAAACCCCTGAAAGTGCTTGCTGCTGACAAAGGCTACGATTCTAAGGATAAGGGCGCTGCTTTACCTAGACGTATTATTAGGCCGCAATGGCCCAAGCGGGTTTGGAAGAGAAAGAACAACAAGGGCAGACCCATTAAAATTTCCGTCCCACGTTTTCAACAAGAACGTTGTTTCCCATGGTTTCAAAAAAAATATCGTCGTCTTGTTTGTTGTCAGATGGGAAAGAATTTCAGCTTGTTTTGATGCTTTTTTGTCTCTTGCAACAATCCATATTTGGATAAAAAAAATATATTAGTGGGATAAATTCTTGTAACAACCGTCTCAATAGTTCGTATCCATTCTCAAGTAACTTACTCTCTATCTGGGAGTGTTATAACCCATAAATGCTGTCTGAGTCTAACCAACGAACTATCTGTTCAAATAGTTCTCGTGCTTGTGACCAAAACATACCTTGATTTGATGTAGATGCTTCTTGCATAGGGTGTGGAACTGTTCCTGTTTTTTCACTTTTTACAAGCCAATTCCATCAAGTACATTTTTGGCTGTCAATACTACTCTGGTTGACTTGTCATTTATTATTCTTATATCATACTCCGTACTACCAAAAGAGTCGCACCCAAATTATATAGAGAGAAAATCCAATGAATCACTTGTATCGGTTCATGGGCACTTGCACAATTGCATTTATCCTCAGTTGTTTTGTATTTATGCCATTTGCCTATGCTTTGCCACTACCAAACACACAACTAACGGTGAGTGAAGTGTTTAAACTGGGTGTAGAGGAGATGCGGCAAGGTAATTATCAAGGCGCGATAACACAATTCACCCAAGCGATTCAACTTCAGAATAACTTCGCGAATGCTTACAGTAATCGTTGTTTAGCTTACTTACAAATACAATTTTACCAGAATGCGGTTACAGATTGTACCCAAGCAATCAAAATTTCCCCCAATAACTCAGAGGCATATTTAAATCGAGGACTAGCTTACCAAAGACAAGGTAATTATCAGGCAGCGATCGCAGATAATAATCAAGTAATTAGCATTCAAACTGAAGATTTTCGTGCTTACTACAATCGGGGAGTAGCTAATGCATATTTGGGTAACTCTCTCCAAGCGATAGAGGATTATAATACTGCTTTAAGTTATACCCACCAAGTATCTAATACTTTAATTGCAGATATTTATAATGAACGCGGACTCGCTTATCTTCAGTTAACAGACCAACAAACAGCTATACTAAACTTTAATCGAGCAATTAATATCGATAGTAGTAATTATAGAATCTACTTTAATCGTGGTTGTGCCCATGCTCAAATAAGGGACTACTGGCATGCTATTGATGACTTTTCCCAGGTGGTGACATTAAATCCCCAAGAAGGCGATGCTTATCTCAACCGCGGTATAGCCTACCATAATCTTGGTTATGAACAAGCTGCGATTGCAGATTTACACCATGCATCAGTCCATTTTGAACAACAAGGTCAACAAATAGCCTACAAGAAAACCCTTAACATTCTCAAAGTTGTAAAACAACAGATCCCAGATACAGTAGCGATTGCTATGGCTTGGTAGAAGGGGTGGGAACTAAAGGGAGCATGGGAGAAGAGGAGAGATATGAATCACTTAATCTAAAATCCAAAATAAAATGAGAGCCAGAATTGAAAATGAAGTGCTTTTTCTCCACCATGAAGACTTACCACCCTATAAAAAAGGTGGCTCCGTGGTTAGAAATAGCTATTTCTGGGCATTACGTTCTATTGCTGGTAAAGCTGGACGTTATGGCGATTGGGAATATGAAACTGAACTCTGGTTCGCATTGGCACGAATGCTGTTATCCTTTACCGAATCTGGTTATTTAGGCTTGAGAGAAACCCAGTTAGAATTTACCCCATCCCAGGATATTCCTGATATGTTGCGAGATGTCTCTACCTGGAAATAATCTATATCCATACCTACTTCAGTTATCAGTTTCGAGGGACTCAAAATAGCGATGTAGCGCGGTTATCGGAGTTTACCCTAGGAGGAACTGCATCAAGGAACGAAAATACTTTTTCCCTCCTCACGGATAAATAGGAGAGCAGCGCAGTCTTGCGGAACCATTCCTTTAGACACGTTCACCGGCTTGAAGCAAATGGCGTGGTTTCTCTCATGGGCGACTGTGGAGGGCTTTTATGCTATTTATTTTTTTGATCAAGGTAATATGAATTTTGGCATGATTGAATTAGTTTTCTAGTCACGATCACAGGGATAAGCTAGTAAAATTTGCTTCAAATTATTATATGTGTCTAGATACTGCTTAAGCATCTGGAACTGGGGTAAATTCAGGCTGTAATAAATCCATCTTCCTTCTTGGCGAAAACATACCAACTGAGCATTCTTAAGTGTTTTCAGATGGAAAGACAGCTTAGATTGACTAACATGCAGAATCTCACACAACTCACACACACAAAATTCTCGCTCTTGCAATAATTCTAATACCTTAATTCTTAATGGTTTAGATAAGGCGTGAAAGCCATTAATGATAGTAGTTTGATTAGTATGAGAGGAAACAGGCATTATCTAGAAATTCATTTATACAAGTAGGAACAGAGAGATGTTACCCTAGGGCCATCTATAATCTCTATCCCTAGATGTATAATATCTTAGGTTAAGAGTAGGTTATAAAAATATTTGATTTTAAATTGACTAAAGAGTATTTGCTCGATCTTCATACCAAATGGCAAGATACGAAGATTCGAAGCTAGTTTGATAAACTTGCTATGCCTTATTTTCTAGATTTTTCCAAAACTGATTACCTCAACTATTCATAGGGAGTTAGCAATACTAACCCCCTACCCACATGTCGCATTCTTTTTTTGGCGTTGCTGAATCAGGGGATGATTTCACTAAATTTTAAACGATTTATCAATGGTTTCAAACCCTTATTCATCCCGCACTTATGCAACGCTCTTTTTTTCAATGTTTCCAAGCCCTATCTTAAGAAACTGCGACTTTTGATGGATATCGAATACCGGCTTGTTTAAGTCTTTGTATTACTTGTGCCAAGCGATCGCAATCGTGGATCAAGCTAATTCGTACATATCCTTCTCCCCCTATACCAAAGGCGTTACCAGGAGTAATAACCACACCTGTTTTATTTAATACATCTAAAGCAAATTCTGTGGACCTTATACCAGTAGGACAAGGTGCCCATAAATACATGGTGGCTCTAGTTTTGGGTACAGTCCAGCCCAATTCTGCCAAACCTTGAATTAGGAAATCCCGACGGGTACGATAACGTTCTTGAACTTGTTGTAAATATTTATCTGAGAGTTGTAAAGCCGTTTCCCCTGCTACCTGTAATGCAGAAAATAAACCATAATCTACATTGGTTTTCAGGGTGGTTAAACCTTTAATAATTTGAGAATTACCTACCACAAATCCTACGCGCCAACCAGCCATATTATAAGTTTTAGATAAGGTGTGGAACTCTACCCCTATATTCTTCGCACCGGGTATTTCTAATAAGCTGGTGGGTTGATAACCATCAAAAGCTAAGTCGGCGTAACATAAGTCATGGACGAGGATAATTTCGTATTTGCGGGCAAAGGCGACAATATCCTGGAAAAATTCCCTGGGAGCGGTGGCAGCAGTGGGGTTACTAGGATAATTAAAATACAGGATTTTTGTTTGTTCTGCGATCGCATCGGGAATACCAGCTAAGTCAATCAACCAGTTTTTCTCTGCTTTGAGGACTAGACTATGAACCTTACCACCTGCGAGGATGGGACCCCGAAAATGGGCGGGATAGGCGGGGGAAGGAGCTAGAACTAAATCCCCAGGATTGACATAAGCCATTGCTAAATGCGCCAACCCTTCTTTAGAGCCAAGGAGGGGTAAAACCTCATTGTCTGGATTCAGCAGTACCCCATAACGACGACGATACCAGTCGGTAATTGCTCGCCGAAAACTAGGGGTTCCGGCAAAGGGAGGATAACCATGATTTTCAGGATTCCGTAAAGCCCTGATTGCAGCCTCTACCACCTCCGGTGGTGTTGAACCGTCGGGATTACCCATACCCAAATCTATTAAATCCTGCCCTTGTTCCCGTGCTTGTGCCTTTAACTCATCTAAACGGGCAAACACATAGGTAGGTAGTGTTTGTATGCGTTCAGCTGGCTGAATCCAATCCAAACTCATTCTGTAACCTCTTCACTTATTCCCCTGGTGGAAACCCGATGCATGGAGTCTTTTGTTTCTATCGGTGCAGTAGTAGACACCATTGCCGCCATTAACTGTTCTAACGCCACGGGGAAGGGTAATCTGTGGATGTCAGAGTTGGGAGCTAAGGCAATTTCTGCTGCTGCTTGTAATTCTTCTAGGGTAATTTTTCCGAACCCCAAGTCAGCCAATTTTGTTGGTAGTTTTATCTCTGCGTAGAATTTCAGTAATTGTTGTCTAGCGGCAGCAGCAAGTTGATTTCCGGCTATCATTTCTTCTAGGCGCAACTGTACTAAAATGCCATAAGCTACTTTCTCACCATGGATGCTGCCTTTACCGCAAATATGGGTTAAGCCATTATGTACTGCATGGGCGGCAACCGTACGACATTGTGCCCCTCCCAATCCACCAATTACTCCAGCTAGTAATACTGTGGCATCTACAACTTCCTGCCAAGTCTCAGTTCCTGGATTTTTTATTGCTGTAGCTGACTTTTGGAATAAAATATCTCTCAACACCCGTGCCTGCTGAACGGCGGCAACAATCATGGGTTGTTCTGACGTGCCACTACTCACAGATGCTTCATACCATTTTGCGAGGGCGTCCCCAATTCCAGCAACCAATGTATAGTGGGGAGCTGTTTGCACTAATTCATAATCGAGAATTAGTAAGTCAGGACATTTGAGTAAACCCACATCATATAAAAATGCTCCCTCTTCCGAATATACATTCGAGAGTGCTGTCCAAGCTGCACAGGTAGCCGCAGATGTGGGAATCGTCACCACGGGTAACTTTAACTGGTGTGCCAATAATTTGGATGTATCTAATGCCTTGCCTCCACCCATACCGATAATGACATCGGCTTTGTGTTCCTTAGCTTGTTTACGGAGAGATTTTAAACTAGATTCCGCACAGTCCGCACCATAGGAAGCCAAAGTGACTTTTAAATCATAGTGCATGAGAATTGGTTTAATATGGGTTTCACCAATATTGATAGTGCTATCGCCAACGACAATTAGGGGGCTGGTTCCCAAATTAGCTATCGCCCCTGCTGCTGACTGTAATACCCCGGAACCACGAAGGACTTGTGCGGGGGCAATTGCCAAGGAAAATAGGGAGCTTGGAGTTTCTGTAGACAATTCTTTGGTAATTTGGTTAGGCATACAAGTGATTTCTTAACAGTATCATTTAGAGATATCTTCGCAAACTGTTACTAAGCTAAACTCTAAAAGCTGTCGGCAACTGCTCATCTTTTGGGAATTTATGCTGGGTAATTCATTGTCTCCTATGTTAAATACCAATATTTACTTAATTTTTTTTAAGTTATGACAATCTTTAAGTATATATTTTACATAAAAAAAATAAATATTGTATTGTGAGGCACAAAAAAATTATCTAGTAGTTGTTACTAGTTGGGAGTAGCAAGGGACAAATTCTCCTCGGCTCATTTCTCCCTGGCTATTTATTTCTTATTCCCATTCCCTAAGACAGTAGAATAGTCGTATTTGCCCATCAAAATACCCTAGTCATTAAACCATGCTCAGTCCGTCTGATTTTTTGCAGTATACCCAATGGTCAGGAATTGCCACCGTGGCATTTGCAGTGTTGACTTTATTAGCTTTTATTCTCAAATGGGGGCTTCGTTTTCGACTAGTGGGGACAACAGGTTTTATGTTGGTGCTAACTGCTGGTTTGTTTTCCCTGTCCCTAGCACCTTTAAGTCGTACCGTAATTCCCGGTGCTGCTCAGTATTCTTTGATATATGACAATGGGGCAACACAAGCAGTAATTGGTGTCTCTGACCAAATTACTGCTTCCGAATTAGACGCTACTCTACGTCAAGCAGCCAGTAATTTATATTCTGCGGGTCGTTCAAGTTTAGGGGGAGACCCAAAGTTGGCTATTCGCGCTCGTACTATTCTTCACCCAGAGCCAGGACTTTCCATTCCCTTGTACTTAGGAAAAGTTAAGCGTTCGCTTGCTAGTCGAGAAGATGATGCAATGAGTGTTGAAATATACCAAGATAAATTAGCTCAACTTACTACAGCTAGTAGTTAGGGATAAAAAAAAGGGTAAATACTTGTTTTTTAGTATTTTAAAATACTTTGATTTTGGTGGGCGAACGCTGTGAACGTCCACCCTTAATTCCAGAAGTACGTAGCTGATGTCGGAGCTAATATAAATTCACAATAATTTTGATACACACTGCTGTTTTTTCATGATGCTCAGGCTAAGTCTTGGCTACTTAAGATATGAAAGAGAGCTTTCCGGCTCCCACTACGGAAATTAGTTGAAATAAGACCAATTATAATTTGTATATATTTCAACTAATTTTTATAAATTAGAGCCGCATTTTATCGTAAAATATCTATAGCTATTGGATCAGCTTATTTAATAATTAAATCTCCATTATTTATCGCATTATCTAATACTTGACCTAAAACTTTTCTTCCCCTAAATGCTCCTAAATAGTATAAATCAGGAATAAAATGAGCGTCAGAAGAATACATCACTTTACTAATAGGTGCTAATTCTATTAATTGCTGGACTACAGAGAGCATTCCACCTGTACTTAGGGAAGGTATAGCTAAACCAAAATCTATATAAACGTTTGCATATACTGAGGCTAAAGAACCAGCTTCCCTTGTATAACGGTAGGAAGCATGTGATAAAACAATGGGAGCTTTCTTAAAGCGATTATCTTCTAGGAGAAATCGCAAATTAAGAGGATTTGCTTCGCGTAAGTCTAAATCGGGGTCAGCAAATCCTGTATGGAGTTCTATGGGAATTTTATGCTTAGCTGGTACTTCTAATGTCTCCATGACTAAAAAGTAAATTAAAGATTTATGGTTTAAACGTGGTATTTTTTCTCCTGTTGTTTGTTGAATTTGATTAAATTGAAATTCTACCTTTTTAACCCACATTCCGCAGGTTAGTTAGCAAAGAAGATAATATTTACAACAGGGAGCACCAAAAAACTGTAGAATCCAGCACCGCTGTTCACTGAGGTTGGAAATCTGTTTCAAAGAAGCCAACGTTAATAAATGAATTGACATGAAACATTGAAACACCGAACCTAAAGTAGGAGTGGCAGTTGGTTTACCTAACTGATTTTGAATTGTTTGAGTTCCTCGTTTTAGAGATTGGCGTAATGCCCTCTGACCTAAGCTGTAAACTAGCAAACACAAACCCATAACCATTGCCAAAGCCGCCACTCTTTTCCTTGAATTTAGAAACACAGTGGAAGTAAAAAACAATGGGTCTTGGAGAAACCGAAAACCACGTTCTGTAGATTGTTGTGCCTTATATTCAGGTAAAACATCTTCGTTGCTAAGTTTGTCGGCATCAAGAACATTGGTGGCAAGAATAAACCTGCTAACCTGTTCTGTGGCAATGGTAATTGCAGTTTCTTTGGGTACAATTTCGGCTTTAATATGGGAAATTAGAGTAGGTTGAGAATCCTTGCGAGGTCTACCACGTCTCCGGTGTTGGCCATATTCAATAACTTCAATATTTGCATGCAAGTTGATGAAATGGCAACTGACTCTCAAGTAATTTGGCTGGGTTGAATGGATCTTCGGCACATGCAAATTCCTGTTGACACAATTTTCGTAGTTGGGATTGTGCCTGGGTATATTTTTTGGTCAGACGTTTGTTTTTCCAGTTGTTTTAAGTCAGATTCTTTACGGGCTTCACTTTCTATCACTAGCCACCGTTGTCGCACACCACCAGAATTATTACAACAGGAGGCAATACGATATCCTGGGATTTTAGTTGGTACAAATGCATCAAGACTGTTCTTTTCTAATAGTTATTTTGCGGCAGTTAGGGTTGCAGTCACTCGAGATACCCATGTGAATGAGACTATCATCTGCAAATTGTCTTCAGTGTAAAGGGCTGCATCCGCAACAAATAAAGCATCAATTTGCCATTGTTTGTGGAAATATGCCATAAGTGTTCCAAACATGGCAGAATCGACTTCATTACCATCTCCATCACCTAAATATAAAGGAATATCTCCATCACCTAAAT
>CBZS010000473.1 GCA_000613065.1 Richelia intracellularis | reverse complement strand
ATAGAAGGTTGTAGAGCGAACATATGTACTGTAAGTAGCCTACTAGTAAGAAGTAAAATTTTATTTAGCTGTAATATTACTGCATTTTCTGTTAATTGCTATACGTATATTCTCGGTTTGAAGCAAAAATATTCTATATCTCATCTGAGTTTTTGCGGGATTGGTAGATTGCCATAGTAGGCAAGAATCCCCTAACTGTTTGTTTTATCCCACATTCTGCAGGTTAGTTAGCAAAGAAGATAATATTTACCACAGGGAGCACCAAAAAACTCTATAATCCAGCATCGCTGTTCACTGAGGTTGGAAATATGTTTCAAAGAAGCCAACGTTAATAAATGAATTGACATGAAACATTGAAACACCCAACCTAAAGTAGGAGTGGCAGTTGGTTTACCTAACTGATTTTGAATTGTTTGGGAGCCTCGTTTTAGAGATTGGCGTAATGCCCTGTGACCTAGGCTGTAAACTAGCAAACACAAACCCATAACCATTGCCAAAGCCGCCACTCTTTTCCTTGAATTTCGAAACACAGTGGAAGTAAAAAACAATGGGTCTTTGAGAAACCGAAAACCACGTTCTGTAGATTGTTGTGCCTTATATTCAGGTAAAAGATCTTCGTTGCTAAGTTTGTCGGCATCAAGAACATTGGTGGCAAGAATAAACCTGCCAGCCTGTTATGTGGCAATAGTAATTGCAGTTTCTTTGGGTACAATTTAGGCTTGAATATGGGAAATTAGGGTAGGTTGAGAATCCTTGCGAGGTCTACCACCTCCCCGGTGTTGGCCATATTCAATAACTTCAATCTTTGCATGCAAGTTGATCAAATGGCAACTGACTCTCAAGTAATTTGGCTGCGTTGAATGCATCTTCGGCACAT
>CBZS010000472.1 GCA_000613065.1 Richelia intracellularis | reverse complement strand
AGACCCCATCTACTTTAGTAGCTTTAAAAATTACCTCCGCATCTATTTCTGCTGCTCGTAAAGCCGCAGTGGTATCAGTGGTAAAGAATGGATTTCCCGAACCTGCACCAAAATTACCACCCGGTTTTTTTCCAGATGGCGAATAGCACGACGACGGATATAAGGTTCAGCTACCTCTTGCATGGCGATCGCAGTTTGGACTCTAGTTTGAACTCCTATTCTTTCTAGGGACTCCTGTAGGGTCATGGCATTCATTACCGTGGCAATCATACCAATATAGTCAGCAGTTGCTCGAACCATGCCTGCTGACGCTGCTTTCATGCCGCGAAAAATGTTACCCCCACCAACCACAATAGCTATTTGCACACCAGTAGCTGCTACTTCCGCTACTTCCTCGGCTATTTCTTTGACCACTTCCGGGTCAATTCCATAACCCATATTTCCCATTAGGGCTTCACCACTCAGTTTCAGTAAAACCCGTCGGTAATGTGTTCCCATGAAGTTTAGCTCGATCAGAAAATTTGCAATCGCCTCCAACTTAAGATACCAGCGAGGGTGACTATCTGTCTCTAGTTGCGCCAGAACAAAGAAGTACCAACTGGTTCAGTCTCTGTCATGGTAATTTCCTTCCCTGCAATTAAAGTAGCTACTGCATCCTTGAGATAGTTCTTTCTTACAGACATAGGATCTTTGGGACTATCATCAATCAAACCCTTATAACGCAGAGCACCATTCTTATCTATAAGAAAAGCTGTTGGTGTTTTTCGCGCTCCAAAACTACGTGTCACATCTTGAGTAGGATCCCAGAGGTAGGGAAAGGTTAACTCATGGGTTAGAGCAAATGTTTTCATTTGTTTTAAGTTCTCCATGGGTTTCATTTGATTATTGCTACAATTTACACCAATAACTGTAAAGTTAAATGGTACGAATTCTTTTTGTAATTGTTTGAGTCGCTCCAGATAAAATTTTACATAAGAACAGCTATTGTCCATAGAGATAACAGCGATAGCTTGACATTTATGCAAGTACCGCCCTAAATGATGTACTTGTTGATCGATTCCTGGCAGTTCAAAATCTGGTGCATAGCTCCCTATGGGTGTATCAATTATATCTAACATCTTCATGTTCTTTGGCTTAAAGGAACTAATAAATTCCAAATATTATTTACAGGGATGTCTTCAATTTGCATTCGATCCTTCAGTAAATAGCTCAATATTTCACAATTGTATAAAGCGATAAAAGTCTCGTAAATTGGGAAACTACTGAATCTATTAGTGAAGATAAATGTGATATTGTAATTCTCTTGAATTTCTGTCAAAAATACAGAGCAAAAAAAAACACACACATCATGAATTAGTGTAAATACGGAATCTATCAAATAACTTTTATGATGTTTTAGCCTTTTACTACCCATCTAATTATTTCCATAGCCAAGGGAAAATATGACAATATAGGGAGTTCAAATATTTGTTTCCTATTCTTATTAACAAAAGCCCCATGCTTGCCATTACCAATAAAAATGTTACAAAGGGAAAAAGTTATCAGTGCGAGTAGGAGACAAATGTGCTATTTACTTAGTTATAGGGAGCCACTATGTTAATTTTTAACTCAGTATTACAATGTTTGCTTATACAGCAATGATAACTATACAACCAAACATTATTTAAAATGATCGCCCTTTAGGTTGTTCCAGGTTAACATTCATTATTAATGGGAGCTACCCTATACTAATAATCTGTCGCGTGATTTACTTAGATGTCTAGATGACAGGAACAATTTTGTCTGCTCACAAACATTATGTATAACTAATCAACAAAATGTTACTTATACAATACAAATTTTCTTGAGTTTAGTTACTGATTTAGTTTTGCCTCTGATGTAAGAATTGTGTATATGTCTAGAGTTTGAATTCCCAAGGAAATTGTAATTTAGGTTGAGTACAGTCTTTTATTAGTCAATAACTTTGAATGTATTATGACTTCCCCTATTTATGTTAGTTCGCTTAGTTCTACAAAAACTTGGAATTGGCAAGGTTTTAATATTTGTTACCAAACTCAAGGCAGTACTGGACCATCTATACTGATGGTTCATGGCTTTGGTGCTTCCTGGGGACATTGGCGAAAAAATATCCCCTTCCTCGCTAAAAGCTGTCGGGTTTATGCTATTGATTTACTAGGATTTGGTGCTTCTGACAAGCCACAACCAGGAGAAAGTGTAAATTATACTTTTGATACCTGGGGACAACAAATCGTTGATTTTTGTCGGGAAGTAATTAGAGAACCTGTTTTTTTTGTAGGTAATTCCATTGGTTGTATTGCAGCGATGCAAGCTGCGGTAAATAATCCTGGCTTAGCTTTAGGAGTAGCTTTAATTAACTGTTCCCTGCGACTACTGCACGATAGCAAAAAGGACAGTTTACCTCTTGCCCGGAGGATAGGAACACCATTATTACAGAAATGCTTGGCTTTTAAGCCCGTGGGTGAATTATTCTTTCAAAAAATTGCAAATCCTCCCACAGTCCGAAAAATTCTACTCCAGGCTTATGTCCATCATGAAGCGGTGACAGACGAGTTGCTAGAAATAATTACCACACCAGCAAAGGATTCAGGAGCCGCCGATGTATTCCTTGCCTTTACAGGTTATTCTAGTGGTCCTTTAGCAGAGGATTTATTACCACAATTAAAGTGCCCAGTCATTATTTTGTGGGGATGTGCCGATCCATGGGAGCCAATCGATTTAGGCAGGGAATTAGCCCAGTTTTCCCAAGTGCAGAAATTTATCCCCTTGGAGGGAGTGGGACATTGCCCTCAAGATGAAGTTCCAGAATTAGTGAATCCCATTTTACAGGATTGGATCTGGGAGCGTTCGCATTTTATGAATACACCAAATTAAAATTAAATTGTGTGAATTTTGTCCCTCATAATCTGATGGAATTTCCCACCTTTGGGAAAAGCCCAATTTTTTATAAATTGGGTGCGACTCTTTTGGTAGTACGGAGTATGATATAAGAATAATAAATGACAAGTCAACCACAGTAGTCTTGACAGCCAAAAATGTACTTGATGGAATTGGCTTGTAAAAAGTGAAAAAACAGGAACAGTTCCACACCCTATCCAAGCAT
>CBZS010000471.1 GCA_000613065.1 Richelia intracellularis | reverse complement strand
GAATAATCATGCTTGCATCAAAAAGGCGTACTTGACATGCATTGACATAAAAAATCGGCGTTTCATAAGATGACATTCCTAGAAAGTACTGTAGATAAGGGTTCTCTTTTATTTGTTGTACTGTTTCCCTATCGCTTATCCCCAATTTTTATTTGATTATTAATGCACCGAATGCCATGCGAAATGACTTTGCTGGTGCCCCTATTTCTTCGTAGAAAAGGCTCGCATATTCATCTTCAAATTCGTGCCAGGGTATCAAATCAGCCATCATTACCCACCTATTGTCACAAGACAAATTCCCCTCAAATGGCAGAAGGAACTTTGATGCTGAAATTTGAGTTTGCTCTGATTTTATTGTACATATGTACGAATAAAACCAGTATTGTTACTGCTATTGTTATGCATGGGTTTTGTGCTATTTTCTCCTTTTTTCTTGCATCTAAATATATTTCTCTGGTCTGATATTCCCACAGCAACTACTTTTTATCTTTTTTCAGCAAACCCTAAGTAGGTGCAATAGCGTCTTCACTCTACCCTAACCGGAACCCAACGAGAAGGCTTAACATCTATGCAGAGTGTACACGGTTAGGAGTTGTGGTAGACTACCCTTCGTTTACCACGCTTTATAGCAAGTGACGGAAAGGGGGAGGTTAACTATCAAGTATCAACATTACCCTTTCCTCAGTACATAGTTAAAGTTATTATTCCTAATGGTATTGATAAGGAATGAACTCGCTTCATATCCAACTGTTGAGGAATCTGAAAATGGCACGTTTGGCACTGCTGAGTGTATCTAACAAAACTGGTTTGGTTGAACTCGCTCAAAGTTTGGTAAAAGAATTTGGCTTTGATTTAATCAGCAGTGGAGGTACGGCAAAGGTATTAAAAGAAGCTGTATTACCCGTAATAAAAGTATCTGATTATACAGGCTCACCAGAAATTTTAGGGGGTAGAGTCAAAACATTACATCCCCGGATTCATGGGGGAATTTTGGCAAGACGGGATATGGAACAAGATCTGACAGATTTAGCTGATAATCAAATTCGTCTCATAGATTTAGTGGTGGTTAATCTCTATCCCTTTGAAGAAACCATTGCCAAACCAGGAGTTACCTTAGCTGAAGCCATAGAGAAGATTGATATTGGTGGTCCAGCTATGTTGAGAGCCGGGGCGAAAAACTGTGCTCATCTTACAGTTTTGTGTAATCCTGATCAATACGAACCATATTTACAAGAATTACGGCAAAATAACGGCCAGCCCTCGAGTGAATTCCGTCAACAGTGCGCCTTAAAGGGATTTTTGCACACTTCAAGTTATGATCGCGTGATCGCTAATTATCTCACCCAACAATCAAGCACACCATCAACCCAGTGGGAACTTGCAGGAACCCAGGTACAAACCCTACGCTACGGAGAAAACCCCCATCAAAATGCAGCCTGGTATCAAACGGGAACTACTCCCACGGGATGGGCTGGAGCTAGGCAATTACAAGGAAAGGAACTCAGCTACAATAACCTGGTAGATTTGGAAGCAGCACGGCGCATTATTGCAGAATTTACGGATGATCCAGCCGTAGCTATATTAAAACATACGAATCCCTGTGGTGTAGCAGTGGATAGTACTCTAGTATCTGCCTATCAGAAGGCTTTGGCTGCAGATTCTGTTTCAGCCTTTGGGGGTATCGTTGCCTTAAATCATCCCATTGATGCAGATACAGCTACTGAGTTAACTAAAACTTTCTTAGAATGTGTGGTTGCACCTGGTTGTGATGATGCAGCAAAAGAGATTATCCGTGCTAAATCTAAATTACGGGTATTAATTTTACCAAACTTAATAGCTGGTCCCCAGGAAACAGTAAAAGCAATCTCGGGTGGTTTTTTGGTACAAACAGCCGACGATGTAGTTACAGAAACGAGTACATGGCAAGTAGTCACAGAGAAAAAGCCCGCAGAGGAACAAATGGCAGAATTATTGTTTGCGTGGAAAGTTTGCAAGCATGTAAAATCTAATGCCATTGTTGTCACAAGCGATCGTACAAGTTTGGGTGTAGGAGCAGGACAAATGAATCGCGTTGCTTCTGCAAAGATTGCTTTAGAACAAGCAGGGGAAAAAGCGCGAGGGGGCTATCTAGCTAGTGATGGATTCTTTCCCTTTGATGATTCAGTGAGAACAGCTGCTGCTGCGGGAATCACGGCAATTGTCCAACCAGGGGGAAGTCTGCGAGATCAAGACTCAATCAAGGCTGCTAATGAATTAGGTCTAGTTATGGTATTAACTGGAGTGCGTCATTTTTTACATTAACTAATTTGAATGGAGATGTTGCACTTATTAAACTGTCACTCAGTATTATTATCTTTTTAGGGGAGCAATGCTAACCTATATTTATGTGTGAGGAGTATCTTGGAAACAAAAAGTACTGGCAGTGGAAACACGGTAACACTAGCCAGTACTTTTTGATGTTTATGTTGGATTCACTCAAATCAAAAGGATTATATTAACCAGCAACTAAAGTAAAAACAGTAATCTCGGGACGAGAATTAAATCGCAAATGTAAATGAGTGGAACCAATACCCCGATTGGTGTATTGAATCATATCTCCTACTATATAGATTCCACTGTAATACTTACGCCCTAGTTGTGGAAGAATGATTGGTTCTGAAAAAGGTAAACGGACTTGTCCTGCGTGGGAATGTCCAGATATTTGTAAATCAAATCTTCCTGTTGCTGCACTAATATCGGCAAAATCAGGTTCATGAGCGAGTAAAATTGCTGCCCCATCTACAGGTAGCTGTTGTAATACTGCATTTAAGTCATCTTTTCTTTCCCATACATCATCTACCCCAGCAATATGTAACATAGCCTTACCTCGCTTTAGAGAATATACAGCATTAGCAAGATTCAGAACTTTGGTTTGCTGTAATATCTCTTTGGTGGCTTGGTTATGGGTATATGAGGCATAATCGTGATTGCCAAGAACAGCTACAGTCTTATCTTTTGATTTTAATTGACTGAGGGTAGCTAATTTAGGAATAAATTTTTCAGAACCTTTGGTGACATAATCACCTGTCAGAGCAATTAAATCTGGTTGTTGTTGATTCACAAGTTTAAATAGACGAGTTAAATACTGTCGGCTCATCTTTTTATCTACGTGAATATCACTAATTTGGGCAATTTTATAGCCGTTAAATTCTTTTGCTAAATGCGGTAATTGTAAAGATATAGAATTAACTTCAATCCAGTTAGGCTCAATGCAGTAAGCATACAAGAATAAGCAAAGACTAATAATTAGAGTAGCAATTAATGTTGCCATTTTTATTAACCACAAAAACCGTTTTTTTTTCGTTTATTGCGATACCTCAATTTGTAGACTCCGTCAATATTACTATCTCAATGATAGTCGGATATTTTTATATTTTAGTCTGTAATTTTACTAATTTAAAGAAATAATAGCCCTTGATAATGTATGAATTTATAATATGGGTCACGAATCTATGTATACTAATAAACATCTAAATTTCGTAGATACTCTTCTATCCCCAGGAAAAAGAAAAAATACTATTTTACTTTCACATTGCTATATTTACCTAAGATTTTATATTTTTTGTATAACATCAATTGTAGAAGTTATTTAGTGTGAATATACAAAATTTTTACTCTTAATCAGCTATCTTTCATTTAATTATTTGGCGTTGCATAAGTGCGGGATGAATTAGGGTTTGAAACCAGTGATAAATCGTTTAAAATTTAGTGAAATCATCCCCTGATTCAGCAACGCCAAATATTTTTATTGCAGTTATGTCATTATTTAAATATCAATCTCAATTACTTGTTGTCTACATTACAAACCATCTTTTATATAAATTGATGATTTAGGTACATTCAATTTTTCTGACAATAGTTTGATTAATTCTATATTAGCCTTACCTTATACAGGAGGTGACTTTAAATGTATAGTCACACTGACATCAATTTTATCAATAGTTTTTTGTAGTTTATAATTAGGCTTAACCTTTACTTTTTGTAGCATAATTAAACAATACAATGTAATCAAAATTTAACAAATTATTCATTAATTCCCAAGTCCTTTTGGGAGTTAATGAATTTTGCGTTCGCGTTCAATAAAAAACCTTCCCAATCATCAATTAAATATCATCAGCAAAATATTTATAAGCTGTATAAGCGAGAGTAACCACTCCAGTAATAATTGCTGATTCGTCAACATCAAATAAGGGATGATGTAAGGGATAATTAATCATCCTGTCTGTAAAACCTACCCCTAAACGAAACATAGAACCAGGTGCGTGTTCTAAGTACACCGAAAAATCCTCTGCACCCAAAGAAGGTTCTGGTAAAACTTGCACTGCATCATTTCCCCAAGCCTCTTCAGCAGCTGATTGTATGATTTGGGTAATGGTGTAATCATTTTGTACAGAAGGTACTCCCTGGCGGTAATTTACCTGGTATTGCGCACCATAGGAATGGCAAACATTGGCAACAATTTGCTCAATCCAATTTGGTAATTGAGTACGGGTTTCTGGATGTAGCGATCGCACTGTACCTAACAATTGTACGTGATCGGCAATCACATTCGGTGCTCTGCCTCCCTTAATTTTACCAATGCTCAACACAACCGGACGTAAAGGATTTTGGGTACGACTAATAGCTTGCTGCAAATTGGTAATCACCTGGGAAGCAATCCAAATTGCATCAATGGCTTCATGGGGACGGGCACCATGCCCAGATTCACCAATAATCGTAATCTCTAAATCATCAGCTGCCGCAGTTAATGCCCCATAACGCACACCAATCGAGCCGGCAGGGATAGAAGGGAACACATGGACACCCAATATGGCATCCAAGTTGTTCATGACTCCATCTTTCACCATCCAACTAGCTCCCTGGGCGATTTCCTCTGCTGGCTGAAATAAGAAACGCACCTTACCAGGTAACTCCCCTAACATCTGTGACATAACCATTGCTGTTCCCAAACCAACTGTGGTATGTACATCATGCCCGCAAGCATGCATAATACCAGTCTCCCGGGAACTAAATTCTAAATCTGTACATTCTTTAATAGATAAAGCATCCATATCTGTACGAATACCTAAAATCCGATTATCATTACCATTCCCTTGTACTTCTCCAATTACCCCAGTTTTGCCAATCCCTTCTTCTGCATGAATACCACAAGAAGACAATACACCAGCAACAAAAGCAGAGGTTTGGTACTCCTGCCCGCTGAGTTCTGGATGTGAATGAATATGGCGACGAATTTCAATCAGTCTCGGTGCGAGTTGAGTTGCAATATCTTTTATATGGGTAAGCATTTACAGATTAATTTACATTCTTTCTTCCCATGATAAAGAAGTGTTACATAACTCTAGTACAATTCGCCAGGAGTGAAGTTAGCATTGCTCACAGTTCAAAGCTAGACAAAATAGTACTTTTTACTTATTATTTCTGTGTCGCGACACTAAGGGATTAACATTTTATTTGATTGCTGCCGACAAAGTAATCGGATAACTTGTCTATGTAATTAAACTGATGGAATTTTCGGCGTTGCTGAATCAGGGGATGATTTCACTAAATTTTCAACAAATTTTCGACGATTTATCAATGGTTTCAAACCCTAATTCATCCCGCACTTATACAACGTCGATTTCCCTTCAAGGATAAGCTGTAAACGTTTGCTCTCCCAAGTTTCTGCCTGTGTTTAAGTCTGAGAATAAAAAACAAATGCAGCTTTCCACAAATACTCAATCACATGGATAATATCCCTGTCTTAGTCCATGAGAATATTGCTGTGCTGGTAGATTAAACTCCCCATCCAAAGGAAATAGCGTATTTCTCTTTCTTCCTCCATAACGGATTCTATTAACGATTACTGTGCCTAATAATGTGGTCAATTTCCGCGACTTTTTTTTCTTGTGTGTTCTGTTTACTGAGTCTGTGCCTGCACACTCTTCCTCTATTTGATCTTGAGTGCGTTTATCAAAATATCTTTGTTTGTAACAACCGTCTCAATAGTTCGTATCCATTCTCAAGTAACTTACTCTCTATCTAGGAATGTTCTAACCCACAAATGCTGTCTGAGTCTAACGAACTAACTATCTGTTCAAATAGTTCTCGTGCTTGTGAGCAAAACATACCTTGATTTGATGTAGATGCTTGCATAGGGTGTAGAAGTGTTCCTGTTTTTTCACTTTTTACAAGCCAATTCCCTCAAGTACATTTTTGGCTTTCAATACTACTCTGGTTGACTTTTCATTGCTTCTTCTTCTTACTATCATACTCCGTACTACCAAAAGAGTCGCACCCTAATAATTTGCTGCCCAGAAATAGGCTGGAATTAACCCCAAACATACAAAAGGGTAGGAATTACCCACCCCAACGATGAAAATATTAGAAGCAATTTCACCCTATTTATTAGGCTGAGGAGTCATCCGCAGGTAAGGCTTAATGACTTCAAAACCTTTGGGGAATTTCTGTTTTAGTTCTTCAGGATCTTGTAAGGTTGGCACAATCACACAATCGTCACCATCTTTCCAATCTGCTGGCGTCGCAACACTATGGTTGTCGGTCAATTGCAAAGAATCAATTACACGCAAAATCTCATCAAAGTTACGTCCAGTACTAGGAGGATAAGTTAGAGTTAGACGTAATTTATTATTAGAATCAATGACGAAAACTGTCCGTACCGTTACCTTGGCATTGGCATTGGGGTGAATCATATCATACAAATCGGAAACCTTGCGATCTGGATCAGCCAAAATTGGATAGTTTAGTTTTGTTCCTTGGGTTTCCTCAATGTCACCAATCCATCCCATGTGAGACTTCACATCATCAACACTGAGGGCAATGCATTTAACATTACGCTTGTCAAATTCTGGTTTAAGTTTGGCAACAGTACCTAATTCGGTTGTACAAACAGGTGTATAGTCTGCGGGGTGGGAAAATAGTACTACCCAGCTATTACCAGCCCAATCATAAAAATTAATGTCACCTTCGCTGGAGGATTGAGTAAAGTTAGGTACTGTATCACCTAGACGGAGAGCCATATCAAAGATTCCCTGTTGCGTTTAAAAAGCATAATTATTTTACTTCGCAATCATCACATAAAACACCTACTTCCAGTCTAGTTCTCTTCATGTAAATTAATTTACATGAGGGAATTAATTCCCAAAATTGCGACCAGAATTCTTTCCAGCAGTCATCACACATCTTCCTCAGATGTCTATTTAAGATTTTGTAATCTGGAGTAGATTTATTACAGCAGCACAACCGATGGAAGATACTCAACAATCAAAATCAGTTATAAGTTACCCTCAATACCGAAATTTGTTTGTATTATATCAGTACAGGCGTGTCTATTATTACAAATAAGTTTATCCCTTCAACCACTTGGGAGAAAATTATCTGCCTTCCTTACACAGTTAATAGATACTGAAAAAGGTGTAAAATTGCCATTGTTGCCAGTGTCTACTATATCTTATAATAATAAATATTTCCCAGCTTTTTCATTGCATCCCAGCCAAAACCTTGAATATATCCCACTAATAGTAGAAGGTGATAATATGCCTGTTAAGTAAGAGGGATTATATCATGTGATGACTGGACGTTTTGAAGGACTGAGTCATTTGGAGTGGTCTTTGTTTGAGGATATTTTTCCAAAACCGCCAGAGAAACGCGAACGAGTAATGCCACATTCTTCATTTCGTTATGTACTCAATACCTTACTGTATAGATTGATAACAGGGTGTCGTTGGTGTTACGTTCCAAAAGGAGAAATATGGGCATAAAAGAGCTCTCACATCGATGGCTCAAACGTTGGCAGTTGGACGGGACCTTAGAGGCTTTACAAGCACGAATATTGGGAATTGGAGAAGAGAAAGAAAGGGTTAATAAACTGGAGTTATGGCGCGGTGGACGGGTCTTTTTTCCCCTGGGAAGGGCCGTGGTGATGGTCTTGCTTACGGTGGAAAAGGAAAGGGGATTTTTATACACACTCTTACTGAAGGCTCAGGAATGCCTTTATCCAATCGCATCACAACTGCCCTGCCAATGGTAGGTAGTGAAAGAGATCAGGTGATACCACTTCTAGACAGTGTAAAGGTTAAGACCAACAAACGCGGTAGACCCCCTAAGCCCCTGAAAGTGCTTGCTGCTGACAAAGGCTACGATTCTAAGGATAAGGACGGTGCTTTACGTAGAGGTGGTATTAGGCCGCAATGGCCCAAGTAGCTTTGGAAGACAAAGAAGAACAAGGGCATACCCATTAAAATTTCCGCCTCACGTTTTCAACAAGAACGTTGTTTCCCATGGTTTCAAAAAAAATATCGTCGTCTTGTTGTCAGATGGAAAAGAATTTCAGCTTGTTTTGATGCTTTTTGTCTCTTGGAACAATCGATATTTGGATTAACAAAATTATATTAGTGGGATATAATCTTGTATTTGATGCCAGATATTTCTTTGCTATTCATAAGTATATCTGCTCATGAATCCTATAAGAAAGTATTTCGGTGCGACTCTTTTAGTAAGACGGAGAGTGGAACTTAGAGAGGTATTGGAAGAGGTGGAGGGGTAGTAGAACAACGAGCTTTGCTTTGATAACTTGCTTGCTCAAAGGAATACCACTAGAGTAGAAAGTCAGGTGATTGGGTTTATGTTCTTGTTGTAGATGAAACTGCCAATACTCATCCCAATCGGCACTTATGTATAAAGAGCCCAGGGGTAAAAGAGCCTCAGCATCCCTCATGGCCCATCTAGCCCCAGTGATATCCATCCTGTCTGTCTTTAATCAGGTGGCACAAGCACCCTCAATCACCCCCGTGGCGATGGGGAATCCAGCTTTTAAGTAATCGTCATATTTGAGGTATTTGGCATTGTTAAGTAAATATCTAGCACAGGTATCCACGGGTTTACCTTCTTGGGCGGTAAGTTTGGGTAAAGTCGTACTCCGGCGCATAGCTGGGGCAACTGAACTTGATTTACCGGCGTTGCTGAATCAGGGGATGATTTCACTAAATTTTCAACGATTTCTCAATGGTTTCAAACCCTAATTCATCCCGCACTTATACAACGTCGATTTCCCTTCAAGGATAAGCTGTAAACATTTGCTCACCCAAGCTTCTGCCTGTGTTGAAGTCTGAGCATAAAAGACAAATGCAACTTTCCAGAAATACTCAATCACATGGATAATATCCCTGTCTTAGTCCATGAGAATATTGCTGTGCTGGTAGATTAAACTCCCGCTCCAAAGTAAATAGCGTATTTATCTTTCTTCGTCCATAACCCATTCTATTGGCGATTACTGTGCCAAATAATGTGGTCAATTTCCGCGACAATTTTTTCTTGTGTGTTCTGTTTACTGAGTCTGTGCCTGCACACTCTTCCTCTATTTGATCTTGAGTGCGTTTATCAAAGTATCTTTGTTTGTAACAACCGTCTCAATAGTTCGTATCCATTCTCAAATAACTTACTCTCTATCTGGGAATGTTCTAACCGAGAAATGCTGTCTGAGTCTAATCAACTAACTATCTGTTCAAATAGTTCTCGTGCTTGTGACCAAAACATACCTTGATTTGATCTAGATCCTTGCATAGGGTGTGGAACTGTTCCTGTTTTGTCACTTTTCACAAGCCAATTCCATCAAGTACATTTTTGGCTGTCAATACTACTCTGGTTGACTTGTCATTTATTATTCTTATATCATACTCCGTACTACCAAAAGAGTCGCACCCAATTGATTTAGGAATCCAGTTTCCGATCGGCAAGAAGACAACACTCACAAAAACAGTCATTTATCTTCTTTAAGAAGATAATTTTGCCGCTGAGTAAATTTTATTTCTCTAATGTCTATTTAGTTACAAATTAACTGCCTTTAGATGTCATAGATCAAAAGTAAATGAATATATATAAAAAATAAATACTTGTAAGCGATGTTTAAATTTTTTCTAATATTCATCAAAAAAAGGTAAGATACTTGAAATCCTCAACAAAGAAAGGTTTCATGGGTCTTTAACTATTTTTATTTGCATAAAGTTACCAATACCTAAGGCAAAACCCTGTTCCCCAAGTTCAAAAAATCGTGTTAATCTGTTGCAGTTATCAGCAAAAAGTGAAAGAAGAACGACTTAGGCTTGCCAATCAGGTATCATCAATAACGCATACATGATTTCAGCCAGAGTAAAAACTATTTAGTTCTTCAGTCGCTTATAAATCGGACGCATGAATCAAAGAAAATTGTGGATCGCTGTTGCTCTGTCTACAACTATTGCAGGTACACCCTCAATTGTTCGCTCAGAGACGACGAGAGGAAAGGCTAATTCTTCCCAATCGTTATCAACCAGTAACGTAATTAAGGTGGGAAAATACCAATACCAAAGAGCCAGACCTACTTCTAATAGTGTGATTGCAAAAGTTCATACCCATGAGCTGGAAGGTCGTCAAGCTGCAACCTTATTTGTTAAGAACATCCCCGTAGTCACATTCCTAGGCTCTACGTCAGCTAACAACAGCGAAACAGAAATGGAAGTAGTTGCTAGAACTAATCGGGTAGGCTTACATCTTTCTGCAAAGAAGAAATCTGCTAAAGTGGCAGACGCTGGAAACCAAATTTTACCTAACAGCAACGATCCTGTGACCAGAGCGGGAGTTTTAGCGGCATCACTCAACCAGTTGAACCAGGGAGAAGTAGACGCTAACAATATTTCTGTCAGTTGGAAAGGAAGCAGTAAACCTACTATAGCTTCAGAGAGTGGTATCCCTGAATCATATGTAATCAAAATTAATGATGCGGAACTGGTAGAAATCAATAAGGACACAAGACTACCAGATACTACCAAAGACCCAGCGCAAGACGCACTACAAGTAACCAACCGCTTGCGGAGATTAGTAGGGCAAGCACCTCCCTTAAAAGCTATTGAGAACTTACCAGTTCTTAACGAGCTGACAGCGAAAGAGTCAGGGAAAGTTCTGATAGCTCACCACACAAGTAAAACAAGAGGGAGAAGGGGTTATAGTCTAATAAGAAGAGTTGGCGGTCTCTTTAGAGGTATTGCTTCCTTCTATGGCTACGACTTTTCTGGAAATAAAACTGCCTCTGGAGAAAGATTTAATCCAGAAGGGATGACTGCTGCCCATCGTACCTTACCTTTCGGTACTAGGGTTCGGGTTACTAATCCCCGTAATGGTCGCTCGGTTATTGTGCGAATCAACGATCGCGGTCCATTCATCCGTGGTCGAGTCATTGACTTGTCTTACGGAGCAGCACGGGTGTTAGGAATCATTCGTAGAGGAATTGCACCTGTAAGGATTCAAGTACTAGGCAGGTAAACTTCATTAGTGTCAGCATTCAAGGTAAAACAAACGCACTATAGGAAATCTGGTTTCTTTAATTTGCAGATTAAATTATCTGATGGTGGACACCCATGGAGAAACATTACATAATTAACAACAAAGGAAAAGTAAAACTTTATAATTTATTTTGCTTTTTGGAAAAGAAGCGTCTATGGGCATTTATATAGTCCATAACCAAACAAGATTACCCTGGGGGTCTAGCCTCTTACCTCAATTTCGGATATAAGTTAACGGGGGAAAACTAGATTAAAAGTAGGGGAATTTTTGTGCGCTTGCTGACAACCATTGCAGCCTTGCGTTGCTATGTGGCTAAATGCCGCTTAGAAGCTAGTTGCCTAGTAGAACAGCCAAGATCTTGGGATGGAATTGGCTGGTTCTGTACTGTTGTAGGCTTAGTTCCCACCATGGGAGCTTTGCACACCGGGCATTTAAGTCTTATAGACAGGGCGAGGAAAGAAAATCGCGTAGTAATTGTCAGCATTTTTGTCAATCCTCTACAATTTGGTCCCAACGAGGATTATCAGCGTTATCCTCGAATTTTAGAGCAAGATTACCAATTGTGCGAACAAGCTGGGGTAGATGCAATTTTTGCCCCAACTCCGGAGGAGATGGGCATTGAACTGAAGAATTTACCAGAATTCTCGGTTACACAAGTGATCCCACCATCTGTTATTATATCTGGCTTATGTGGTCGTTCTCGACTAGGTCACTTTCAGGGTGTGGCAACAATAGTAACTAAGCTTTTTAACCTGGTGCAGCCTGAACGAGCATATTTCGGTCAAAAAGATGGTCAACAACTAGCAATTATTAAGAAGCTAGTAGCTGATTTGAATTTGCCCATGGAAATTGTTGCTTGTCCGATTGTGCGAGAAGCATCAGGGTTAGCTTTAAGTTCCCGCAACCAGTATTTGACAACAGAACAAAGGCAACAAGCAACTGGATTGTATCGTGGCTTGCTGCAAGCTGAAGCTGGTTTTCGCTCTGGTGTGCGTCATGCTAACGCTCTTATCGACCTGGTGCGGACAGAGATGGCACAAATTAGTAAGTTATCCGTGGAATACATTGAATTGGTAGAGCCGAATACATTAATGCCTATAGATAGAGTTAAGGAGGAAGGAATGTTAGCGATCGCTGCTCGTCTGGGTGATACTCGCTTAATTGACAATATCATTCTGCGCGATCGCCAACCCATCATTGCTATTGATGGACCTGCGGGAGCCGGTAAATCTACGGCTGCTCGCCAAGTTGCAAATAAGCTCTGTTTAGTATATTTAGACACTGGTGCTATGTATAGGGCTGTGACTTGGTTAGTATTACAACAGGGCATTCCCATGGATGATGAATGCGCGATCGCAGAACTTGTAAGTCGGTGCGCGCTCGAACTTACTCCCAGTCAAGATGTAAAATTTCCAGTGCGGGTTGGGATTAATGGAAATGATGTTACTCAGGCAATTCGTTCCGTGGAAGTGACAGCCAACGTATCTGCGATCGCTGCCCAAAAATCTGTCCGTCAAGCTTTAGTTAAGCAGCAACAAAGCTGGGGTAAAAAAGGTGGATTGGTGGCAGAAGGTAGGGATATAGGAACTAGTGTTTTCCCTAATGCTGAAGTAAAAATTTTTCTAACTGCATCCGTAAGAGAGAGGGCAGTTCGCCGCCAACAAGACTTTCAAAAGCAGGGTGAACCAGAGGTACCTTTAGCACAGTTAGAAAAAGATATTGCCGAACGAGATTGGAAAGACAGTAACCGGGCAGTTTCACCCTTACAAAAAGCCAGTGATGCCATTGAGATTAATACCGATGGCTTAGATATATCGCAAGTGACAGAACTGATTATTCAGAAATCCCAACAGTTTATATCTGAGTCATAAAACTTATGGCGACAAAGGCGAGAAAACTCCATATTCTGAAAAGCATCTAAAGGCTAGAAGCATAGAGGCACAAAATAAGCCTACGAAAGTGGGCTTATTTTGTGCCTAATAGTAGCTGAGCCCCAGTGTGGGTAGAAACAATGACTCGAGTGCCCCAAATACTCCCTCCATTGTAGCAGGGACTTAGACAGTAGCTGCTACAACGGAGGGAACCCCCGCAACGCGATGGTTCGGCTATTGGATCACCATAGAATCTTGATGGCGAGATTGTGGTCATTGCCAAGGGCATTACCCATAAATGACCAACAGTATCCTTATCCTTCTAGGGTATGGATGGGGTACAAGTCTTTATTAAAATTAAGGATGCTCCCTTGAAAATAACTGAGGTTTTTGTCTTTTAACCCTTACCGAATATCAAGTACAGCTTTTCCTACTCAAGTCACACAATTGATAAATTGAACTAATGAATTTGTGGGTTGCTTGGTAAAACGAATCGCACTAAGCTATATGGGGTAGGGGGGGATATTTTTTGTATATCTTTTTCTTCTCAATACTGAACTAAATTCTTTTCATACATTCCCAAGATGAGTAAATCTGTAGATCACATGTTCAATAAACTTGCTACCGCACTGAAAAACTTCTTCCCGGCGCCAGAAGTACACGCCCACTGTGATGGTCCTTGTGGTGTTTACGACCCCGCATCTGCCAGAATTACTGCGGAAGCTGTATTATCCATGACTAAAAAAATTATGGTGTTGGAACCTGCTGCTGGGGATGAAGCAGCAACCATCGCCTATCAAAATACATTATCTCGCTATATAGCCATTAAAGAAGAGCAAGCCCAAAAGACTAAAGAGGATTTACTAATTCTTTGGACTGATTACTTTAAACCAGTCCATCTCGAACAATATCCTGATTTACACGATACTTTCTGGAAGGCAGCAAAACTCTGTTCCGCTTGTAAAGTAGAAGTGAATTTACAACACGCTCAGCAACTTATGGATGCCGTGGAAAGAATTCATGAAATGTTCTGGGCTACCAAGAATCGGGATATTACCTGGTACAAAGCTAGTTAAGCAAATCTATAATTATTTGCGAGCAGCTATGCTTGAGGAAGCCAGCACCGCTAAAAAGCTATTACTATTACTTGTTGGTGCAAGGAAGAGATTACGCGTTACAGGTTCTTCAATGATTCCTCTATTGCAGCCAGGAGAGGAAATCTTGTTCCATCCTCAAGCTTATAGCCATACATTTCCACAGGTGGGCGATATCATCGTTGCCCAACATCCATTCCAAGAGAACAAAATAGTTAAAAGAGTAGCTGCGGTACTTGAAGATGGGTCCTGTTTTCTTATAGGAGAGAACCATGTAGCAAGTACCGACAGTCGTTCTTATGGCTTTGTGGCTATCGATAAGATTTTAGGTCGAGTAACTAATAAGTTTCCTTAGAGTCGCAGTATTCCTTTACTCGACGTTGCATAATAGAGGGATGAGTTGAGGAATTCTACTGTGCATTTTCCATACTCAAAGTCTACGAGGATTAGAAAGAATGGGAAACATCGAGGTAAACAAAATCACATTTGTGTAAATTGCGAACGCCAATTTATAGATATTTATGAATCCACCAAAAGGATACTCAAATGAGATCAAACAAGAATGCTTAAAAGCATAGGTTAATGGCTCGGGATTTAGGGCTATTGAACGCCAAAAAGCAGTTCATCACACAACCATAATTAGTTGGGTAAAACAAGTTGGTGAAAAATTGCCAGATGCACCATCAATAGAGCATATCCCATAAGTTGAAGAACTGGACTAATTAGAAACTTTCGTCGGTTAAAAAAAAACAAAATTTGGTTGTGGACAGCAGTAGACCATTTCCGCGAAGGAATTTTACCTTGGGTACTGGGAGACCATAGTGCAAAAACCTTTCAACCTTTGTGGGATATTGTCTACCTCTGGAAGTCCTATTTTTATGTCACAGATGGATGGAAAGTTTACGCCAGTTTTATTGAACCAGGAGAACATATTATTAGCAAAACATATATGACCAGAGTAGAAGGGGAAAACACACGTTTACGTCATTATCTCCCACGTCTAGATCGAAAAAGATTATGCTACTCTAAATCAGTAGATATGCTTCTGCACTCTATTCGATTGTTAGTTAACTACTTTAGGTATAGAAAAATACCTGCACTTAGTTGATTCATCCCGCAAATATGCAATGCCCTTTATAAAACTCGCATATGAAGTGATGCTTTAGAATAAGATTTGTGATGCCATCCCCATTCACAATTAAGAACACTTATATAGGCTAAAACAAATTTAACCTTTATGGATAGTAAACATCTGGCACAATACATCGAAGCTACGGACGGAATTTCCAAACCCTGGTTGTTAATTCAGCTACGCCTGAAAAAACTGGAAGAAAGTAAAGCCAGCCTGCCCCCTCAAGATTATGTACAACAGTTGTCAGATATCCACCAGGATTTGATGAATTTAGGAGAATGGTGGCGCGGGCTCGAAGATGAGGTATTTTAATTAAATCAGTGAACAGGTCACAGTGAACAGTGTAGACGCGTAAGCGGCTTGCCATAGAGTAGAGTTAATTGCTAACTGATAACTGATAACTGATAACTGATAACTGATAACTGATAACTGATAACTGATAACTGTTAAGTCCATGGATTACAAACAGGCGGGTGTTGATGTTGCAGCTGGCAGAGCCTTTGTGGATAAGATTCGCAATTCGGTTCACAGCACTTTTAGACCGGAAGTAATTGGTGGTTTGGGTGGTTTTGGTGGCTGTTTCCAACTACCAGGGGGTTACAAAGAGCCTGTGTTGGTTTCCGGGACGGATGGTGTCGGTACTAAGCTGAAAATCTCCCAGATACTTAATCGCCATAATACGGTTGGGGTTGATTTGGTGGCGATGTGTGTCAATGATGTGTTGACATCTGGAGCAGAACCTCTATTTTTTTTAGATTATTTAGCGACTGGGAAGCTAGAAGCAGAGCAATTGGCGGATGTAGTAGCGGGAATTGCCGATGGCTGCAAACAAGCTGCTTGCGCTTTGCTGGGTGGAGAAACCGCCGAAATGCCAGGATTTTACCAGGTTGGTGAGTATGACTTGGCGGGTTTTTGCGTGGGAATTGTGGAAAAAAGGCAGATGTTGGATGGTTCCCAGGTAAAAATAGGAGATGTAGCGATCGCTTTACCGAGCTCTGGAGTACATAGTAATGGTTATAGTTTAGTCAGGAGAATCATTGCTGACAAGGGATTACAATGGGGCGATCGCCCTACTATCTTTAATGGTCAAAGTTTAGGAGAAATATTCATCACACCCACCCGTATTTATGTCAAGCCGATCTTGGCTGCACATCAAGCAGGTTTAGATATTCATGCCATGGCTCACATTACTGGGGGAGGTTTACCAGAAAATTTACCCAGATGTTTGAGGGAAGGGCAATCTATAGAAATTGATGGTGATAGATTACCTAATTTACCAGTCTTTCAATGGTTAGCAGAAACTGGTGAGGTTAGTCCTAAGGCAATGTATAACACCTTTAATATGGGTGTTGGCTTTGTATTATTAGTACCACTACAGCAAGTAGAGTTAGCTATTAGTTTTTTCCAGAGTCAGGATATATCGGCTTTCCCTATTGGTGAAGTGGTTAGCGGTACAGGGGAAATTTTGGGGTTGCCCAATGAAAATTAATAGGTAATAAAAAATATATTTTCGGGATAAAACATACTCAAGCCTTGGCACTGGGTGCTTGGGGCTCGACCTTCTCTAAAAAACAGCATAGCCTTACGTGTCAAGTGATTTCTGGTTTATATGCACCATAAATCAGGGTGCTTGTAATTATGATATTGCAAGTAAGTATCCCAAGTATTTGAATCTGTGGTGTACACATCTGGCTCCTTTCATAATACAAGGTGGGTAAGATACTCCCGGCATAGATGGACGAGCCAAACAATACAACCTGTTCAATAATTATGATTAGACGGACGGAACTTTATCACACAATTGGGCGCTCAAATATCATCACAGAAAGCAGAAAATCCATCATAAAAATAGCTACGCAAGTGGTGACAACCGCAGCAGTGGCTGACTTCCCTACTTCTTTCACCCCATGGCTGGTGGGAAGTCCCCAACTACAACCAATCACAGCGATTAAAGTACCAAAAATAAACCCTTTCAATAACACAATTAATAAATCCGATGGTTCCAAGAAACTTCTCACCGATTCTAAAAATGTCTCTGGTGGCATATTGTAAAAGTATCCTGCTGGTAAGACTCCACCAAAAATTCCCACTACTAAAGCAAAAATATTGACTACTGGTAACATTAAGCTACAAGCAATCATTCGTGGAAGTACTAAGTAATCAAAATCAATCGGATCGGTTCGTTGCATATATAAAGCATCTATTTGTTCCGTGACTTGCATCGCCCCAAGTTGTGCTGCAAATACCGAAACCACTTGTCCTGCAAGAATACTGGCTGTCAAAATAGGAGCTAACTCCCGACAAAAAGCTAAGCCAAAAGCACCACCCACCGCATTAACTGCATCCAATCTAGGGGCGTTCCATAAGTGCGGGATGAATTAGCCTTTGACACCATTGATAAATCGTTGAAAATTGAGTGAAATCATCCCCTGATTCAGGAACGCCAATCTAGCTAATTCCCTTGCTGTTTGAATAGTAAAATCATCCAAGCGAATAAATTTATCAGTAGTACCGAATACATAGAACCGGGACCAACTGTCACCATATGTTCTAAAATTCCGCGATAATGGGTCTTACCTTGGATAAAGTGCAACCATGTTTCACCAACAAAAAATACAGCAGTAAAGCAGCGTAGAATCCATGATGGCTGCAAATCTTGTTTTAGGGGCAATCCTATCTCCTCTGGTAAGGCACTATGTGCAATTTATAAATAATAAGTCTACTAATCAAAGGTTTGATATTTCAACAATGTCCTGACCTAGATCATGCAGTAATATATATCCCTATTATGATTGATTTGCTTTGTTGCGAGCGCCTTTAAGCTCTCCCCTTTAACCTTTTCCCCTCCTCTTCGGTTATGCTAGGCTATCCGAATTTAAGCAGAAATGGAGGTACTAGTGATGACAAAGCTGCGAGTGGGATTACTATTCGGCGGACGTTCCGGAGAACATCAGGTATCTATAACTTCTGCTAGAGCGATCGCTAAATCGTTAAGCGTAGAATCTAATATTAATAAATACCAGGTAGAACCCTTTTACATTCAAAAGGATGGTACTTGGCAAGCTGGAGAAATTGCCCAACAGGTTTTAGAGTCTGGTGTGCCTTTGCCATCACAATCTTCTTCTTCTCAACTGTGGAATTTACCAACAACTGCATCCTCAATGGATGTGTGGTTTCCCATTCTCCATGGTCCCAATGGAGAAGACGGTACCATTCAAGGCTTACTGACTTTAATGCAAGTTCCCTTCGTTGGTTCTGGGGTGTTAGGTTCAGCGGTGGGAATGGATAAAATTGCCATGAAAACAGCCTTCGCTCAGGCTGGACTGACCCAAGTTGAGTATATGACAGTGACGCGAACGCAAGTTTGGTCTAATCCTTGTATTTTTTCTAAGTTATATGATGAAATTGATACAACTTTGGGATACCCTTGCTTTGTCAAGCCCGCTAATTTGGGCTCCTCTGTGGGAATAGGGAAGGTTCGTACCCGTCAAGAATTAGAAACGGCTTTAGAGAATGCTGCCAGTTACGATCACCGGATTATTATTGAAGCTGGAGTTGTTGCCAGAGAGTTAGAATGCGCTGTGCTAGGAAACGACCAGCCACGAGCTTCGGTTGTCGGTGAAATTATTTATAACAGTGATTTCTATGACTATGAAACAAAGTATACAGATGGTTGCTCGCAATTAATTATTCCAGCAGAGATTGATGATGTCATTAGTCAGCAAATTCAGGAGATGGCTTTACAGGCTTTTGCTGCCGTAGATGCGGGTGGATTATCCAGGGTAGATTTTTTCTATGTGGAAGCTACAAAAGAGGTATTCATCAACGAAATTAATACCTTACCCGGTTTTACCTCTTTGAGCATGTATCCGCAGTTATGGGCGAATAGTGGAATAGCTTTTCCAGAATTGGTAGATACCCTAATTCAGCTTGCTTTGGAACAAGAGTCTCCTAGTAAACCTGAGTAATTATTAGTCATGCAAGGACTTGGGGCGTAATATTCTTGCGCCCGATTATTGATTTTTTTATTTGGCGTTGCATATTTGCGGGATGAATTTACCTGTTTCTCATAAAAGCCAAAGATTCTATGTTTTCGTTACTAAACTGACACTGGTAACTAGGGTTTAGAGGTTCACCCTCCTATTTAGTGTGGTAAGTGCTATGACATTTTTATAAAATGTAAGTAATGTATTTTTTTTTACTAGCAAGTAGTATTGCGTACTTTTTAGTTAAATATATGTCTTAAGTCCTGAATTTAATAGACCATAAGTATCATAATTAGCCGTAACAAAAAACACTAATAAGTGAATATGTCTACGGATATGCGAACGCAAGTTTGTCCAGTACAATCGATTACATTTAGCAGTACAAATCTGGGCGTTGCATAAGTGCGGGATGAGTTAGCGTTTGAAACCATTGAGAAATTGTTGAAAATTTAGTGAAATCATCCCCTGATTCAGCAAGGCCCAAATCTGAAGTATTCATTATGAAAGATCATCAGAGTGTACAGAGCCAGTCATTAAAACAAAAGATTAGGGCGTTGAAATTACGTCAAAATCTATTTAAAAACCAAGAAAGCTGGGATGCTCTGATACCTATTTATCATCATTATCATTGGCTGTTTCTATTTAGCCTGCTAGTAGTTTTTTTTGGTAGTTCTGCGATCGCCCTTTATAGTTTGGCTCGTGTAGATACTGCCAAGCACGAGCAGCAGGAATCTGTGACAGCAATTGTTAAAAAACCAATTACCACCGACAGAGATGCGGTAAGCCCCATACCCATGTGGTTAGTACTAGCGATCGCTATGAGTTGTGCCAGTGGTTGTCTGCTCATCGTTCGCTTCCTCCACCGTCCTATCCGTAGATATAGCTCAAAACAAAGTGTGCGTGTCGGTCGTACAGACTTAGCAACACGCAAGTATAAACGTCAGGTTAAGAAACTAAATTCCCTCGCTGCCAATACCAATAATTTCCCAACTGCTAGGCAATCTTATTCCAGAAATAAAGTTAGTAGAAAAGTAGCGAGCGATCGCGAATCAGTGAGAATTGTCCCCCAACCATCACAACTAGATACAATTCCAAGCCAAATCACCCCGACAGTCAACACAGTCAAGATAACAGCAAAAAGTCCTTTACCACCATTGCTGCGTAAATTCTAGCCCTTAGGTTTCACAACCTAACTAAAAATATCAAGAGGCATTGTTAGAATGCCTCTTGAGTTCGGTTTCATTAAATGAAGTGCTTCGTTTTATCTTGGATGCTTATGAGCCATTCGAGACTCAATATGATATTGGTGATATCAGTTACTAGTAATTCTAGCGTACACTTTGCATTTCTTCAGCGGTTAGTCTGTCGGGACGTGGTTCTGCAAAGAACGCAGCATTCTATAACCAACCAGCAAGAATTGCACCTAAAATAGGAGTTACCCAGAATAGCCAAAATTTACTCACGAATTCTGTACCTGCAAATAAGGCTACTCCTGTGGTACGAGCAGGGTTTACAGAGGTATTTGTGATGGGAATGCTAATCAGGTGAATTAGGGTCAAGGATAAACCAATGGCTGCTGGTGCAAAACCGTGAGGTGCACGGTTATCCGTTGCTCCTAAAATTACCATCAAGAACAGAAATGTCATCACAACCTCACCGATGAAACAGGCAAACAAGTTATATCCACCTGGAGAATGTTCGCCAAACCCATTTATTGCTAAAGGATTAGAACCTGTAAGATCAACTCCACCAGTTTTACCACTGGCAATCAAGTAAATCACTGCACCTGCAACAAACAATAGCCCCTAAAACTTGGGAAATAATGTAGGGCAACAATTCTGAACTGGGGAAGCGCTTACCTGCCCACAATCCAAATGACACAGCTGGATTCGGCGTTGCATAAGTGCGGGATGAATTAGCGTTTGAAACCATTGAAAAATCGTTGAAAATTTAGTGAAATCATCCCGCACTTATGCAACGTCCTGGATTCAAGTGACAACCAGAGATATGCCCGATTGCATAAGCCATTGTCAAAACAGTTAATCCAAAGGCTAAGGATACACCCAGGAAACCTAATCCTAGAGGAAAAGGATTCTCCCCCTTAGAGGATGTTTTAAAAGGTGGGAGGTCTCATAAAAAAGCTCACAAGGCATATGCTGAGAATTATAGAAAACAGCACCCCCTGAGCAAATGACTAAGAATTATCCTAGCAATTGAACGTGGGAACAGTGGGAGTTAATCCCACAGCTGTTTCCAGAGGCAAAACCAGGTGGTCGTCCACGTACAACAACATGTATGTACGCAGTAGTGCGATTTGATACCTACTGTGTCAAGGATGTACATGGCGGGCATTACCAGGAGATTTACCACCTTGGTCTACAGTCTATGGCTATTTCAGAAGATGGGGCAAAGACCGTACTTGGCTTCAGGTTCATGACAAACTATATATATCAATGGGTTCGGGTCGCAGCCAGTCGAGAACCAAGTCCATGGGAAGCAGCCTTTGATAGCCAATCAGTTGAAACCGCAACCATGATTTGTACGGATGTTGGTTTCGACCCAGGAAAACAAATACATGGACGTAAGCGATTTATTAGGGTTGACTTGTTAGGGCTAGTTTTGCGAATTTTGGTTACTTCTGCAAGAGTGCCAGAACGTGCAGGGGCTAAACTAAACGTGCACGTTCTGGCAGGTTTATCAGATGAAAGATAAAGTTAAAAGACTGCACACTATCTGGATGGATGGATGCAGGATATCGGGGGGAAGATTTTGCCCACTGGATAATCGATGTTTTTCGTTGGATTGTGAAAGTGGTTCTCAGACCCTTATAAAAGAAGGGTTTTACCCTTTTACCAAAACCTTGGGTTGTACAACGAACTTTCGGGTGCCTCAATTCGTGTAGAAGATTAAGTAAGGACTATGAAAGGCTACCTGAAACTTCTGAGACTTTAATCTATATTGCAATGATACGTATCATGGTCAGGCGACTTGCATGATTTGTAAGTCACTTCGACTTTTAAAACATCCTCTTAGGTAAAAAACTAGCAGCAAATACCGCACTAGTGCATTCACCTAGAACTAACCAGAAGGTTCCCATAAATTCAGGGATACATTTTTTTTTCATTGGCATATTTTTACTCCTCATTATTAAATAACTTGAGAATATATTAGGTAGGGAGCTTCTTTTCAAGTTTTTAAGTATATAGTTTAAATATTTTCCATAACTTAAAACCTTGTTCAACATTAATTTCCACAATTAACCTATCGAATAATAATAATTTTAATTGAGTTTTTTTATGAATATAATTTTAACGCTGTTATATTTTAATAATCATCTGTTATGTCTCCTGCTAAAAAAGTGATTAGGCTGAAATCAAGACTAAAAAAATCAATTGTTGATAATTTACTTATTCATAGCTTACCAATGTTATTAAATGATTTAGCGACTATTCTTAACAATACAATTTATATTACTAATTTAAATTAACCCTTGCTCCCAGTTATAAGTTTTCAACAAGTCCTCACGTAGTGTACTTAATTTGAATGAAACTCCTTCCTGCCCCTTCTGAAAGTTTTGGGCACCTCGAAAAATTGAGCAAGTAGCTCGCGAGATGAGAGTATAGGGAGAGCAGAAGCTGGGGTTGAATCGCCATGGAATAAAAAAAAGTAGGGGAACTTGAACAGCTATACCAGAAGTTAGAAAGTAAGAAGACCCTGTTGATGAAGTTAGACGAGAGGCTGCCGTGGTCATAATTTCGTTCGATTTTAGAACAAGTGCATGACAAGGCCAGAAAAAATCATCCTGGGCGAAAGCCCATAGATGCAATATTCATGTTCAATATGCTTGTGCTGCAACAACTGTACAACATAACATCAGTGATGAAGAACTGGAGTACCAGGTCAATGACCGACTATCGTTCATGAGATTTTTGGGCTTGGGACTAGCAGAACCAGTACCAGATGCAACTACAGTTTGGTTATTTCGGCAGCAGTTGAAGCAGCAGGGTCTTATTGAAGAACTGTTTGAGCAATTAATTTGATCGGTAGCTGAGAGACCAAGGCTACCAAGCTAAGGGGGGTCAAATAGTAGATTCCACACTGATTCCAGTTCCCAACCAGCATAATACTAAGGAAGAGAAGCAAAAACTTGCCCAAGGAGAAATTCCCGAAAGTTGCCAGCAAAAGCCTGATCGCTTGTCCCAGAAGGATACCGATGCTCCCTGAACAAAAAAGAATGGTCAGAGTTCCTTTGGTTATAAAAACCACATCAGTATCGATGTGGAGTACGTTATTATTCGTCGCTATTAAGTCACGGATGCCTCTGTGCATGATTCCCAAGTGTTAGGGCCACTGTTGGATGAGCGAGGAAAACCAGGAGGAAGAGGTTTGGGCACATAGTGCCTATCGTAGTGAATCTATTGAATGGATTCTACAGATTTTACAATTCCTCAGTCACATTCATGAACGAGCCTACGGCAATCATCCATTGACTGCAAAACACAAAGAAGATAATCGAGAGCGTTCTCAACTCAGAGCAAAGGTCGAACACGTTTTTGCTCACTGGGTTAATGAAATGGGAGGCAAGTTAATGGGTTCCATTGGTAAGGAGTCAGTCAAGGCGACTATTGGAGTGAAGAATTTAGTCTACAACTTCAAACCTTATGGATTTTGGGAGAATAAAAATCCTAAAGCTGTGGGATAATTGCGTCTAAATTGGCTCTCTTGAGCCACATTACAACTAGAAATCGTTCCGATTGAGCTATTTTTTGCCCAACTTCACTTTCTTGTAGTTCTTCGAACCGCCTCAGATTACCTAAGACTTGATTAATCGAGCTGCCCTTTTGATATTTGTTCAATTTCCAATGCTTATTGACTTTAAGAACCTTGTTGAGCTTACTTCTTAATAAAGAAGAACACCAAAAATATCAGTATGAGAATTACCTCAGTTTCCAGCAAACTATAGATAGTTTGTTTCTTTTCACCAGTGGAGGTGAAATAATCAATAAAAATGGTGTAAATCACGAATTGGGACAAAAAAGCCAATAAAAATAGGATAATCCCCCATATCTTTTTTTGCCAAAGTTCAATTATTGCGAATGTATCAATTACAAAATAGATTACATAGCCTATTCTCCAGCCCAAAGGTGTTTCGAACTAAGGCTTTCCTCCTAACCCAGACATATTGAGAAAACTAACGCTCGCACCGTAGGCAAAAACAAAAGCCAGGATTCTTAAAGAAATCCCCATTCCAGCAAATTTTGTAGATTCCAGTAAATAATTAAACATTGTATATCTAGCATAAATATTTTGTTGGTAGGCTAGTTTTATGATGTGTAAGTACTGGAATAATATCACCATACACATGCTCGTAATAAAGAAATTAATCCATGTCAAGTTTTACCATCATAATTGGCAATAAAAATTAGGCGTTGCTGAATCAGGGGATGATTTCACTAAATTTTCAACGATTTATCAATGGTTTCAAACCCTAATTCATCCCGCATTTATGCAAAGCCAATTTTGTTATTTCAACCCCCACATACACAGCAAGTTAATGCAATTGAGCGGTTATGGGAAGAAATTAAAAGACATTTGGTTTGGGAAAGTTTTGCCACATTAGATGATTTAAGACAATTTATCTGGAAACGTTTACAGAAATTAAACACATCAACCGTTGCTTCAATAACAGGATGGAACTTTATTCTTGATGCTTTATTTGAATCAAATTTTTCGTGATTGGTATTACGGATTCATTTTCAACTTCTTTTTTACGGTTAAATAAAAAAAGCTGCCTCTCCAAAGAAAGACAACTTTTTTTTATACTTAATACGGATAAAGTGGCCGTGCCACAGATTATTCTTAGTAGTCGAAATCGCCACCCATACCAGCACCAGCACCAGCAGGGGCTCCATCTTTAGGCTCAGGTTTGTCAACAACAATACACTCGGTTGTTAGAACCATACCAGCGATGGAAGCTGCGTTTTGTAGTGCAGAGCGAGTTACCTTCGCAGGGTCAACTACACCAACCTCAAACATATCAACAAATTCATTGGCAGCAGCGTTGTAACCTACGTTGAATTCTTTTTCTTTCACGCGCTCGGAAATTACTGCACCATTTTGACCAGCATTTTCTGCAATCCGCTTTAAAGGAGCAGCCAGAGCACGAGCTACAATCAACGCACCAGTCAGTTCTTCACCTTGAAGATTACCATTTGCCCAAGTTTCTAATTCGGGAGTTAGGTGAGCCAAGGTGGTACCACCACCAGGAACGATACCTTCTTCCACAGCAGCCTTGGTAGCGTTAATTGCGTCTTCCAAACGAAGTTTCTTGTCCTTCATTTCGGTTTCAGTAGCAGCACCAACTTTAACTACTGCCACACCACCAGATAATTTAGCTAAACGCTCTTGCAATTTTTCTTTGTCATAGGAAGACTCAGTTTCTTCCATTTGACGACGAATTTGTTCGCAACGAGCTTTAACTTCAGCTTCGTTACCTTCTGCAACAATGGTAGTGTTGTCTTTAGTGATGGTAAGGCGGCGTGTGGTACCGAGCATATCTAGTTTGGTGTTTTCTAACTTCAAACCAGCATCTTCGGTAATTAATTGACCACCAGTAAGAACAGCAATATCTTCTAACATAGCTTTACGCCGATCACCAAAACCAGGAGCTTTAATTGCTGCTACGTTGAGTACACCCCGTAAACGGTTCACAACCAAGGTAGCTAAAGCTTCTTTTTCAATATCTTCAGCAATAATAACCAGGGGCTTGCCAGCACGAGCCACTTGTTCCAATACAGGTACTAAATCTTGTACCAAAGCAATTTTCTTATCCGTGAGTAGCAAGTAAGGCTCATCGAAAACCGCTTCCATACGCTCGGTATCGGTGGCAAAGTAAGGGGAGATATAGCCCTTATCAAAACGCATACCTTCGGTAATTTCCAATTCGGTACTCATGGATTTTCCCTCTTCCAAGGAAATAACCCCTTCCTTACCGACTTTATCCATCGCCTCAGCAATCATGCCACCAACTTCATCGTCGTTACCAGCAGAAATTGCACCAACTTGAGCGATCGCTTTAGAATCTTCTACAGAACGAGCATGGCTAGCAATTTGTTCTACTAAGAAGCCAGCCGCTTTATCAATACCGCGCTTTAATAAAATTGCATTTGCACCAGCAGCAACGTTACGTAAGCCTTCCTTCACCATGGCATGAGCCAAAACAGTTGCTGTGGTGGTACCATCACCAGCAGCATCGTTGGTTTTAGAAGCAGCTTGACGAATCAAAGAAACGCCGGTGTTTTCTACGTGATCTTCTAATTCAATTTCTTTAGCAATGGTCACACCATCGTTAACAATTTGAGGTGCGCCAAACTTTTTCTCTAATACTACATTACGTCCCTTGGGACCGAGGGTGACAGCCACGGCTTCAGCCAGAATATCCATGCCTTTTTCTAAAGCACGACGGGCACTTTCATTGTAAATAATACGCTTTGCCATAATTCCGTAATTGTTGTGGTTTTTTCGTCTTGAGTGTGTAATTAATTTTGTTCGTTGGAGCTTTCAGTATTGAGTTCAATCAGGGATAATCAATTGAAAACTCAGAACTAGAGCTACATCACTTTAGGAAACGATTGCGAGAATATCTTTTTCTGAAAGTAGTACGTATTCATCGGTTCCTAACTTAATGTCGGTTCCAGCATACTTGGAGTAAAGAACCTTATCTCCAACTTTCACATCCATTGTCTGACGGCTATCGTCGTCTTTGAGTTTACCTGCACCAACGGATACAACTTCACCTACCTGGGGCTTTTCCTTTGCGGTGTCGGGCAAATACAGACCACCTGCGGTCTTTTCTTCGGAGGCGTTCACCTTGACAAATACGCGATCACCTAAAGGTTTTACTGTAGAAACGCTTAAAGATACTGCTGCCATAAAATTTTCTCCAGAGTTAGCACTCTCCACTCTTGACTGCTAATCTACCCAAAGAAAGCGTCTAATGGCAACAAATTTTGTTGTACGGGTTTCCGAACAAGGGAATAGGTAATCATTACTGGAGGCTCAATCTAACAAATTGAGATTAATATTTATGGTTGTTAGTTGACAGTTATTCTATATTCCCTTCCCCCACATCTCTTTCTTCCCTTTCTCATTTTTCCAGTATTTATGCCGATAAACTAGTTATATGTCCTTAATTATCTGTGCGAACTGGGTACACTGATATAGAACTGTAATGAGGGAAATATCGTAGACGAGTGAAAACACAGTGAAACAATCTAATGTGGAAATACCACAGCTAATCGTGCCTGGGGCATGTCCCCCAGGAAATATAGCCAACAAAGAACCCACAACCGCAGATAATACTGTAGAAAGTTTGGGACTTCAAAAGATCCAAAGGCATCTTTTCATTTGTGCTGACCAAACAAATCCAAATTGTTGTTCAAAGCAAAATAGTTTAGATTCGTGGCAGTACTTAAAAAAAAGGCTGAAGGAGTTGAAATTAGATTCACCTCAAGGAAATTATCCTATCTGTGTTTTCAGAACTAAGGCTAATTGTTTACGGGTGTGTTGCGATGGGCCAATTTTAGTTGTTTACCCAGACGGTGTATGGTACCGCCAAGCAACCCCCGAAGTGATCGAAAGAATAATTCAAGAACACTTACTTGGGAACCAGGTTGTGGAAGAATACGCTTTTCTCGCTCATCCTCTACCAGGAAGTACTTCTGTTTCAGAACTAGTAGAAGCTTAATTACCTCCAAACTGTCCAACTTTTCATATTTTAGGTTTTTCTAAAACCCCAAAATTTATGCAGTAAATCTAAAAGGATTATTATTTGTTCAATATTTTTTAGCCCACCTCTTTAAATGCGATATATAATAGCGCATTATAAATACTACTGCTCTACGTATCCTTACTGTACATTTTCCATTGGTTTTAGTGGTCTCTAAATAGGTAATAATTACTCTAGAGAGGTCTTTTAAATCAAATCAAAGTAAGTAAGAAAAGTTACAAAGTCTCAATTATCCAAGATAAAAGAAATTACTCAGGAAGTTGATGGAAAGAAGTGCGATAAGTGCCACTGCTATGAAAGAACCCAGCATGAAAGATTACAAACGACTACTGCTTATTGACGATGACCCCAACCTCATCTTGCTGGTGAAGGATTATTTAGAATTCCGGGGATACGAAGTCGTCACCGCTGAAAATGGTCGAGAAGCATTGGATATTCTAGAGCAGGATATCCCCGATATGATCATCTGTGACGTGATGATGCCGGAAATGGATGGCTACACTTTTGTAGAGCAAGTTCGGCAAACAGAGCGTACTAGTTGGATTCCTGTACTCTTCCTTTCAGCCAAGGGGCAAAGTGCCGATAGAGTTAAGGGATTGAATAAAGGCGCTGATGTTTATATGGTTAAGCCTTTTGAACCAGAAGAACTTGTAGCTCAAGTAGAATCTTCTCTCAAACAAACTATCCGCTGGAAAGAGCATCAGGCGAAAGGAGGAGATAATGGCTCTCGAATTCAAGTTCCTTTTGATGTACAGTTAACTCCCACTGAGTTGAAAGTTGTTCAATTTGTAGCCAGAGGCTTGGCAAATAGGGAAATAGCCGAAGAACTTAATGTCAGTCAGCGGACTGTAGAAAGCCATGTGTCCAATATGTTGGGCAAAACTAATCTTCACAACCGCACCGAATTAGCCCGATGGGCGATCGAGAATCAAATGGCGTAAGTCTCTTGTTAGCTATTAGCTGTCAGTTATTTCTGTTTGTAAACTTATGAATAGATTGATTGGATTAGGCAATCTAAATATTTACGACAAAAACAATACTGATCGCTGATAGCTAATCCCTTTGCAATATAAATCAGTCCAGGGTGTATACTCCCTCTAAATCAATTCACAATTTCTTTAATTACAGAATAATTATTGTTTATTGACGACTAACAAAAAACATATACAGGAGTAATGGTGAGTGAACGCGATCTGATCGCTATTTGATTGATCACTAAATAATAAACTGGATGCAAACCTTCCAACATTGTTTTTAGTGGGAAACCGGGATTATTCGTCTAGGGGTGAAGGATTTGCGACGTTACATAAGTGCGGGATGAATGAGCCTTTGAAACCATTGAAAAATCGTTGAAAATTTAGTAAAATCATCCCGTGATTCAGCAACGCCAGATTATTTTTCATTTTTTACTAAATTGTCCATCGCTCCCCACTGAACTTTTTCAGCAAGCCCTAATTCTTAGTACAACTGTATATGTAACATTTTTCCGTTATCAGGGCGTGATTATGGCTTTGAATCACAATGTTAGAGACATTGATGATTATGTTGTTTTGCCAGTCAAACAGTGTGCTCAGTATAATTATTTCCCAGATTTGATGGAAGCTGCGGCAAAGGATCTTAAGAACAAATCACATGGCAAATGGATTTAGATTCCAGTATCTGGTTGGCAGTATTCTCCCTTATCCCATAAAGAAAAAATAGCCTGCGGAATGTGGGTTGCAAGAGCAGGAGGAGATATAAGAGATGGTAGTTTTTTCAAAAAATAAACCGGCGTTGCATAAGTGCGGGATGAATTAGCCTTTGAAACCATTGAAAAATCGTTGAAAATTTAGTGAAATCATCCCCTGATTCAGCAACGCCAATAAACTTATCTATTTACATAAATTAGGATAGGCGAAAACCCACCCTTATTATTTAAAACTCTGCATTTTCTGGTGTACGGGGGAAGGGAATCACATCCCGAATGTTTGCCATACCTGTCATAAATTGCACGAGTCGTTCAAAACCCAACCCAAATCCAGCGTGCGGAACTGTACCAAAACGGCGTAAATCTAGATACCACCATAAGTCTTCTGGTTGCATTCCTTGAGCTAAGATCCGTTTTTCCAGTACATTTAACCGTTCTTCTCTTTGGGAACCACCGACAATTTCCCCAATTTTTGGTGCAAGAATATCCATAGCAGCAACGGTTTTACCATCATCGTTAAGACGCATATAAAAGGCTTTAATCTCTGCGGGATAATCTGTAACGATCGCAGTTTTTTTTAATAGTTTTTCGCAAAGATAGCGTTCGTGTTCTGATTGTAAGTCTAAGCCCCAGCTAACAGGATATTCAAATTTGGCATCAGCTTTTTCTAGTAGTTTGATTGCTTCTGTGTAAGTAATGCGCTCAAACTTATTATTAATAATATTTTCTGCGGTAGCTAAGACGGTATTGTCAATACGTTTATTGAAGAATTCCATATCCTCTGGGCATTTATCCATCACATATTGGAAAATATGCTGTAAAAACGCCTCTGCTAAGTCCATATCTCCATGGAGGTCACAAAATGCCATTTCCGGCTCAATCATCCAAAATTCAGCTAAATGGCGGGAAGTATTGGAGTTTTCTGCCCGGAAGGTGGGACTAAAAGTGTAGACGTTGGTAAACGCCATCGCCATGATTTCTGCTTCTAGTTGACCGCTAACTGTTAGATAGGTCGGTCGACCAAAAAAATCCTGACTGTAGTCTACAGTTTGATTCTCAGTACGAGGAATGTTTTTTAGGTCTAAACTGCTCACACGGAATAATTCTCCTGCTCCTTCGCAATCACTGGCAGTAATAATGGGGGTGTGTACCCACAAAAAAACCCCGTTCTTGGAAAAATTGGTGAATGGCTGTAGAGCAAGCATTTCTCACCCGGAATACTGATCCAAAAGAATTGGTACGCGATCGCAAATGTCCAATGGTACGCAAAAATTCAAAGGAATGGCGTTTCTTTTGCAGAGGATAAGCCTCGGGTTCTGCCTCTCCTAATACTTCTACAGTTGTGGCCTTAAGCTCAATCCGTTGCCCTTTTCCTTGGGAAGCTACCACCACTCCATTAACTTTTACGGAAGCACCTGTATTTAATTTTTTTAGGACTTCTTCATAATCAGATAAACTTTCATCGAGAACGACTTGCAAACTAGTTAAACATGAGCCGTCATTTACTTCAATAAAAGCAAATCCTTTTAATTCCCGTTTTGTGCGTACCCAACCTTGAATTGCGATCGACTCATCAGGTTGACTGCTACGTAAAATTCCTGCAATGCGTAAACGTACCATATTATCCAACAACAGACTTTAATATCCAGCCTATGATAACGCCCAATCCACCAAAGCGGATGACTTGCCAAAATGCTTCCTGCAAACCAGTTTTAGAAAATACAAAACCACCACCGAAGAAGGAAACAGTTAAATAACTGTCGGACATTAATCCTAAAGCATTATCTAATGTTTCTAGTTGCTGTTGAATCTGTAACAGTTCTGATTTTAGTTCTGGTAAAGGATTTTTGCGTAATTGAGGCTTGATTTCTTCCCTTCGATGTTTGAGTTCAATTTGACGCTGTTTATCTGCTTGTATCTGGGCGTAACGTTGTTGTAGTTCCACCAAGGATTTTCTCACATCTGTCAATGCTTGTTCAAATTCTGTTTCTAACTCTGTATGGGAAGAATTTGTTTCGTTGTGCTGATGGGGCAGTTGCATCTAGGATTTAGGTAAACTAGTTTTAAAAATAGTATGCCCAACAATTATGGTGGAATCTAAAAATATGCAATTATCTACTGATGTCAATAGTTTAACGACCGTAGAACTAGCACAAGCATTGATGGATAGGCTAGGCATTGCTCCTAATGATTGGCATCGTCTCAAGTCTAATCGCAAAGCCCGCGCTAGCGAACAAGCGGCGGCAGCTTTGGTCTTTTTATTAAAGGAGCAACCAGATGAAGCGATCGCTCGCTTAGAACAAGCTACTGGTTGGTTAAATCGCTCTATTTCTGCTCCTCCTTGTCCTAGCCACGGCGATCAAGGTAAGAAGGGATAGATAATTACGGGTGATTACGGTTAATTGCCTATATTTTTCAGGATATTTAGCATTCGCTATGTTCTTTTCACCCATGTCAATGACTGGCACCATACACAATAATCAGAAAAGCTCAAAAGATTGTGTATGAAAGTCTGCTAGAGAACATTATTCCTCTGCAGTCGCTATATACGGAGGGTACCTCCCTTCGGGTTACTTGCTCCGCGTACGCTAGCCAGTGACAGTTGCCTACGGTGGGAAACCTGCCTACAGTGCTGAACTAAGCGCAACGTTCTACTTTCCTGTCTAATTAGGGCTTGCTGAAAAAGTTCAGTGGGGAGCGATGGACAATTTAGTCAAAAACAAAAGATAACTTTTGTTAAACACAAAGAGTTAAAAGATAAGATTGAATAATCAGAATTGCATAAAAAAGGCGTACTTGACATGCATTGACATAAAAAATAAAACAAAGCCGCCATAACCAAGTAGAAAGATTCATTCCTAAAAAAGTAATAGCAATTGCATTTTCACAAGTATGAGAAAGTTTAGCCATGATTCTATTCAAGCTAAATATTCTTTTCCCTTGCCAAAAGTTTTCCTCAAGACTATTACGAATCCTCTCAGATTCATTTGCTTGTCTTTTTTATTCTTGACTCAGATTAGCTGGAGGTCTCCCAAAAGGTGGACCACTCATTTTAATACCTCGTTTTTTACACACAATTCTGTTTTCTCTAGTCCGATAAATTTTATCTACATGAACAGATTTCGGATAATAACCTGTGTAGTTTGAAAACCTTCTACTTCTGTTTTTAAATCTGCTGATTCATTAAAGTTATCCCAACAAATATGGTCTAAGAATACATATCCGTCAAAATAACTAGCCGATAATTTCGCACCAAATTCTACGAATTGTCTGGCTTCCCCTCTGACTATAGGGCGGATGTGTGGTTGCTTTATACTCACAATCCGGTCTGATATGCTTTGTTTTTTATTTTCATATAACCATAACTGTTGACGATAGACTTATCTGACCACTAACAACATCTTATATTCTCTTTTTGCTCAAGCTGATAATGTTGCTTCTAAACTGATTAGAACCTGAATATGAGATAGGTTTATTTTAATATATTGAAGTTGTATTTTTATGACTTTACTTCTTTGTTTGTGCCGAGGACGACTTTTTGTTGCCATTACTATATAGTCTTGTTTTGCCAATTTTAGATAAGTCCTTAGCTTTTTATCTAATCTTACCTTTATCTTTTCATAAAGAGAATCTATAATTCTTTCTGTTTGTTTTCTGGCTTTATTTAAGATGCCTAAATCTGTTGGATAGCTAATATCAATTGGCGCACAAGTCGCATCTAATATTAGAGGATGTTTTTAAAGGTAGGAGGTATGATAAAAAAGCTCACAAGGCATATGCTGAGAATTATAGAAAACAGCACCCCGTGAACAAATGACTAAGAATTATCCTAGCAATTTAACGTGAGAACAGTGGGAGTTAATCGCAGAGGTGTTTCCAGAGGCAAAACCAGGTGGTCGTCCACTTACAACATCTATGTACGCAGTAGTAAACGCGATTTTATAGGTACTGTGTCAAGGATGTACATGGCGGGCATTACCAGGAGATTTACCACCTTGGTCTACAGTCTATGGCTATTTCAGAAGACGGCGCAAAGACCGTACTTGGCTTCAGGTTCATGACAAAC
>CBZS010000470.1 GCA_000613065.1 Richelia intracellularis | reverse complement strand
TCCTAACTGATTTACTGTTTTTTCAGTGTTGGAGAATGGAACCCAATAATACAGTAATAATGCTGACCCAAGCCTACAAATTGCCACTACCATGTTGTTAAATAAATCCCCTTTTTCCCCGGCAAAGTTTATACACCAGTCTCTTATTAAACCATGGCAACAGATAGATGTGCCTTTGCTTATCCTGACGGTGGGTGTGACCATTTTTGGTGGTATCATGATCCGGAGTACTGAAACCAGTGAAGTCGTAAAAGATTGGTTGTGGCACTGGCTTACAGGTGGAGTTGGGGTACTTTTAGCACTGGTACTTGCCCGTATCCCTTATCAAAATTGGCTGAAATTTCATTGGGTAACTTACACAATTACTAATCTCAGTTTGATTGCCGTTCTTGTAATTGGTACCAGTGCCAAGGGAGCACAACGATGGATTAATCTTTTTGGCTTTCAGCTCCAACCATCTGAGTCTGCCAAAATAGGGGTAATTATCACTATTGCCGCCTTATTGCACAAACGTACAGCTTCCAAACTAGAGCATGTATTTAGAGTATTAGCTTTTACTGGGTTACCTTGCCTGTTGGTATTTCGTCAACCAGACTTGGCAACATCCTTAGTATTTGGAGCTATTGTATTAGGAATGCTGTATTGGGCTAATGCGAATCCTGGCTGGTTGTTATTATTAGTTTCCCCAGTAATTGCTGCAATTTTAGATAACTTATTCAAGCCAGGGTGGATTGCTTGGTCTATAGCTATGGGTGTAGTCGCATGGTTTTGTCTGCCCTGGCGAAAATTTGGTATTAGTGCAGTGGGTGGGCTGGCACTAAATCTACTGGGGGGAGAATTGGGAGCATTTGCTTGGAATAACATATTAAAACCCTATCAAAAGGCTCGATTAACAGTATTTTTGAATCCAGAGCAAGATACTTTAGCAGCCGGGTATCACCAGGCTCAATCAAAAATTGCCATCGGTTCAGGCAATATGTGGGGCTGGGGTGTAAATCAAGGACCAATGACTCAGCTTGGTTTTGTCCCAGAGCAGCATACAGACTTTATTTTTTCCGCAGTTGGAGAACAACTTGGTTTTATTGGTTGTGCGATCACTATATCTATTTTTTGTATAATTTGTTTGCGTTTATTACACATTGCCCAAACGGCAAATGATAACTTTGGTTCCTTACTAGCTGTGGGTATGCTATCCATGATTCTTTTCCAAACAATAATTAACATTGGAATGACCGTTGGTTTAGCTCCTGTCGCAGGTATTCCCCTACCTTGGATGACTTATGGACGTTCTGCACTGCTGAGCAATTTTATCAATATTGGCTTAGTGGAGTCGGTAGCCAATTTTCGTATCCGACGTAAGTATTATTAATTTTGGATTGAACAAGAAATGTTGATAGTTGTTGGTTGACAATTAACTGCCAACCTCGCGCGTTCCCGAGCCATTTCCTTGGGCGGCTGCGCCGACTTATAGGAACTGGGGTTTACGACTTACATCGTCCCTCGCCAAAATTCATATCTTCCTCTCCCTAGCTGCTTTCTCCCACTCTTTCCACAACTTTCTCCCTTATAGCCTTCATAATAAGTCCGTAACTGGATATGATCCGTTAATCAGAAATTATGCAAAACAAGTATTAAGCTAGAAACAGAAAACCTAGAGGTGACACATCATGATTTTGCCTGGAGCAACCGTTCGCGTCAAAAATGCTGCCGATACTTACTACCGTTATGAAGGACTTGTGCAAAGAGTCAGTGATGGCAAAGTAGCAGTCTTGTTTGAAGGTGGTAACTGGGATAAATTAATTACATTCAGACTATCCGAATTAGAAGTTGTAAATTAAGTTATCCAAATTTGGATACGTATTAATATTTCTTCCTTAATCCCCTGCTCAGTTTTCTCATGCGTCTTCCTTTACCACAATTGACTAGCAGCGATCGCCACCCCAATAATTTTGCAGAGGTAATTGAAACCACAAGTACAGAATTTTTAGCTCAGTGTTTAGAACCAGATGACCTGAGCTTTCCTAACATGCCTCCCTTTGGGAGTTGGGTTCGTTCTGTGGATGAAGAATCTGGCAATTTGGTCTATGCAGTAGTTTATAGTGCCACTACTATGCCTATAGATAACATACATCGACCAGTCGCCTTAGGATTATCCTTGCAGGAATTGCGAGAGGAGCAACCCCAAATATTTGCCATGCTCAAAACCCAATTTCGGGCAGCGATCGTTGGTTTTGAACAAACGGCAACAAGTGGTATATTATCAGGCAATTATATATACCAGTATTTACCGCCAAGACCACCACAAATTCATCAAGCAGTTCATCAATGTGAGCCAGAAGCAATTATTCAGTTTACAGAAGAGTTAGATTTTTTACGTACACTGCTTGCTGTAGGTGGAGCCCCAGTGGAATCGTTAGCCGCGGCTGCCATTCGCAATGTTTATCAGTTACGTAAAGCAGATCGACAATGGTTAATTAGGGCTGGAAGAGCTTTGAGTGTATTGCTCAAAGATGATTATGACCGCTTACTATTCATTTTGAGTCAGATCCATCCATGAACTTATTTTCATGTGTTAGGAGATACTAATACAGTAAAAGCGAGTAGCTTGTATAGTTTAAACTAAAGTTCCCCCAGAGCATATGTACTAAACAGACCTTTAAGCTTTAACCTTCCAAAGGTTGAGTGTTTTTATAAAAAATATCTGTCCCCATGTAATTAAAGATTTTATTAATATTATGAAGGGATAAATATGAGAAAATTGTAGTCATGTATATAGAACGTATTCCTAACAGAAACTCTCCCCCAGCCGTTCTGCTTCGCGAGTCATACCGTGAGGAAGGAAAAGTTCGTAAACGTACCCTTGCGAATCTTTCAAAACTGCCTTCGGAAACGGTAGATGATTTAAAAATTCTGCTTAAAGGAGGTAAAGCAGTAGAAGATTTAGAAGCAATATTTAAAATCATTCGTAGCCGTCCTCATGGTCATGTGGCGGCAACACTATCAAGCTTAAGAAAATTAGGATTACATACCTTAATTGATGGTTCAAACAGCAGAAGAAGAAGAATAATTGAGGCTATGATAGTGGCGCGTATTGTCAAACCAGCTTCTAAATTAGCAACAGCAAGAGGGCTAGATGGAGAAACTTTTTTCTCAAGTTTAGGGGAAGTTTTAGGGCTAGAAGGAGCGGATGAGGATGAATTATATTTGGCGATGGATTTTTTATTGGAACGCCAAGGAGAAATTGAAAATAATCTTGCCAAGCTTCATTTGAAGGAAGGATGTTTGGTTCTATATGAGTTTAGTTCTACATATTTAGAAGGAAAAGCTTGTCCGTTAGCAAAATATGGTTATAATCGTGATAAAAAACTTGGTAAATTACAAATAGTATTTGGGGTATTATGTAATGAGAAAGGTTGTCCAATAGCAGTAGAAGTCTTTCAGGGAAATACATCCGACCCAAAGACGTTTACTAATCAAATACATAAGGTTAGCTCGAGATTTGGTATTAAGAGAGTAGTCTGGGTCGGAGACCGTGGAATGATTACTCAAGGAAGGATTCGAGAAGACTTAAAAAATAAAGAAGGATTCGAGAAGACTTAAAAAATAAAGAAGGTTTAGACTGGATTAGCGTTTTAAGAGCGCCTCAAATCAAGAAATTAGTCGAACAATCAGCTATTGAATTATCTCTGTTTGATGAACGAAATTTAGCATCAATCAAAAGCGAATATTATCCAGGGGAAAGATTAATAGCTTGTCTAAATCCTTTATTGGCAGCAGAAAGGAAAAAAAATAGAGAAGAATTATTACAAGCAACAGAAAAGGAATTAGAGAAAATTGTTGCAGCAACTTCGAGAAAAGCTCGTCCACTAAAAGGCGAGGATAATATTGGTGTAAAAGTAGGTAAAGTTATCAATAAATTTAATGTTGAAAAACATTTCAAATTTGAGATAGAAGAGAACAGTTTTTCATATCAGAGAAATAAGTCAAAAATTGATGCAGAAGCAGTCTTGGATGGTTTATATATAATTCGTACATCTTTGGATGAAGAAACTTTATCTGCTACGGATACGGTAAAAGTCTATAAAAATCTCTCACAAGTAGAAGAAGCTTTCCGTAGTTATAAAAATGTTGATTTAAAAGTTCTTCCAATTTCCCACTATACAGCCGAACGTGTAAAAGCCCATATTTTTCTATGTATGTTGTCTTATTATGTAGAATGGCATATGCGAGAACTTTTATCTCCAATACTTTTTGATGAAGATGATTGGGAAGCAGCAGCAGCGAGAAAAGAGTCTGTTGTATCTTCTGCCAAAAAGAGCGAAAAAGCTAAAAATAAAGCGAACAAAAAGCGCACCTCAGATAATTTGCCCGTTCATAGCTTTCAAACGTTATTGGATGATTTAGCTACAATTGTTAAAAATACAACTTCTACAACAATCGGTAGTAAATCCTTCGTTTTTGAGAAGATTACTCAGCCTACAGCTATACAACAAAGAGCAATAGATTTACTCGGAATTAGCATCATTTGTACCCAGTAAGCTTGGACTTGAAATCTCTGTAAATCTCACTATGCATAGATTTCCTTTTTCGTAAAAGGCGAGCTTCAGTTTAAACGGCTAAAACTTAGACTTGTTTAAATGTCTGAAACTCGAGAGTCAATAAGCTGTTTAACTTCTTTTGCTGATGAGTATTAGCGGTACCAATCCAATTAGAGATTGCTGCCTTAAAATCTGCAAAAAAAATTAGCATAGTACTTAGAGTATAAACATTCATTTCTAATAAATTGATAAAATCTTTCAATCAAATTTAATTATGGAGAATAAGAAGGTAAATAACATAGTTGTATCCCTACTGATGTCGCATAGTTTTGTACTAATTTACACTTCTGATATCTGGCATTATCTAGTACAAGAACAATTGCTTTATTTACCCCCAGATTAGCTAATTTAAGTAATAACTGGCACAGACTTTCTGAATTAATATAAGTTTCATTTGTAATTGTAATTATTTCCTTAGTAACTGCATTAACTACTCCTAAAACATTAAATCGTTTTCTACCGGAAGGTGAACAGATCAATCTTCTTATAAAACACCATAAAATCTTAAGTATGCTCGATATACAAAGTGGGCTGCGTCAACAAAAAAACTACTTTCTTTCCGGTAATAGCTTCTTCCAGTCATGCTTATAGCTTTTATTGTCTATATTTTTCTACCTCTTCAATCTTTTCTGGGTCTACTGACTTTCCCGGTACATACCCCACTTTTAAGCAACCCAAACCTGTTCTGAGCAGAAATTCTCTTACCTGAGTTGGACTGCGCTTAATACCAGTTATTTTTTCAATGGCATCACTCGCTTCTGCAATACTTGTAGCTGGATGTTTCTCAAAATATTATTTCAAAATATCACTATACTGATTTAATTCACTTGGCTGTCCTTTGTGGTGTATTTTTTTTAGTTCTTCTACTTCTCCTGATTGATCTTGTTTAATGTAAACTATTAATGTTGTTTTTCATATTTTACACAAACTACAAATATCTTTATGTTTTATCCCCTGACTTTTTTGATACACAACTTCCATCTTTTTGTATACTAATGGATTGGATGAGGATAATGATATTTTTCATAATGAAGTTTATCAATGTCTTCTTGGGTAAAATCTATTTTTAACATCAGACTTTACCTGGTTTCTCAAGTAATATTGTTTATTAATTTATAATACTTGTTATTACCGCTATACAAAAGTCCAGTTTTTAGCCGTTTTAAGTATATAATATTACCAAATTCATGGCAGTTTCCGGGTTAGTCCGAATGAGCATTGTAATAATCATGCAGTTATCAAAATAAAAAATAGCAATATAAGTAATTATGTTTGCCTTTAGACTTTCCTCAGGGCAAACTCCTCTGTTTAAATGCGGTTTAACCATCAGAATCTTGTTGAAGCTTAAAGCTTCTTATTCGTAAGCTTTCTACTTACCCCCCCAAAATTATATCCCTAGTCTAATCAAGCCATCCCATTGCTTTCGCCTATCCTACCAATGGATCTCATATTACAAGTTCTAGCTCTGCAATCTAATTCCTCCTTATTTGGGAAAGAACCGATTTTACCGTTCGTAATTCTATTATTGGTAATTCTATTTATACCTATTTTATTTGAAAGATTAAGACTCCCCGGATTGGTAGGTTTAGTCTTGGCAGGAGTAACTTTTGGACAATCTGGAGGCAAATTATTACCCACCCAATCCCCCATTATGGAGCTTCTTGCTGACATTGGATTATTTTATCTAATGTTTGTTGCAGGATTAGAAATTGAAATAAAACAATTTCGTAATTACAAAAACCGGTTTTTAGGATTTGGGAGTTTAACTTTTGTAGTTCCTTTAACCGTAGGGGTGGTTATTGCATTTATTTTTGGTTTGAATTGGAAGCAGGCAATCTTAATTGGCTCTGTTCTTGCCTCCCATACACTTTTGGCATATCCTATTATTAACCGTTTGGGTATTTCCCGAAATGAAGTAGTAAACGTAACTACAGGAGCTACTGTTGTTACTAATATTGGTGCAGTTTTGTTATTAGCGGTTTGTGTTGCCGCTCGTGGGGAAGAATTTCAGTTTTGGCGATTTATCACCCTAGTTAATAGTGTATTTATTTACTGCTTAGTTATTTTGCTTGGGTTTGAGCGTTTAGGTAAAGAATTTTTCCGTCGTTCTGGAGAAGATGAAGGCAATCACTTCTTATTTGTATTGTGGACAGTATTTTTAGCTGGAGTAGGGGCTCAGATAATTGGGGTCGAAGCAATTGTAGGAGCATTTTTAGCTGGCTTAACTGTACATAATGCCATTGGTAGTGGGCCAGTAAAAGATAAGGTTATTTTTCTAGGGAGTGCCCTATTTATTCCTATTTTCTTTGTCAAATTGGGAATGCTGGTTAATGTATCAACCCTAATTACAAGTGCAAGTATGGTATGGTTTACGGTCTTTGTGATTGTGGGCTTAATTACCAGTAAATTAATTGCTGCCTTATTAGCAAAATTACTCTATCGCTACAACTGGCAGGAAATGTTGACCATGTGGTCTTTGAGCGTACCCCAAGTAGGGGTAACACTAGCAGCAACTTTTGTAGGGTATCGATCTGGATTATTGGATATTAATGTATTCAATAGTTTGATTATTTTAGTTATTGTGACTTGCATCATTGGACCATTAATTACCAATCAGGTAGCAACTGGGTTAAAAAATACCCTAGCCCCAGACAGAGAATTAAAAGCACCTAGTTATCCAACCCCAAGGGAAAATGTTAATCCTTTCACCATTGTTGTTCCTAACCACAATCCCCAGACCCAACAATATCTCATAGAAATAGCTGCTTTATTAGCACGACAAACCCATGGACAGATTGTACCGCTAGCGATCGCTACTGCAACTGCACAGATGGATGCTCCTACTTTAGAGAATTCCGTTCACCGTAGTGAACAACTACTGGCTAAAGCGATCGCCCTAAGTCAGGTTTTGGAGGTGAGAGCCAAGCCATTGTTACGTATTGACGATGCCTTTGCACAAGGAATTTGTCGTGCAGCCAAGGAACAAAAAGCCAACTTAATCGTCATGGGGTGGGGAAAGCGTACAGGTTTGCGAGCGCGTTTATTTGGCAACGTAATCGATAGCGTTATCTGGTCATCCCATTGTCCTGTAGCAGTGACACGTCTGGTGGAATCCCCCCAGAAAATTCAACGAATTTTAGTCCCTGTAGAGAATTTACCAGCACCTTCTGTGTATCCAGTACAATTTGCCCAGATTTTAGCCGAGACAAATCAAGCTCAAGTAACTGTACTCAATGTTTGTGAACGTCGTACCAGTTCTAACAAAATTTCTGAAAGGCGATCGCAGCTTTCCTCATTCGTATTCCAAATGGCATTAGCCAATCCACCAGAAATTCAAATCATTGCCCATGAAAATGTAGCTCAAGCAATTTTACAAGCAGCCAGATTATACGATCTTGTTGTTTTGCCATTCATTCGCAATCCTAGCAGTGCTGGTGGTTTAACTATTGGTGATGTGACTTCCCAGTTAGCAAATCAACTCACTTGCTCCATTGTTATGTTGGGAGAACCTCATAATCCACCAGCAGTTATGGTTTCTGACTCTAGTCCTAGTCCAATCCCTACTATTTAAACCTATAGTGAACCAACATTTAGCAGGTGCGATTGCAAAATGTTGTATTTTTGAAGTATGAGTTTTTCAGAATCACAAATCAAAGTACAAGATATCGAGCACTTAGAGGATCTTTTAAAAGTCGAAGTAAGTTACAAATCATGCAAGTCGCCTGACCATGACACGTATCATTGCAATATAAATTAAAGTATCAGAAGTTTCAGGTACACTTTCATACTCCTTACTTAATCTTCGACACGAATTGAGGCACCTGAAAGTTCGTTCTACAACTCAAGGTTTTGGTAAAAGGGTAAAAGCCTTCTTTTCTAAGGGTCTGAGAACCACTTCCACAATCCAAGGAAAAACATAGATTATCCAGTGGGCAAAATCTTCCCCTCGATATCCTCCATCCATCCAGATAGTGTGCAGTCTTTTAACTTTATCTTTCATCTGATAAACCTGCCAGAACATGCACGTTCAGCCCCTGCAAGTTCTGGCACACTTGCAGAAGTAACCAAGACTCGCAAAACTAGCCCTAACAACTCAACCGTAATAAATCGCTTACGTCCATGTATTTTTGTTCCTCCGTCTAAACCAATATCCTTACAAATCATGGTTGCGGTTTCAACTGATTGACTATCAAAGGCTGCTTCCCATGGACTTGCTTCTCGACTGGCTGCGACCCGAACCCATTCATATAGTTTGTCATGAAGCTGAAGCCAAGTACGGTCTTTGCATCATCTTATGAAATAGGCATAGACTGTAGACAGAGGTGGGAAATTTCCTGGTCATGCCCGCCATGTACATCCTTGACACAGTACGTATAAAATCGCGTTTAGTACTGGTTACATACATGTTATCATACGTTGATGACCACCTGGTTTTGCCTCTAGAAACAGCTGTGGGATTAACTCCCACTGTTCCCACATTAAATTGGTAAGATAATTATTAGATAATTGTTGAAAAAGAAATTACCAGCAAAAGCAGTTGAATCAATATATCCCATTTGGGCAACAGTGGATTTCGCTATAATCTAGACTCGACTTGTTTCATAGCTTTCTTTGTTAGAGAAATCCCTTTTTGGTAAACAGTTTTACTTAAACTCAAGATAGGATATAAGCCTTTCCAAGTCATACTAGAAGCCCTGGAAAGCATGATTTCAACATCAACAAGCTTCGCCCACCCATTTCAATGCTGGTCAAGAATACCCGAACAAGCCTCTATGGCATTGTATATACTATGGTAAGGAGGATAGTAAAGCAATTTAATTGGTATATTTAGGAGATCAACAAACTCAACCATCCTTTTTTTTATTGAGTTCTGACTCCACTACTTTCCGGACCATTATCAATTTTAATTTGTATCAGTTTGGTATCCTGCTTTTGTTCTGGTGTTATTGTCTTCCACCATTGAATTAGAGTCTCAACAGTAAAATCCCTGGCTTTATAAGAATAACTACCAAAGTTAATATACAATAATTGCCCACTATCTTGATCAAAAATCCCACAGGGAGTATATTTTTCTGTGCATCCCATATGATGCTCCTCAGCTTGATTGTCTCCTCTGGTTTTTCCACCACGAGAATAACCAACCCCCGATATTAACCGTAGCTTTGCAATCCATGCTTAGTCCTTTGACTTTGAGGCTTGTTTGTTGATTGCGGCTGAAATTCTTTGATGTTGTTGAAGATATCATCCGTTTGTGGAATTTTTTTTGAGGTTTGGCTTTTACTACTTTAGGAAGACCATAGCCCATTCGATTCAATACTTGTGCCATTGTACTGGCGCAAGGCAATTGCTCCTGGGTAAATCCCTGTTCTTTGAGTTTTTCTAGTGCGGATGTTGCTGTTAACCGCGTATAGGCTAAGGAAGTTTTAAATGTTGGGTCTTGTTGAGAATGATATTGTGCAATTTGTCCCAGGGATAATGCCACAACAGAAGAGGTTATTTCTCCTGGCAACGCTTTGCTGTGCTAAAGGCTGATTGTAATCCCACACAGATTATCCCTGTTCTTTTTTCCCCTAACCCTAACTCTATATTTTCTCTACCCCAACCCAATACTGTTTGTGCTAACCTTGCTCTACCTTGGCAATATTTCAACGTCATCTGAGCTTGAAAGCCCCGAGATTCTACTCCATTCATTTTCGATGCTGGCAACCGCAAGTCTTCTATTTATTTATGATCTTGTTAATGATTTGGGTTGTTGTGGTGGGTCTAGCATACTCCAAAATACTTGTCCCTGTTTTTTTACTCATCAACATTACATCTTACTTTTATTGGTAAATTCTTTCTTACAAATTACCTGCGTCATTTGCTCACGGGGTGCTGTTTTCTATAATTCTCAGCATATGGCTTGTGAGCTTTTTTATGATAGCTCCCACCTTTTAAAACATGCTCTTAGGCATAGTGGGAGGGATTATTGATGAAATGAGCTTGGTTCATTTGTTCAACCAACTGCTTGGAACTCATCCCCAAGAAATAATCAGCGCAGGCCAAGTGGTCAAACCAATGATTCTCAATGGCTTAGGCTTTATCTGTGCACCACTATATTTATTTGAGAAGTTCTTTTCAGGGATTGCAACGGAACATTTATTGGCAGAGGGAATACAACCAGAACATTTGAACGATTAATCCTTGGGCAGAGTCTTAGACAAACTATATGATGCAAGATTAACGGAAATATTTATTCGAGTCGCACTATCAGCAGCAGATAGATTTGAAGTGAAAATGGACAGCTTCCACTTGGATTCAAGTTGATTTTATGTACATGGGGATTATGGAACAGGTACTGATGATGAAGCATCAGCACAATCACGATTTATTACAATTACATATGGTTATTCTAGAGACCACCGACCAGATTTGAAACAATTTATCCTTGACTTGATGTGGAGTGGTGATGGAGATATTCCTTTATATTTAAGAGTTGGACATGGTAATGAAGTCGATTCTGCCATGTTTGGAACACTTATGGCATATTTCCACAAACAATGGCAAATTGATGCTTTATCTGTTGGGGATGCAGCCCTTTACACTGAAGACAATTTGCAGATGATAGTCTCATTAAGATGGGTATCCCGAGTTCCTGCAATCCTAACTGCGGCAAAATAACTATTAGAAAATAACAGTATTGATGCATGTGTACCAAGTAAAATTCCAGGATATCGTATTGCCCCCTGTTGTAATGATTCTGGTGGTGTGCGACAACGGTGGCTAGTGATAGAAAGTAAAGGCAGTAAAGAATCTGACTTAAAACAACTGGAAAAACGTCTGACCAAAAAATATACCCAGGCACAATCCCAACTACGAAAATTGTGTCAACAGGAATTTGCGGCGTTACTGAGTCAGCGGATGAATTAGCGTTTTAAACCATTGAAAAATCCTTGAAAATTTAGTGAATTCATCCCCTAACTCAGTAACGCCTATTTTTATTGTATAAAATTAATTATCACCCTATACATGGAAATATTTATAGGGTGATAATTTGAGTAAACTTCATATATGACCATATTATTTGAAGATTTAGCATTAGTAACAAGTAAAAAACAAATACATTTTGTCAATATATCCAAGTATAGAAATTGCCCTAAATGAAAATGCATATTGGCAGTTGAGGCAAATCATGTGAAACTCAATTGGAGACAGGGATTTAAGTGAGCCGGTCCCCAATATGAGTCAGAGCAGAAAAGCCAATCCTGACCATGGCAAGAAGATCCAACGACCAATGGTGGAAAATGAAATAATCGCTGAGCAACTAGAAGGGTTGCTTACACCAGTGATAACAAGAGAAGAAAACTACGATCGTCAACTAGGGCTAAGGGACAGAATTCTCAACTTACCATTCATGGTCGCGGCAATATTAACCTTGCTGTGGCGAGATCTGGCAGGAGTCACTGAACTTACAAGAATGTTAGCCAGATAAGGTTTTCTCTGGTGTAGTCTCAATATTGTTAGTAAAGAACCTATATCCCAAAGGTTTTTAAGGTTTACGGCCCAATTATTCGAGAAAATTTTTAAGGATTTGTTGCCATATTTAAGAGCCAATTGGTATACAAGAAATAATCGTGCAAGACCTGAAAGTATTCAATTTACTCTATCAAAATTTCATTGGATTTGGATAGTAGACTGTTCAAGCCTAGAAGGATTTTTTCGTAAACTCAAAAGCTTAGAACATCTTCCTAAAGGTCAATTAGCGAGAAAAATGAGAGCAGTCATAGATTTAATGACTCGTTTCCCAATAGAAATTTGGTTGAATGAGAATATTAGAGCTTCTGCTATTAAATTTGAATTATATATTTTAAATTTAGTGACAGCAAAAACCTTACTATTACTGGACAGAGGATTCTATCATTTTACCTTTTGGCTACAATTAGTTTAACAATAAGTTTACTTTATGACTCGCTTAAAAAAGGGAGCTCCCATTCAGGTTGAGCAAGTGTTTACGAATAGTTATGGTCTCAAAAACCGTTTGATAAATCTGGGCTATGGCACGAAAAAAATTCCGTTTCTCACATTAAGTTTGATTGAAGTACGTTCGGGTAAAACATGGCATTCTTATTTGACTAGTGTACTTGACCCAACTATTTTACCTCCCTATGTAGTGGCTGATTTCTATAGACGTAGATGGCGAATTGAGGATGCTTTTAATACTGTTAAGC
>CBZS010000469.1 GCA_000613065.1 Richelia intracellularis | reverse complement strand
TTTTGAAACGTAGTAATCGCCAAAAATGTAATCGAGCCGCTATGGATAATAATTATATGCTGACTGTTCTTACTGCTTGTTTATCCCAACATTATGATGAGACCTCTCAACCCGCTTGTCAATCGAATTTGAGATGCGCTTACCCTGATATGCATATGAATGT
>CBZS010000468.1 GCA_000613065.1 Richelia intracellularis | reverse complement strand
ATACCTGTGCTAGATATTTACTTAACAATGCCAAATACCTCAAATATGACGATTCTTAAAAGCTGGATTCCCCATGGCCACGGGGGTGGTTGAGGGTGGTTGTCGCCACCTGATTAAAGACAAACAGGATGGATATCACTGGGGCTAGATGGACCATGAGGGGTGCTGAGGCTCTTTTTCCCCTGGGTTCTTTATACATCAGTGGCGATTGGGATGAGTATTGGCAGTTTCATCTACAACAAGAACATAAACCCAATCACCTGCCTTTGTACTCTAGTGGTATTCCTTTGATCAAGCAAGTTCTCAAAGCTCTTTGTTCTACTACCCCTCCACCTCTTCCAATACCTGTCTAAGTTCCACTCCCCGTCTTACTAAAAGAGTCGCAGTCATTTTGATTGTGCTCGCAAACTTAGGCATTAGCAAAATATAAGATTTAATATAGTTATATGCTTGCCAATTATAGGGGGAAATTATAGTGAGTCAATCTAAATTAAATCGTAGATTCACTCAAGGGTTTGGAATCTTCTTAGGAGTTGCGATCGCAGTTTACGTTTTGCGAGGTTTGGCAATTTTAACTTTTATCCCAGGTGGAGTGATTGGCTTATTATTTTTATTGGCACTTTTTTTCGGTTTACTGAGTTATGCCCAAACAAGTTGGTGGCGATTTTAAAATGGAAGGGAAAATTTATTCTCTAGTAGGTAATATACAGATAAGACTTTGGTAAATAAGATCTACATAAACTTTTGTAAATAATCGATAAAACCGATAGTCTGGATATTAAAACAAAACTAATTTGATTTGGGGAATGTATCTTCTTTGCAAACTCAGAACATTATTGTTATTGGGGGTGGTGCAGCTGGATTTTTTGGTGCTATCGCAGCTGCTAGAGTCAATCCCTCTGCCCAAATTACCTTAATTGAGGCTAGTCGTAAACCCTTGGCAAAGGTATTAATTTCCGGTGGTGGACGGTGTAATGTTACCCATGCTTGTTTCGATCCAGCTTTACTGGTACAAAATTACCCCCGGGGAGGAAAAGCACTGAGGGGTGCATTCAGTCGCTTTCAACCCAAAGATACCATTGCCTGGTTCAAAAAGGCAGGAGTCAAGCTGAAAACTGAGGCTGATGGTCGAATGTTTCCTGTTACTAACAGCTCCCAAACCATTGCCGATTGCTTACTAGAAACTGCAAATAATCTGGGTGTCAAGCTACAGATAGGTATACCTGTGATGGCAGTTAAATCAAGCAGTTCCCATTTTACTGTTACCCTCAAATCTGGGGAAAGCCTGAACTGCGAGCGCTTATTATTAGCAACAGGTAGTAACCCCATAGGTTATAAAATTGCCCAAGATTTAGGTCATGATATCGAACCCCCAGTTCCTTCCCTGTTTACCTTTAATATCCCCGAACATAATTTAACAAAGTTAGCTGGCGTTAGTGTAAATACGGCAAAGGTGCGTTTGCAAGTATCAGAAAAAATACGTCTAGAACAAACTGGAGCCTTACTAGTTACCCATTGGGGTGTGAGTGGTCCTGGGGTACTAAAATTATCTGCCTGGGGTGCAAGAGGCTTATATGAAAGTAACTATCGTGCCACATTGATTATTAATTGGTCGCCAGAATACCATCAAGACCAACTAAGAGAACACCTTTTAGCCGTCAAAAATGAATGGGGAAAAAGAGCGGTCGCATTACACCGTGGTGTCAATTTACCCCATCGTCTCTGGCAATTTCTTGTAAATCGTGTCCAGATTCCTCCAGATACCAAATGGGCATACGTATCAAAAGATACTTTAAGTCAATTAATCCGAGAAATTTCCCAAGGAGAGTACTTCATTCAAGGGAAAGGGGTATTCAAAGATGAATTTGTCACCTGTGGGGGAGTTTGTCTCAAACAAGTCAGTTTTAAAACCATGGAGAGTCGAATTGCCCCCGGAGTTTATTTTGCTGGGGAAATATTAGATATTGATGGGGTTACTGGTGGTTTTAATTTTCAAAGTGCCTGGACAACAGCTTATTTAGCTGGATTAGCCATGGGAGAAAGGGAGTAGAGGACAAGGTAGCAAAGGCATTCCCTAGACTGTGTGTTTACTATAATTTTGAGCAAGAAACCACAAGGCAGCACAACAGTAAAACTTATCCCACTGATCCAAAAATGCCTACATTTTCAATTCACATATGCCGGAAAATCTTGATTTTTCATTTTGTACTTGTAACCAAATGAATATTTTTTTCGCCAATCATAACTACTAGGATAGATTTTAAGGTCTACCAGATAGGCTGCCAAACTAGTTTAAAATACTTTACACTGGTCTCATACCTTCGGGCTGACATAATCAGCTGCGAAGGACCCCTAATGAGCCGAACTAATTTCTGTTCCTAGTACCCTTATACCTTCTAGGAAAATCCCAAATCTACAAATTCAGTGACACAATTCATAAAGGAGACTCACACCCATGGGCGGTGAAATGTTTAACGCAGGAATACTAGCCTTTAGTTTAATCTTCGTTGGTTGGGCTGTTGGCACACTATTGCTCAAAATTCAAGGCGTAAAAGAATAGAAACTCCTATAGATAGCCCACTCAACAGAGGTGGGCTGGATATTCAATTTTTTATTTACCACATCAGGTATATTATATTTGTAAACATTTATTTAAAAATATAATATACCTGATAATATTCTTAATAAAAGTTTACTAATCGTTACGAAGCCCCATGACAATATTAATCGTCGGTGCTACTGGCACCTTGGGAAGACAAGTGGCTCGTCATGCTATTGATGAAGGGCACAAGGTACGCTGTCTAGTCCGGAACTTAAAAAAAGCAGCTTTTCTGAAGGAATGGGGCGCAGAATTGGTGCGGGGAGATTTGTGTCGAGAAGAAACCCTACCTCCGGCTTTAGAAGGTGTAACCGCAGTCATAGATGCTGCCACAGCGCGTCCCACCGATTCCTTAAGTATTAAAAAAGTAGATTGGGAAGGGAAAGTTGCCTTACTTAATGCAGCCAAAGCTGCAAATGTAGGGCAATTTATCTTCTTGTCCATCTTAAATGCCGAGATGTACCCCGAAGTACCTTTAATGGAAATTAAGCGGTGTACAGAGCTATTTTTAGCGGAATCAGGCTTAAATTATACTATTCTGCGTTTAGCTGGTTTTATGCAGGGTTTAATTGGTCAATATGGAATTCCGATTTTGGAAGGACAGCCAGTATGGGTAACAGGAGAATCTTCTCCCATTGCGTACATGGATACACAGGATATTGCCAAGTTTGTAATTCGGGCTTTGTCTGTAGAAGAAACCAAAAATAAGGCATTCCCTATAGTGGGGACTCGTGCTTGGAGCGCAGAGGAAATTATTGGGGTTTGTGAGCGGTTATCAGGGAAAGACGCAAAGATTACTCGGATGCCAATCGGCTTATTGCGGGCTGTGCGTAGTAGTTTACGTTTTTTCCAGTGGAGTTGGAATGTGGCGGATAGATTAGCTTTTACGGAAGTGATTGCTAGTGGTAAACCTCTGGATGCTTCTATGGACGAAGTTTATCAGGTATTTGCCTTGGATGTGAGTGAAACCACCACCTTAGAAGGTTATTTGCAAGAATACTTTAACCGAATTATGAAAAAGCTGAAGGAATTGGATTATCAGAAAACCAAAGGTAAGGGTAAAAAACCAAAAAGATCTCCTTTTAAAAATGTCAATAACCAGTAATTAGGGATTCTCCTTTCCCCTATTATTAGGTTAGAAGTACAAGAATTATTAACTTTGGACTTGTATCTAGATTGTCCAAAACGTGTCAGGATAACATAATACAGAGTATCGCCTAGATAATTTGGATATTTGAGTGTGCCGAAAGTAGGCATTATTTACAATGACGTAAAACCCATAGCGATGCGCATCGCTATGGAACTTCAAGAGAAATTCCGCGCCCTTGCTTGGGATGTATATCTCTCTAATGGGATAGGCGGTATACTGGGCTATTCTCTTCCAGAAAGTCCTGTGTGCCATACTCCAATTAGAGGATTAATACCCCCTGGATTTGATGTGGATATGCGATTCGCCATAGTACTAGGGGGAGATGGAACAGTTTTGGCTGCATCCCGCCAAGTGGCCCCTTGTGGTATCCCTATTTTGACAGTCAATACCGGTCATATGGGTTTCTTGACGGAAGCATATGTGAATCAGTTACCCCATGCAATTGAAAAGTTATTGGCTGGGGAATACGAGATTGAAGAGCGGGCAATGCTCACTGTGCAAGTATTTCGGGAAGAAACTGTCATGTGGGAAGCTCTTTGCTTAAACGAAATGGTATTGCATCGAGAACCGTTAACTTCAATGTGTCATTTTGAAATTGCTGTGGGTAATCACGCGCCGGTTGATATTGCTGCGGATGGTGTAATTATTTGTACACCTACTGGTTCCACAGCTTATTCTCTCAGTGCGGGGGGACCGGTATTAACCCCTGGTGTATCTGCACTACAGTTAATTCCCATTTGTCCCCATTCTCTGGCTTCTAGGGCATTGGTATTTCCAGATAACGAACCTGTGAATGTTTATCCTGTAAATACACCGAGATTACTGATGACAGTGGATGGCAATGGAGGATGTTACGTGCTGCCTACAGTTCGGGTATATTTAGAGCGATCGCAATATGTCACGCGTTTCATTCGTCTGCAATCACCGGAGTTCTTCCGTATCTTACGGGAAAAATTAGGTTGGGGCTTACCACATATTGCCAAGCCAACATCTGTGGAGTTACCTTAATTTTTAGTTGATGGTTGTCAGTTGTTAGTTGTACAAGCCTCTCCTTGTCGCCTTAAAACACTGCTTAGTCTCTCACTCATTTACCTAATGTCCGGATATTATGCATATGGGGAGCTTATTAGTTTAATAACTATAGTCCGTCAATATCCTGTCATTAGTCCGTCAATATCCTGTCATTGAAAGTCAAAAATTAATATGACCTTTGCTCAAATTCCTTGCGTTCTGGTGATTGAAAGTGATGAGAACCTAGCACATAAATTAACTTTTGATTTGAAAGAGGCTGGTTATTACCCAATAGAAGCTCATGATGCCACGATTGGACTGGAATATACTCAAGAGTATCAGCCAGCTTTAATCGTTATTGATCGCTTACTAGCAGGAAAGTCAGGAATTTCTGTATGCAAAAATATTCGTCATCAAGGTAATACATCTCCTCTACTGATGTTAATGGCAAGGGAGACAGTTGAAGATAGGGTGGCTTGTTTAGAAGCTGGTGCTGACGATTATTTTCTTAAGCCTTACCGCTCTGAAGATTTCTTAAAATTAGTTAAATTATATTTAAAACCTAGTACAGATACTTCTGAACAATTACGCTTTGGTGATTTGGCACTGGACATTAGCACACGACGCGCTATCCTCCATGAGCGGGCTATAGATTTGACGATGAAGGAGTTTGAATTGCTCAAATACTTGATGAAACATCCCCGTGAAGTATTGACAAGGGAGCAAATATTAGAAAATGTTTGGGGCTATGATTTTATGGGAGAATCTAACGTTATTGAAGTTTATATTCGTTATTTACGCCTAAAAATCGAAGATGAAGGACAAAAACGTTTAATTCAAACCGTGCGTGGTGTGGGGTACGTTTTGAGAGATTCTTAGTTATAAGTGAGGAATAGGAAATGGGAAATCCCATAAACTAAGGTTTGTAAGCTTATTCCGCTAATCCTAATTAAATTCTTAAATTTCCCAAATTATTGGGTGAGAAGTGAATCAATTATAGAAAACTGTATCTGAGGGACAGGGGATAAAGCTGTACTTAGCTTAAACTTATTGGTGAAAATCACTTTACTTGATATTTCCTTATGGACCCTACGGCACTTTGGCAAAGATACCAGCAATGGTTATATTTCCACGAAGGATTAGGTTTGTACTTGGATGTAAGCCGGATGTGCTTTGATGATGCCTTTGTGGAGGCGTGTAGCCCAAAATTCAAGCGGGCTTTTGCCCAGATGGTAGAATTGGAGAAGGGAGCGATCACTAACCCGGATGAAAACCGCATGGTGGGGCACTACTGGTTACGGAACCCCGACTTAGCACCAACTCCCGAACTTACCCAAGAAATTGCCAATAGCATTGAGCAAATTGAAGCATTCGCCGAAAAAGTCCACACTGGTGGAATTCATCCACCTAAAGCACCTCGTTTCACAGATATTCTCTCCATCGGTATTGGAGGTTCAGCCCTAGGTCCCCAATTTGTGGCTGAAGCTTTAGCCCCCAATCAACCACCATTAAGGATTCACTTCATTGATAATACTGATCCCACAGGTATAGATAAAATCCTCGAAAATTTGAGCGAACGCTTGTATACTACATTAGTATTGGTGATTTCAAAATCTGGGGGAACTCCCGAACCTCGTAATGGCATGGTGGAAGTAAAAAAAGCATTTACTGACAAAGGTTTAGACTTTGCCAAAAATGCGATCGCTATTACTATGGCTGGCAGCAAGTTAGATAACATTGCTAATACAGAAGGTTGGCTGGCAAAATTTCCCATGTATGACTGGGTGGGCGGACGAACTTCAGAATTATCAACTGTGGGTTTAGTTCCCGCAGCTTTACAGGGGATTGATATTAGTGCCATGCTCCAGGGGGCAAAGGAGATGGATAACGCTACTCGTGTAGCTGATTTACGTAATAATCCTGCCGCTTTATTAGCTTTATCTTGGTACTATGCAGGTAATGGCAAGGGTGAAAAAGATATGGTTGTCCTACCTTACAAAGACAGCCTACTCTTATTCAGCCGTTATTTACAACAGTTGGTAATGGAATCCTTAGGTAAGGAAAAAGACTTAGATGGCAACACTGTGTATCAGGGTATTGCCGTTTATGGTAACAAAGGATCTACAGACCAACATGCCTATGTACAGCAACTACGGGAAGGCGTACCCAACTTCTTTGCGACTTTTATTGAAGTTCTAGAAGACCGTTCTGGCAAGTCTCTAGAAATTGAACCAGGAGTTACTTCCGGAGATTATCTTTCGGGTTTCCTCCAAGGAACCAGACAAGCATTGTACGAAAATCATCGCGATTCCATTACAGTCACCATTCCTCAGGTAAATCCTCGGACTGTGGGGGCTTTAATAGCCTTATATGACCGCGCCGTGGGTTTCTATGCTAGCTTTGTAAATATTAATGCTTATCACCAACCAGGGGTAGAAGCAGGGAAGAAAGCAGCCGCAGCCATCTTAGAATTACAGACACAAATAATGGAAGTGCTAAAGAAAGAGAAAGCTCCTATTTCCCTAGAAACATTAGCCCAAAAAGTTGGGACACCAGAAAAAATTGAATCCATATATATAATTATTCGCCATCTTCATGCCAATCAACGTGGACTTATACTAGAAGGCAAGCTCGGACAACCTGCTAGTTTAAAAGTGGCTGTAAACTCCTAAGTTTGCCCTTTAACCACATACTAGAATTCACAATGGATATTCTCCTCGGAGAGTATCCATTATTGTTGCACAATAGTTGAAAAATTAAAGCAATCGCAAAGTCTTAATGAGTAATGTATTTTTTCTTCCAAGCTATGGTTTAATAGCAAAGACCGTCCCTATGTATCATCCGCATTTTTTTTGTAGCTAAGTTTACTTAGGAGAACAGGTGTGAATAAAAAACAAATAAAAATATAATAAATTTTGCTTTACTTATATATAAGGGCTTTTAGCCATCTTGCCATTAAAGAATTATTGTGATGCAGCATAATTTATTACCCAACCTACGGATGTTAATAATTTTATACTCAATAAGCAATTTTCTCTAATATTAAGTTTTCGTAAATACTAGGTTTAGCAATAATAATTTTGTTTTTTTTTGGGCGCAAGAAGTATTTGTTTGGCAGTAATTTTTGCAACTATATTGCCAAAGGTTGTTCCATGTTGTGTGTCGCTTGTATTAAATCATGAATTTAAATTTATTTACTAGCAAAAGATACCAAATTACTGAGTTTAATTCCGGTTAACAACTTAGTTTGAAGCTACTGCTGTTTAATCTCGATGGAGGTTAATTAAGCTCAGATGTATCAGCAAGTTCGCAGAATCACAACAACAAATAATTTTGCAGATATTTTTGGATATTCGGAGAGTATTAATTCATGGCGAAGAAACAGAAGTTGAGCGTATCAGATGATACAAATTAAAAAATAGGCAATACGGAGGAAATTATCGCTCCGAATCTAACTATTAGTGATCCTGATGGTGGTAATTTATCTGTCGCCAAAGTAATGATAACCAATAAATTACCTGGCGATACTTTAGAGGATGTTTTAAAAGTCGAAGTGAGTTACAAATCATGCAAGTCCCCTGACCATGATACGTATCATTGCAATATAAATTAAAGTCTCAGAAGTTTCAGCTAGCCTTTCATAGTCCTTACTTAATCTTCTACACCAATTGAGCCACCCGAAAGTTCGTTGTACAACCCAAGGTTTTGGTAAAAGGGTAAAACCCTTCTTTTCTAAGGGTCTGAAAACCACTTCCACAATCCAACGAAAAACATCGATTATCCAGTGGGCAAAATCTTCCCCCCGATATCCTCCATGCATCCAGATAGTGTGCAGTCTTTTAACTTTATCTTTCATGTGATAAACCTGCCAGAACGTGCACGTTTAGTTTAGCGCCTGCACGTTCTGGCACACTTGCAGAAGTAACCAAGACTCGCAAAACTAGCCCTAACAAGTCAACCGTAATAAATCGCTTACGTCCATGTATTTGTTTTCCTGGGTCGAAACCAACATCCGTACAAATCATGGTTGCGGTTTCAACTGATTGGCTATCAAAGGCTGCTTCCCATGGACTTGGTTTTCCACTGGCTCCTACCCGAACCCATTGATATAGTTTGTCATGAACCTGAAGCCAAGTAAGGTCTTTGCCCCATCTTCTGAAATAGCCATAGACTGTAGACCAAGGTGGTAAATCTCCTGGTAATGCCCGCCATGTAGATCCTTGACACAGTAGGTATAAAACAGTTATTTTTCTAATGATTCTCATTAGAAACGGCGTTGCATAAGTGCGGGATGAATTAGCGTTTGAAACCATTGATAAATCGTTGAAAATTTAGTGAAATCATCCCGCACTTATGCAACGCCAGAAAGTAATAGCCTTAATAACTGGCATTGAGGCAGAAATCATCTCGCAACTGACTAACCACCCGAGCCAAACCTACAGAATGGGCGGCTTTAAACAAAATCCGATCGCCTGGTTGAATATATGCTTTCAATCCCGCTAATAATTTTGCATGACTACTAAAACTTTGGCTAGGCACACCAACTGCATGGCTCACAATTTCCTTAGCATCTTCACAAGAAACTAACACTAATAGACCGTCCAAATGTAACTCTTGTACCGTTTTGCCCACTTCCTGATGTAGTTGTTGCGATCGCTCTCCCAATTCTTTCATTGCACCCAATACGGCTATTCTTCTGTTGCCTGGTGTCTGTGCCAATAAATTCAAGGAGGCAATCATTGCTTCTGGTGAAGCATTATAACTTTCGTCTAATATTACTACATCGTTAGGTAAAACAAAACGTTGCGAGCGCCCCCCAGGCATATCCACCTTCACACCAGCTTGTAAATCACTCCAATCAATGCCTAAAACTTGGGCTACGGCTAAAGCAGCCATGTAATTAGCAGCAATATGTCGACCAGGCATGGGTAAATTAAACCGCATTCCGTCAATTTCTAGGGTATGTAAATCAATAAAATCACCTTGAATATTTCCCCCAGTAAAACCAAAGGTAATTACTTTGCCTTGCCATACCTGTGCTGCTGCTGCCATGAGCAGACGATTATCATAATTGAGGATTGCCACGCTATCCTGGGGCATTCGCGCTAATAACTCACATTTCGCGGCAGCGATCGCTGTTTCTGAACCCAGTAACTCAATATGTGCTGTACCCACATTGGTAATCACCCCAATGGTGGGATTAACAATATCCGTCAACTCCGCAATTTGTCCCGCACCCCGCATTGCCATTTCAATTACAGCATAATCATGGTCTGCATCCAACTCCAATAAAGTTTTCGGCACACCAATATCATTGTTAAAGTTGGCATGGGTCTTATGCAACTTACCCCTGGTAGCTAAAACACCAGCAATTAACTCCTTGGTCGTAGTTTTACCCACAGAACCAGTTACCCCAATTACTGGTATGGAAAAACAATCGCGCCACCATCTAGCAATCTGCTGATATGCTGCTAAAGTATCCCCAACTTGTAATACCGGAACATCTGCGTCTTGATATTTAAAATCAACTATGGCAGCAATTGCCCCCTTTGCGATCGCCATAGGTATAAAGTCATGGCCATCAAACTTGTCTCCCCGTAAAGCTACAAACACCTCACCTGGTTTGATAATCCGGGTATCTGTTTGTATTCCTGTACTGATTTGTGTCAAAGCATCTGCCGATAAATTGACAGCTTTAGCGTTGAGGACATCGATGAATTGATTCAAAGTTGCAGAGCAAGCCATGATGATTCCAGTATTTTTGCGGATTTTAATATATTAAAGCTCTTGGGTTAAAACCATTTGGCACTCTAGCCAATCATTTTATTTATGAGGACAAACACCTTAATATACAACAAGGGAATCGAGGCCAAATAGTTCTAAATCAATGATTTTTTTCTGGACAAAATAAACTAGCAATACAAACATTGCTACAAAATTAAGTAAAATATCAACCATATATTCATAATAAAAAGTGCCAAATAAATTAATACTTCTTCGGCACAGGTAATTCATGGGGAACTAAGCGAGATTAGCTAAATCCGGGCCTAACTATTAAATATTGACATAATTACAAAGCAAGGAAGGAGGTAACCATTGGTCTTCTTCCTTATTTTTACTTCGTTTTCTTTCGGAAGGAATTTCCATTACCCACAACTAATTATCCTCGGTTTTTAATCAACCCACATTCCGCAGGTGCGATCGCAAAATGTTGTATTTTTGAAATATGAGTTTTTCAGAATCACAAATCAAAGTACAAGATATCGATCACTTAGGCATAGTGGCAGGGATTATTGATGAAATGAGTTTGGTTGATTTGTTCAACCAACTGCTTGGAACTCATCCCCAATAAATAATCAGCGCAGGCCAAGTGGTCAAAGCTATGATTCTCAATGGCTTAAGCTTTATTAGTGCACCACTATATTTATTTGAGAAGTTCTTTGAAGGGATTGCAACGAAACATTTATTGGGAGAGGGAATACAACCAGAACATTTGAACGATGATCGCTTGCAGGGTAAGCCTATCTCAAATTCTATTGACAAGCGGGTTGAGAGGTCTCATCATGTTGGGATAAACAAGCAGTAAGAACAGTCAGCATATAATTATGATCCATAGCGGCTCCATTAGATTTTTGGCGATTACTACGTTTCAAAGATTGCTCTAGGTTTAAAGCATTAAGAGCTATTCGCCGCAGAAGTGCGAAGTTTTGTGCAGCATGACCAGTACGGACACGACAACCATCTTCAGAAAAAGTGACATCTAAAGTTCAATGCAACCCATTTTCCACACCCCAATGAAGACGAATCACTTGTGCTAAGTTACGAGCATCACAATTTAAACTAGTTAGATAAAACTAAACTTCACGCACGGGTTGTTTTATTCCAAAGATGTGGTACCCGCACAACCATGACAACCCATTTAAGACCAACCCAATTGTCTTGGTTATGCAAAGTTTGCAGTTGAGAAATAGGAACACACCAAAAATGACATTTTTTCTGTCAATGCAGTGGCATTGGCTATACTCAAATTTTTTGAGCTTTTAATCTTTGGTTTTGAAGATTTGAAACCCATAGGCGCAAGCCTTTTTGTCAGAGATACCATTAGACTAACCCGTTCAGTTAAGATAGACCCTTTGCGTCCTTAGCATACGACTTAACTTCTTTAATACTTAAATCTCCATTTTTTTGCCCCACGAGTGTTCCTGCAACTGGGGAAGATTGGGTGGCGTAGGGGAGTGCCAGGTGGGGGTATGAGTGTTTATTGGGCTTACTCAAGGTGTTGATGCCCCTACCTGGCTCCACCGAATCTAGGGAAGCGTTCCCCAGTTGCGTCAAATTTTTTTTTGGCGATGCCCCTCCAGTTCCCCCCCAAAGGGGGTTGGCGTAGCCTGCGCTTAGGCACGAAGTGCCCGTCGTTGGTGTTCGCACTTGACAATCAAGACATACCTCACAATTCTGTACAACAATCTGTGATTTTCACTACAAAATTAGATGCGCTTACCCTGTCTCTAAAACGAGCATCCCAAACAATTCAAAATCAGTTAAGTAAACCAACTGCCACTCCTACTTTACGTTGGGTGTTTCAATGTTTCATGTCAATTCATTTATTAACGTTCGCTTCTTTGAAACAGATTTCCAACCTCAGTGAGGAGCGGTGCTGGATCCTACAGTTTTTTGGTGCTGTCTGTCGTAAATATTATCTTCTTTGCTAACTAACCTGCGGAATGTGGGATCAACATAACTTGCACAATCTGATTGGCTACATCACTAGCAATACCCAAACAGTAGTAGAGATCGTTTAAGAAACCTTGTTCTTCTCTTGTCACGACCCCATCTGCCAGTACCATATCTGTCGCTAACGCAAAGGCTGGCTCTTTTAAATTTTCTGGTAAAGAAGCTTGCGCTGCTCTAAATAAAGAGTCTATATCTTCGGTGCGTAACATATTAAGAAGTTTATCAAACATCCCCAGGATTTCATCATTAGCATATGGCTGAAACAACTTCATCCTAGACAAAATCGCCGAGACACGATGCACTTCTTCTTGGGACATATAACCATCCGAAGCGATCGCAGCTAAAATGATAGCAACAACAGCTTCTGCAGGACTGAGAAGATCTTTAACTTGACTCTGAGAGTCTAATACATTCTTATCAAATAAACCCATTGTCATTTACTCCATTCAATAATACCTCTTCTCTTTTTACGTACAAACACGTGTTTGATGTAAAAAATATAGCCTAAGAAGGCTGATGTACTTTAGTGTTCCCAGGATTATGCTTTAGGTAACACAGGAGTTAAAGGGTTTTATATGCTAGGTTATTTCTTTTACTATATTTTAACGAAAGTGCTTTGGGGAAGTATGACGGGTATTGGTTTTTTCGACGGATTCAACAACTGCTAAGCCGATACCGGAGACTGTAATCAACAGAAAAACTGAAATTAGAAAGGCGTTGACAAACATCCGTAGGGCTTCATCGAAAAAGAGATAGGTGGTCATCGCTTGCTTCTCAACTCTATTGTGCTAGTACCATTTACTTCATCCAGCGACGGAAAACTAAATTTTCGCTGAAAATTTACTGGCACTTGTATCTTAACAAAACTTTAGATTTTTTGCGATAAGAATAAATAGGTTTTTCTTAAAGGTTGCATAAGGATTTTGCAAAAGTTTTTCTAATAAAATATCATGGGAAATAATAGTTTTTTGTGAATATTTTTTATTCCTCATATTAGTAATTACAAACATAATGGGTTACTTCTTTTACATATAAAGGTACTTTAGAAGGTAAACATGAGCCTACATAGCAGTGTCAAAAATATTATGTTGTAAATATCTGCATCATAGTTCAACAATTAAACTGTCTGAAACAGTGACTTTCCAGTCACCCACTCCTGCACATCAAAACTGTAAGACTTGTGTATAGTTATCTTAGTATTAACAGTCGAGCAATCGCGTTTTTGGCTTCACTGCAAATGAGAATTTAGTTACTGAGAGTCAATAGGAAGAAAAGAGTTAGGTTTTTTATTTATATTGTTTTTAATTGACAGTATTAAGATTGTTTCGTTACAGCCCATTTCCTCTGGGTAAAGAGCCACAATAGAAGAAAGAAGCAAGTATCTTTAAGCGTCCCCAGACAAAGCAAGGAGGTCGATATGCCTGCCATTAATTATCCTGAGGTTCCTCAATCCGTTAAGAAGGCGGCTTATATTCCTTTTTACGCATTCTATAGAGTTTTATTAAGGGCAATCGCAGATATTTTATTGACAGTCGTTCATGCCATTTTACATTTTGTGGAAAGTTGAGCTTGCCCGCAGTCAAAAAAGGTTTGGAAGCTCTATGTAACAAACTTTCCCTCCATATTAATAAGGAGAATAATAGAGATGTAAAAAAAAACATTAGCCATTGCTAGTTTGAGTGTAGTTTTAGCTGCTGGTTCAGCCAGTTATGCCATTGCTGCACCCAGAGATTTTGTGGGGAATTGGGTAAATGCCAATTCTAATACCCGTGGTATCACTCGCTTAGTAATTTCATCCAGAGGGGGAAATAGATTAAATATTCGAGTTTTTGGTAAGTGCCATCCTAGGGATTGTAATTGGGGTACTGTAGTACTTAATACTTATGGCAATAATGTTAGCGTTCGCGATAAAGCTGCAACTGCTAGATATAGTAAACGTTTTGCCAATACACTATTAATATTGAGGCTTTATGGTAGAGGGCACAACCAAATTAGGCTGCAAAGTTTCACCCTCTTTAAAGATGGGGCGTTGCATAAGTGCGGGATGGATTAGGGTTTGAAACCATTGAGAAATCCTTGATATTTTAGTGAAATCATCCCGCACTTATGCAACGCCAAAGATGGTAGTAATCGACATACGACATAATTATACATCTCAATACAGCTTTAGACGAACACGACGAAGTATATCTACACCAAGGGAGTTATCGCCAGCTAGTGGAACCGTTTTTAATAACTTCCCACGCAACACAATATTAAAATGGTCTACGGTAAGTGGTCTGGCTAAGTATGGAGTCGAGATAGACTGCTATCATTGCTGTCAAAGGGGTCGTTGGTGTACAGATGTTGGTAGAACATGGAAGGTTCAAGATAACGTTACTAACACCAGCTACAACTTTAACTTTGTTGGAGCTCAACCAGATAGGTGGAGAGTGTGGGCAATAGATAATAACGGTAATACTAGTGCTAAGAGTCGTTGGTAGAATTTCCGTTACACGCGTTAACTCGATTGTGATGTAAATGAGGATGTAAGTAAGCGAGCGCGATGTAACACCGTTGATAGAATTGGCGATCGCTACCTATCATACTCTAAAAATCAGTATTTAATTACCAATGATAGTGATCGGCATTGGTTTGGTATCCTTTTTGTGGTGAAGTGGTTAGTTAAAAAAAATATGTGCTAATTTACCATGATGAAATCATAAGTTTAAATTGGCTATGGATTGCCAAAGTCACAGGGGGATTTTACATTCTAGATTATGAATAATGGCGATTTAGATTTAGTTGTATTTACGCTGTATATTATCGGCATCACCTATACTTTTAATCGTATGGTTGACTCTATTGCCGATCGCATGAAGGTAGAGTTCGATCCAAAAAAAACTATTGCTGAACAACTAAAAAAACAAAATTTGGAAGAAAAATTGGATATATCCTTTTCTTTAAAAGGGATGTATCCTATAGATGAGCCGGATAGTTTATCCATTAGTATTAAAAATAAATCTGAGGATTTAGCAGTTTATGTTGATTGGGATAATAGTTCTATTGTAGGTATCGAACAACGATCACGGAGAGTCATTCGGAAATCACCAGACTTAATCAGGGATTTAGCTGTACCCCAGATCCCTAGCTTAATTGTTCCTGGTAAAACCCTCAAAGAATCAGTGACTGCCGAAGATGTATTTAAACGTGATAAAGAAACCGGTATATACTCCCCAGGTAACCCCATCGCAAATATTCCTGGCTTACAAAAGGGAGGAAAACCCCAGAAAAAAATGTACAGCAATTTTATGAGTGGAAAGCTCGATTTGGAATTTTCCTTAGATTTAGTTTTCCGAACAGCAAATGCTGCCTATGGTATTGCTCAAGGAACAAATGTACCCCCAGTTTGCATTATTAATTGCCCTTTTATAATTAAAAAACTTCCCTGGACTTATGCCCTTCCCTGGAATAAGAAGAAGTAGAGTGTAGGGAGACGCGGTGACGCGGTGAGATCGAATAACTGACAAGTCTTTCCCCATATGTCACAAAAAGACTACACTGAATAATGGGGGAGAGTAGGCGTAGGCGGTTACAGATCGGTAGAAATTACCGGTTTGAGGAAAGTCCGGGCTTCCGAAAGACCAGACTTGCTGGGTAACGCCCAGTGCGAGCGATCGTGAGGATAGTGCCACAGAAAAATACCGCCTTATTTCAGTTATCAGTCAATAGTTATCAGTGAACCGTGATGAGCTGATAACTAGGAGTTGATAACTAAATCAGGTAAGGGTGCAAAGGTGCGGTAAGAGCGCACCAGCAACGTCGAGAGGCGTTGGCTCGGTAAACCCCGGTTGGAAGCAAGGTAAAAGGAGTTACGGTTGGTCTTTTCCCTACTCCGTTAAACTAGAGCCGCTAGAGGTGTTTGGTAACAAACATCCCAGATAGATAACCGCCCTCATGAGTTAATAGACTGATGAGAACAGAACCCGGCTTACTACCAACTCTCTCCTTCCCCAGAATTTTCGGTAAGCTAGTAAATAAAGATTATCAGGTTCGCAGTGAGCGATAAATTGCTCATATAACAATTAAAGTGTTTACTACAAACCCTTTAATTTGTTTTCAATATAGCTTTTGGCAGTTATCGGTGCGGTATTAAAGCCCAAATTACATCTATCAGGGAACTTATCTTTTGGTTGACACCTTAAACCTCAAAATCAAATTTTAAGTCATCTGTCCTTAAAGCTGATATTGTATGAGCTTTAACTCCCATCCATCAGTAAATAAATCGTCTTAAATTCTCAAAAATGCTTTAATGAAACTTGCTTATCCACGTCGTCAACGCCAACTCGAAACTCTAGTTAGAAAATTAGGCTTGTCACAAGAAGAACCAATAAAGTGGGATTTACTTGACTTGGCACTTACCCATCCTTCTGTTTCAGATTCCGAAAATTATGAACAATTGGAGTTTGTCGGGGATGCAGTAGTACGTTTAGTGGCAGCTGTAGTTTTGTGGGAGAATTACCCTGATTTTCCCGTGGGAGATTTTGCTGCCATTCGTTCTGTATTGGTAAGCGATCGCATTTTGTCGAAGTTGGCGAAGGAATATGGTTTGCAATTATACTTACTAGTAGCAGGTAGTGCTAGTGGCGATCGCATGGGGCAACAATCCCGATTGGCCGATGCTTTTGAAGCTGTTCTTGGTGCATTGTATCTCAGCACCAACAATTTAGATTTAATTCGCCCCTGGTTAGACAGTCACTTTTGTAAACTCGCCGCCGAGATCCGACGCGATCCTGCTAGACTCAACTATAAAGCGGCTTTACAAGAATGGACTCAAGCCCAATTTAAAGTTTTACCAGAATACAGAGTGGTAGAAACACCCTCCCCTACACAGAATAAAGAACGGTTCATAGCTGAGGTGTGGCTCAATGGGAAAAAGTTAGGTAATGGCAAGGGGCGTTCCATTAAAGCTGCGGAACAAGCAGCAGCAAAAGTAGCATTTTTATCAATTAATCATCCGCAAAAGTCATGATAACAGATGAGAATTATGATGTAGTTAGCTTTGGCAGTCAATGAAAAAAAGAAAGGCGTTGCTGAATAAGGGGATGATTTTACTAAATTTTCAACGATTTATGAATGGTTTCAAACCCTAATTCATCCCGCACTTATGCAACGCCAAAATTAATTTGGGTGCTAAGAGGGGGAGTGGAACTTAGACAGGTATTGGAAGAGGTGGAGGGGTAGTAGAACAACGAGCTTTGAGAACTTGCTTAATCAAAGGAATACCACTAGAGTACAAAGCCAGGTGATTGGGTTTATGTTCTTGTTGTGGATGAAACTGCCAATACTCATCCCAATCGCCACTGATGTATAAAGAACCCAGGGGTAAAACAGCCTCAGCACCCCTCATGGTCCATCTAGCCCCAGTGATATCCATCCTGTCTTTAATCAGGTGGCGACAACCACCCTCAATCACCCCCGTGGCCATGGGGAATCCAGCTTTTAAGTAATCGTCATATTTGAGGTATTTGGCATTGTTAAGTAAATATCTAGCACAGGTATCCACGGGTTTACGTTCTTGGGGGGTGAGTTTGGGTAAAGTGGCACTGGGGCCCATACCTGGGGCAACTGAACTTGATTTACCTTCAAGGATAAGCTGTAAACGTTTGCTCTCCCAAGGTTCTGCCTGTGTTGAAGTGTGAGAATAAAAGACAAATGCAGCTTTCCACAAATACTCAATCACATGGATAATATCCCTGTCTTAGTCCATGAGAATATTGCTGTGCTGGTAGATTAAACTCCCCATCCAAAGGAAATAGGGTATTTATCTTTCTTCCTCCATAACCGATTCGATTGGCGATTACTGTGCCAAATAATGTGGTCAATTCCCGCGACAATTTTTTCTTGTGTGTTCTGTTTACTGAGTCTGTGCCTGCCTCGGTACAGGACAAAAAAGGTGTAAACAAGCCAGGAAAAGGGTTTCATTTTAAATTGGTATAAAAATGAAAACGAAACCCTATGTCCGAGTTTAATAGATTACGCCTAATTCTAGGAAAGCACTTTCAGTGGCATGGTGCACGATTAACACTTTTGGCACAATTTTTAGTAGCAGTGATAAGAGTACGCAGTGTTAATTTATCTCAACTGTCAACAGCCTTCGTGGGTAAGACACTTGCGGCATCAAATTAGAAGCGGTTACAAAGGTTTTTTCGGGAGTTTCGTATTGATTATGTCGAATTTGCACGTAACATTACTACTTGGATAGAAGTAGAGAAAGATTGGGTAGTGATACTAGATAGAACACAGTGTGAATTTGGCAATCAAATGCACAACTTTTTAATGTTGAGTATTGCCTATAAAGGAGTTGCGGTTCCATTATTGTGGACATTTCTAGCAAATCGCTCAAATAGTTACGCCCATCAACGCAAAGCATTGTTACACCGCTTTCAACGTATCTTCCCAAACCAGAACATTGCTTATGTAACCGCAGACAGAGAATTTATTGAGAAAGACTGGTTGAGTTACTTAGTTCAGAAATCTATTCCTTTTTGTATTCGTATTCGGGCACCTCGAAAAATTGAGCAAGTAGCTCGCGAGATGAGAGTATAGGGAGAGCAGAAGCTGGGGTTGAATCGCCATGGAAGAAAAAAAAGTCGGGGAACTTGAACAGCGATACCAGAAGTTAGAAAGCAAGAAGACCCTGTTGATGAAGTTAGACGAGACGGTGCCGTGGTCATAATTTCGTCCGATTTTAGAACAAGTGCATGACAAGCCCAGAAAAAAGAATGCTGGGCGAAAGCCCATAGATGCAATAGTCATGTTAAAAATGCTTGTGCTGCAACAACTGTACAACATAACATCAGTGATGAAGAACTGGAATACCAGGTCAATGACCGACTATCGTTCATGAGATTTTTGGGCTTGGGACTAGCAGAACCTGTACCAGATGCAACTACAGTTTGGTTATTTCGGCAGCAGTTGAAGCAGCAGGGTCTTATTGAAGAACTGTTTGAGCAATTAATTTGATCGCGACCTGAGAGACCAAGGCTACCAAGCTAAGGGGGGTCAAATAGTAGATGCCACACTGATTCCAGTTCCCAAGCAACATAATACTAAGGAAGAGAAGCAATAACTTGCCCAAGGATAAATTACCGAAAGTTGGCAGCAAAAGCCTCATCCCTTGTCCCACAAGGATACCGATGCTCCCTGGACAAAAAAGAATGGTCAGAGTTACTTTGGTTATAAAAACCACATCGATACTGATGTGGAGTACGGTTTTATTCGTCGCTATCAAGTCACGGATACCTCACTCAGTGCATGATTCCCAAGTGTTAGGGGCACTGTTGGATGAGCAAAACCAGGGGGAAGAGGTTTGGGCAGATAGTGCCTATGGTAGTGAATCTATTGAATGGATTCTACAGATTTTACAATTCTTCAGTCACATTCATGAACGAGCCTACCCCAATCATCCATTGACTGCAAAACACAAAGAAGATAATCCAGAGCGTTCTCAAGTCAGAGCTAAGGTCGAACACGTTTTTGGTCATTGGGTTAATGAAATGGGAGGCAAGTTAATGGGTTCCATTGGTAAGCAGTCAGTCAAGGCGACTATTGGAGTGAAGAATTTAGTCTACAACTTCAAACCTTATGGATTTTGGGAGAATCAAAATCCATAAGCTGTGGGATAATTGCGTCTAAATTGGCTCTCTTGAGCCAGAATTCAACTAGAAATCGTTCCGGTTGAGCTATTTTTTGCCCAACTTCACTTTCTTGTAGTTCTTCGAACCCCCTCACATTACCTAACACTTGATTAATCGAGGTGCCCTCTGTACCATTGCTAAAAACATGGTTTGTTCACGGCTAATATCATGAGCTACTGATAATTCACCAACGAATTTATCTTTAATTTTCAGAGGACTACTGCATACCACAAAATACCTTTGATTTACTTGATTTATTTGTGGCTTAATAGGCATCTGGGTGAGAGAAAATAATTTGTTCTGGATAGGTACAGATACTGTTTGGAAAGAGCTAGACTTCACTCATATTTTGTTCTCCTGGTATTTTAAACACAATAATTTATTGTTATTTGTTAAAACTTTAACTGTTTTTTACAGTGATGTTTGTAAAGGTAAAATTTCACTGTAAAGCTCTACATGTTGAGGTAAGCGATTTACTAATTGTTATAGATTTTGCTTATGACTATCAATTAAAATATGCTGTATTTTCCAGGTAGTCAAAAATGCTAGACTACCCAGTTCAACGGCGGAAAATCCAGCAATGCCAATAGCTAAACTAACTCTTAAAGAATTAGGGCCTAATTTATTTAAAGTATTTCTTATCTGTTTCACTTTAATAGTTTAGGATTAGGTAGGGGAGGACAAGTTTTCTTTTTCAAATTGCACTGATAGACATAATATTCCTGCCAACTTAAAGGTAGTTATAGTAAATCTCTAGTTCCAGTGAAACCTTGACCAATGAATAATAGGAGAGCGATACAATTTAATATCGTATGAATAATGCGCCAGCGATGGGATCTATATTTATAAATTTATGGGATAATTGCTAGGGATAAAATCATCAGCAAGGCGGCTATAATACCATAGTAGTAGTGAGACCAATACCACTCATTATTACGATGATATACCCCATATTGAGCACCAATAACTAATAAACCCATACCAGTTAAAGTTGCAAAAGTTCCTCGCCATAGTTTCTTTTTTGCTTTGAAAAGAAATGCCAAAGATGCAACTGTAGCTATAAACATCAAGATAATAAAAACAGTGGTAGGAGAAAAACACAATTGTTTTTTAATGATATTCTTGGCAATTGGGTAAGCTAATCCTAACAAAGTTAAACCTACAACTGCACCTGTAAGTAGTTCTCCTAAACATCGATGCTCTGGACCTGCTACTGGAGGAATTTTACTCTTACCTTTGTTAGCAGTTTGCAAACGTCTTTGTCTTGACTGCGATGCTAAATTAACTGCAGTCCCAATTAGGGGAAATACGATAATTACCGCGAGTGCTGGATGAATCAATCTGAGAAGATCTGTAATAACCATAAAATATCTGTAAATACAACCTGTTGTAAATGCAATATATTTTGCATCAGTTTATAAGGGGGCATAGCCGAAAGTGGCGTTAAATTGGCGACACAAAATAGCCACTGATTGAAATTTTTGCAAATCTACTTTCTCAGGAATTGTATATCTTTGAGTTCCGCTTGTCTCGGTTAAGGGTGCAACACTGATGTAGTCTCTTTCTTTTATACCAGAGTTTGGTAATGTTTTATCCTTATGAAGAATTACCAATAAATCTGGACCGCTGTCTGTTTTAAAGTTCTTATCAAATTCGATAAACTTTTTACCATTTTCTGTGATTACTTTTACATTTCCCCTGGTTGTGTGCTCTGCAGTTTGAAATACACCAGGCTGATAAGTCTTGGTAGCTCTTGGTTTTGATGTAACTGCTGTGGTATCAGATTGTGGAGAAATACTGCTAGGAGAACAACTTACTGTGAGTAAGGCTGTAAGACTAGTAAGTGTGATGTAAGCTAATCGCATATATAAGACTTGAATTATAACAAGTCTAGTCTAAGACTCGATTGCTCTATTAACATTAGTATAGCCGGCGTTGCTGAATCCGGGGATGATTTCACTAAATTTTCAAGGATTTATCAATGGTTTCAAACGCTAATTCATCCCCGGATTCAGCAACGCCATTTTTTTTTGCAGTCTATCTCTAATGTTTTAAACACTTTATTGATGTTGCTTCCCCTTTCCTATGGCAATGGATGTTAGTCTATAGTGGCTTAATTGTGGTGTTTGGTCAATTATGTTGGTTTAGTGCTTTAAAGACTTCTTCTGCTGCAGAAATATCATTAGCCAACTCTTTTACTTCCATTGCAGGGATATTATTTGCATATTTGCTTTTAGGGGAAATTCCTACTACGGCTCAGTATATTGGTGGTGCGATCGTAATATTAGGAATATTTTTAAGTCAAGTCGGTAATTTGCGAAAATCTCATGTAAAAACAAGTACTACAGAAAAAATATCAACAGAATAAATGTCTAATGAGGTTGGTTTTAAGGGTATTTAGAGGATACTCACAACATAACAACAGTGATAAGCTCTCTTAAACTAGTGCCAAAATGTTTAGACAGATTAAGATGGAATGGCAGAGAGAGAGGGAGCAGGGGAATTGAATAATTGATAACTGATAACCGTCAACTACCAACCATGGAAATTACTTATTACTTTCGGTTCCTGAATCAGCACTCTAACCCCTAAAACCTAACCCTATATTCTAAGACAAAGAACAACTGGGGTATTCCTTTGATTGATGCCAAAGAGTAATTTTCAAGTCAGCACACCAACATCCCCAACCTTGCACTTGATTTTCGTGGTTAGCAATCCAATCATAAATTTTTTGTGCTTTAGTAAAAGCTGATCGCTCACTACGGAATAGTCTAGCACTAGGACGATATGCTTCTCCATTAATGTGCACACCTGCAATCAACCAGTAGTCACTACCATCACCTTCAGGGATGACTTCTAAAAATCCACCATCACCACCATCATAAGATTCAATAATTCCCAAGTTCATGTCCGAAATCACAGCAAAAACCCCAAAAACCATAATATAACTAGGGAGATGAGCTTTTTCTGTTCGTCATAATCAGCGCATTTTTTTAGTATTAATTCATGTTCTCTGAATCAACCGCAAAGGAAAAGGATATTCTTATATGAATCTATCCCACTAATATCATAAGGTGATAATATGCCTGTTGAGTAAGAGAGGTTATATCATCTGATGGCTGGAGGTTTTGAAGGACTGAGTAATTTGGAGTGGTCTTTGTTTGAGGATATTTTTCCGAAACCGCCAGAGAAACGCGAACGAGGAATGCCACATTCTTCATTTCGTTATGTACTCAATACCTTACTGTATATATTGATAACAGGGTGTCGTTGGTGTGACGTTCCAAAAGGAGAAATATGGGCATCAAAGAGCTCTGCACATCGATGGCTCAAACGTTGGCAGTTGGACGGGACCTTAGAGGCTTTACAAGGACGAATATTGGAAATTGGACAAGAGAAAGGGTTAATCAACTGGAGTTATGGCGCGGTGGACGGGTCTTCTTCCCCCTGGAAAGAGCGGTGGTGATGGTGTTGCTTACGGTGGGTGGAAAAGGAAAGGGTATTTTAATACACACTCTTACTGAAGGCTCAGGAATGCCTTTATCCAATCGCACCACACCTGCCAACGGTAGTGAAAGAGATCAGGTGATACCACTTCTAGACAATGTAAAGGTTAAGACCAACAAACGCGGTAGACCCCCTAAACCCCTGAAAGTGCTTGCTGCTGACAAAGGCTACGATTCTAAGGATAAGCGCGCTGCTTTAAGTAGACGTGGTATTAGGCCGCAATGGCCCAAGCGGCTTTGGAAGACAAAGAAGAACAAGGGCAGACCCATTAAAATTTCCGTCCCAGGTTTTCAACAAGAACGTTGTTTCCCATGGTTAAAAAAAAAATATCGTCGTCTTGTTGTCAGATGGGAAAGAATTTCAGCTTGTTTTGATGCTTTTTTGTCTCTTGTAACAATCCATATTTGGATTAACAAAACTATATGAGTGGGATAACTTCATAACCCTGTGAGAAAGTAAGCTATATATATTCCTCCCCTACCTTTTACTGACAAGCTCCAGCTGGAGATATAATTTGTACTGATTTAATGACAGCATCGTCATGGAATTGATTCGTTTTATTGAATTCCTGGGGGGCAGAGCTATAAACCCCTGCAAAGGGTTGGGCATTTGCAGCGGGACGGAATTATACATTACGAGGTTTATAGTCAGCAAATCTTACAGACTCCCGCGACTCAGTGGAAGTGTTATAGCATAGGGTTTCTTTACCATAAGCAGCTTCCGCATCCTTTATTTTGTTCCTGCTCCCACTCCTTTATCGGTGCGAAACTCTGGGCTTTCGGTTAACACTGTGGTGATTATGCTGGAATTGGAGAAAGTAGTTCCTGTGGGGTAAAGGATATGATACAAGATTTTACCTTCTTTATTGACTGCGATCGCATCAGAATCGACCATGAATGGTGATTTTACTTCAAAGGTGGTATTAGAACCCAATTTTTGTTTGAGTTCACCATAAGTCATGCCTAAGCGCAAGTCACGAATTCCTTGGGGAGAGATAAGTTTGTCTGCTTCTACGGTGGTGGTTGGTGCGGTGGATACTGGACTTTTGGTGGGTGAAGGTGATGTTTCTCCTGGTGTGCTTGTACTGGTAGTTGTAGGGGAGGGGGATGTTTCCCCTGTATTATTTGTGCTTGGTTGATTGCAAGCAGTGAGAGTTAGCACCAGTGAAAAAAGCACTAGTTGGCATTGAGGATAGAAGTATTTATTACTCATTTTATTGACATATGTGATTTTAAATAGGATAAAGGTTAAGGGGAAAAGGGAAAAAGTGAAATAAGTATTTTGGGCGTTGCATAAGTGCGGGATGAATTAGGGTTTGCAACCACTGAGAAATCGTTGAAAATTTAGTGAAATCATCCCCTGATTCAGCAACGCCTGTCCCCGTAAAGGCGATTCTAATGGTAAGACTTCTGTTTGACTATTGAACGGTGTAACAATTTTGCCCGGATTTAACTTATTTTTAGGATCAAAAGCTGCCTTGATGCGACGCAAGTCTTGATATAACTCTTCACCAAAGAACATGGGAGTATATTCGCTGCGAAAGCCTTTTCCATGCTCTCCCCATATCAGACCTCCATATTTGCGTACCAGAGCTACCACTTTGTCTGATAAATCTCGAATCAGCGCTTCATCCTCCAGCACTTTCATATCTAAAGCTGGAGGAAGGTGGAGGCAACCCACATCCATATGAACGTACATAGCATAATCAAGGTGATATGTTGTAAGTAAGGCTTGTAATTCTTGGATATAGCTAGCTAAACAAGGAGGGGTAACCGTTGTATCTTCAATGAAAGTAATAGGTTTGCGTCTTCCTGCTTGATTTCCTAATAAACCTGCACCTTTTTTGCGCAACTCCCACAACCGGGAAATTTCTGTGTCCTTGGAGGCTAAATAGTAACCAGTTGCAGGTACTAATTGTTCGCACACCTGATTAATTTTATTGTCTATTTATTCTAGAGTCTCACCAACAAACTCCACTAAATTTATAGCCTTAGCATCTCCCAGAAAATCTTTCACATGGTAGTAAATTTCGTCCTGCTTTGCCAAACCTAAAATCTTCTCATCAATAGTTTAGATCGCAGTTGGTTCTGATTCAAGAAGATTGGATGCAGCTTGTAGGGCATGTTCAAAACAGTGGTAATGTAATGCGAGTAATCTTTTAAATTGGGGGATTTTTGTTAATTTTAGCTTCGCTTCCGTAACTACCCCTAAACTTCCCTCAGAGCCAGCCAAAATCTAATTCAGATTAAAGCTATTTTCCGGTTGAGAATATACCTTTGCTAAGTTGTAACCCGTCATAAACAGAGTGATCTTCGGGAAAACATCGGCAATTAAATCTTGCTTGTGGGAGATAATTTCATCCACCTGACGGTATATTTATCCCAAACTGCCAGAATCTTGCTTGTATTGGGATAAAGTAGCTTGATTTATAGATTGTGAATCCGTCACAGTACGATCAGCTAACACCCACTCCAACTCAATAATATGATTGCTGGTACGCCCGTAAATTATTGAACCCTTTCCACACCCATATGTATTAATCATTCCCCCAATGGTAGCGCGGTTGGTGGGTGCGACAGTCGGTGCAAAAAACACCCCATATGGCTTTAAATAGACATTTAATTGGTCTAAAACTAGCCCTGGTTGTACCCTCACCCAACCAGCTTCCAGATTAAACTCCAAAATATGGTTCATATAGTTAGGGCAATCAATCACAATTTATTGAGAAAGAGATTGACCATTTGTCCCCGTACCTCGTCCCTTGGGGGCAAAAGTAATCCTTGTAAACTCTGGTTTAGCAGCTAAATCTAACAAACACTGCAAATCAGCAGTTGTGCCCTAAAATACTAACGCTTGGGGTAATATTTGATAAATAATATTATCAGTATAACCAATTAACCTATGGCAAAATTAATTTTACTTTATCCTATAAATCCTATAATATCCTGTAAAAAGTGATGCTGTCAACCCCCGTAAAAAATCGGCAACATCTTATCTAGAATTATCTTCAGTAATTAGACCAGGTATCATATCACCATAGAAGCAAGTCAGCAGAGAACACAAAAAGAAGAAAATCAATAAACCAATATTGCTTAATTCTCGTGTCTCTGCCTACGTAAAATAAAATTAATTATCTTCTGGGAATACCCACTTTGGTGGCTCCATCATTTTCTTGAGTCTAGCGGCTTCCGCCATTTCTAGCATCTTCTCTAAAGGAGTATCTTGGATAAACTCAGATGTAGCTTCTCTATACTCAATATTCGGACATTTATCTCCCAAAACGCAGCCGTTAATACAGGCTTCTTTACAATTTATTTTGATGTTCTCCTCCATGTAAACCTCCTTCTTTCAGGTATCTCTTCAGGAAAACAGCAGATTACACCGGCTGCTAGGCAAAAATATTGGGCGTTGCTGAATCAGGGGATGATTTAACTAAATTTTCAACGATTTTTCAATGGTTTCAAACGCTAATTCATCCCGCAGTTATGCACCGCCAAATATTGTTGTCTACCTAGTTAAATCTTAATATCATTTGCATTGTTACTTACTGGAGGTAGGAAAATCTGTCCAAGTTTGACTCAAAATAAAGTGTGTCAAATCTTGATTACAATCTAAAACTCTGAAACATAAGAAAAAAAACTACAGATTAATTAACATATTTTGTAATCCCTTGTTTGCATTCTACCCCTGCTATACTTCCTTAGGTTGCAATCAGGGCAAAATCCCAAATACATACCTCAATTTCGCCTGATAACCATCCCAAATTCCATGTCAGAAATTTTTGCTACAACAGGAACCATAGCTGCGATCGCAACTGCCATTGTCCCCCAACAGGGTAGTGTAGGTATTGTGCGGGTATCTGGTTCTTCCGCCATGCATATCGCCCGGACCCTTTTCTACACCCCAGGGGAACAGTCTTGGGAATCCCACCGCATTCTCTACGGGTATATCCGCCATCCCCAAACCACAAAAGTCATAGATGAAGCTTTGCTCTTGATCATGCAAGCACCCCGTTCCTACACTAGGGAAGATGTGGTTGAGTTCCACTGTCATGGGGGAATTATAGCAGTACAGCAGGTTTTGCAACTATGCCTGGAGAATGGTTCCAGACTTGCTCAACCAGGAGAATTTACCCTGCGAGCTTTTCTCAACGGTAGACTAGACTTAACCCAAGCCGAAAGTATTTCTGATTTAGTCGGTGCGAAATCTTCCCAAGCTGCTCAATTTGCTCTAGCTGGTTTGCAGGGTAAACTTGCCCATCCTATCCGCAATTTACGGGCTCAATGTCTAGATATTCTTGCCGAAATTGAAGCACGAATTGATTTCGAAGAGGACTTACCCTTGTTAGACTATGAAAGGATAATATCACAAATTGCAGCAATTGCCGCAGAAATTAGTCAACTTTTGGTGACAGCAGACCGGGGTGAATTGTTACGCACGGGATTAAAAGTCGCTATTGTCGGGAGACCGAATGTAGGTAAATCCAGCTTATTAAATGCTTGGAGTCGCAGCGACCGCGCGATTGTTACGAATTTACCGGGAACTACCCGTGATGTGGTGGAATCGCAATTAGTGGTGGGGGGGATTCCCATTCAAGTTCTAGATACTGCCGGGATCAGGGAAACAGAAGACCAAGTAGAAAAAATTGGTGTAGAGCGTTCCCAGAAGGCTGCTACTGCTGCGGATTTGGTTTTATTTACCATTGATGCTTCCCACGGATGGACACCCGCAGATGATAAAATTTACACTCAAGTAAAACATCGTCCGTTAATCTTGGTAGTTAATAAAATTGACTTAGTAAATGAAAGTACAATAGACCATCTGCGATCGCAAACAAATAATATCCAACCACAAATTTTCACAGCTGCAGCCCAAAATCACCGTATTGATACTTTAGAAACCGCAATTTTACAAGTTGTTAACGCAGGGAAAGCCCAAGCTGCAGATATGGATTTAGCTATTAACCAAAGACAGCAAGCTGCACTAGTTCGAGCGAAGACATCTTTAGAACAAGTGCAGACAACTATTATTGAGCAATTACCCTTCGATTTCTGGACTATTGACCTACGGGGTGCAATTCATGCCCTAAGTGAAATTACAGGTGAAGAAGTAACAGAATCTGTATTAGATCGCATATTTAGTAGATTCTGTATTGGCAAATAATTAGAGGAGTTTGCGATTGCTTTTTATTAAAAGTTGTATTGTAAAACATGAAGTTATGTTTTGCCAGCAGCATTCCTTTTTTTCTATTGCTTAGGATTGAAAAAGAATTAGTTTATTAAGTTTCAGCATTATATTTTGATAGATTTGCAGGGTTTAGGATTAACATCTGGTGTTTCATTCTTTCATCTCATGTCCGGGTAATTAGTTACGATATGAAATTGCTAGAGTGTTGATATTTAAAAATCTCAGCGTTACTTTTATCGTAAGTGTTCAAGGGGACATGATATCACAATACTCTGATGCTCGTTATCATTTTCGCACAACGATGAGTTTCATTGGCTACATTGTGATGATTTGATTTGCAGCCAGTATATTTGTTATTTAGCGATCGCCTTCGTCAGTTTACCGGGGTTTTTGGGGTAATTGGCGTGGGCATAGCCTTTTCTTTACAAGAAGTAATTCCTAGTTTGCGGGTTGTACTACAATTTCCCTCTGTCAGTTTTCCCGGCCAGGCGATCGCCTTCTCTTAGGGGGATAATGGGGATGTAATTGATATTAGCAATGACTAATGTGAATTAGTCATAATCAGGATACAAGGAAGATTTTAGCTTTTTTCTGAACCACAGTTTGAAACAATATTTTACTTACTTTTCTTACACCCTCTCCTTCTCTCCTCTTCTCCAGAGAGATTGATTATATCTTTGGGTAGATGTTAGTCTGTTGCCGGCGTTGCTGAATCAGGGGATGATTTCACTAAATTTTCAACGATTTATCAACGGTTTCAAACGCTAATTCATCCCGCACTTATGCAACGGCGCTGAGAATTATATAACATATGTTCAACCCTTAAAGTGTGTGGCCCCGCATATACATAACCCCACAAGTAACTTACCCCTTTAATAGGTTGCCCCTCATCCCCAAATAGAAATGGTAGGCTATGTTATTTATACACGCATAACTCCGGTGCATCACCTGTGCATCAGTACTCCATTGATGCACTTCCTCAACATCTGATGCATTGCTGTAATTGCCGGATTTTTTTAACAGTTATTGCAACGCGGATTGATTGAAGAAGTAGGGGATGGATATCGCTTCCAGGTAGAGTTAATCCGGCCATGGTTTTGTCAGTAGATGAACAAAAGGATTTATGGGCGTTGCGTAGCTTGCTTTCCAGAGGATGGGGCAACAAAGTAACCAGCTAAAAAAATTCTGCAATTGCTTCCCTCTGGATTTGATTATTGATGATTTTTAAAAATATATTTTTTAACTCGTGATGAATATCAATTTTTATACCTTCTATTCTTTTATCTGCATAATAATCAACTTGATTCAGCTCCTTTCTAATATTCTGAAATGTTTGATGAATATAATTCACATCTTTTTGAATCTGTTTGAAATCATGTGTAAATTGACTCAAAAACTTATCATTAAACATGTATTTTCAACAATAATGATAGTATGAATAAATTCTGATATCTAGTTACTTTCAATCAAGTGCATCCCAGTTTTTATTATCCAAACAATAAATAATCTCTCATTGCGTTCGTCGAAGACGTTCCCGAAGAGTCGAGGAACCGAAGAAGCAATCGCGTAAACTCGTTTTTTTCGTTGTGCTCGCAATGACAACCAAAAAAGTGGGATGCTCCCATTCCAATCATAATCTTGCTGATATATTCATAGACTTCAGTGTATCCATCAGATTTTTATCCAGAAGCAATAATTTTTATTCATTGAATAGCTATATTACTATAAACAGATAAAGCTTTGATACTAAGAGAGTTAAACTAATGGCGATGAAGTCTAATATTCAATCTGAGAAATATTTCTATGGCAATAGAATCTGCGGTTACAGAAGTAGCTATTGAAGAAAATTTCAAGCAATTTCTACTAGTACTCTCAGTGTCTCTGAGTGTAGGAACATTACCCCAGGTATTCAGCTGGTTTCGCCAAATTCCCTATACCTTACTTTTAGTGATTGCTGGTTTGGGATTGGCTTTGGTAGATGTGCGCTTGGTGAACCTATCACCAGAACTAATCCTGGCAATTTTTCTGCCTCCATTATTGTTTGAAGCTGCATGGAATTTAAAATGGGCAAACCTAAAGCGGGATATGGTTCCTATTTGCCTATACGCAGTGCTAGGAGTCTTAATTCCCATTATTGGGGTAACAATTGGACTCAACCAATTTGCCGCAGTTCCCTTAACTACTGCACTACTGGTGGGGTTACCTTTAGGAACAGCAACACTAGGTTTTCAACCGGTAATTATCCAACTCTTTACCGTCGTTGGTATTGGTGTAGCAGTAGGGGGATTAATTGGTTTTGGTATTTCCGACCTTACCCAAAGATTTGATTTACCACTGGTAGAACAGTCCTTAACCCTGGTATCAGCCTACGGAACCTAGATAATTGCTGAAGATTTGGGAAGTTATGGAGTAATTGGAGTAGTAACAACTGGTTTAATTCTGGGCAATTTTGGTTCCCGGATTGGGATGAATCCACGTACCAGGGTAATTGTAAGTGAGTTTTGGGAGTTTATTGCTTTCTTTGTCAACTCTATCGTTTTCTTGCTGATTGGTGACCAAGTACGCTTTCCCATTTTGGCAGATAATTTAGTCATTATTGCCGTAACCATTGCGGGAATGGTATTAGCTAGGGTGGTTTCTGTATATGGTTTGGGATTTATAACAAATAAACTCGCTAATTCCGAAATCGGTTTGCCCGAACAAACGATACTGTGGTGGGGTGGCTTGCGTGGTTCTGTTTCTATTGCCTTAGCTTTAAGTGTTCCCAATATTTTAGGGGAGAGGGAAGAACTCATAGCCACTGTATTCGGAGTAGTTTTATTGACATTATTAGTACAGGGATTAACTACTAAACCCTTACTGGAAAATTTTAATCTGTTGGGGGATCAGCCTCTACGTAAAGAGTATTTACAATTAGTCGCACGTCAATCTGCACTATAACGTGTGTGTATTACAATACCTAAATCCCGTGGATGAGCGCCCTGGAATCGATGAGGAATTCTGCCGCTATCAACAGAGCTTAATAAAAGGAGAATTGAAGAATATTGAAGAAAAAATTGATAAGTTACAAAATAACTACCCTAATCTACGATAATTTACTGTGGAGCAACTGCGAAGTGAGTTACTAGCGGTAGAAGCAGATACCTATGCAGAATTTGTCCGTTCTGGGCGCTTGAATCAAGAGCTTGCGCCCCTCTTACAAGATGTGTTGGGTAGTGAACATTGAGAAATTGGATATTCTCTACATCGTTCTATGAGTCTGATTAATTGTTACATCAAGCAGTTTTACACTGCTTGTTAGCAGCTTTTTTATTACAGACTGTTACAGTAATTACTGGTTCTAGACTAAACCCGGATTTCTCACAAGTGAGAAAAAAACACTTGGATGAGCCAGATTTAGGATAAATTAATTGGCACATTGTCAAATTCCTTGCAGATGACAAGGACTACAAAGTAAAAACAGAGTATACAAAAGATATATAAAATACATTAAACTTGAAATATACTTAAATCAGAACAAAATAGTGATAAAAATTGACACACCAACTAGTTGGGTTAAATCAAGTAAATTAACCCAGCAGGACAGTTATTTCAAATCAGAGAACGCTATTAATTATTAATCCAATCATCTTATTAACCAGGGCAAGGTAGTCGAGATAAACGCTCAGAAATCATTGCTTGTCCTTCCTTCTAAGGGCAAGCACTACTAATTGCAATTAAAACTCGTTGTTTGCAAATTGGAATCACAGCCCCTAGCTTTAATAATTTTGTGCGTATAGTTCCAATTGTTGCATTTTTTAATTCTGTATTTACTAAGCACTTTTCTCCCAGGTTATTCAGTAAAATGTAGGCAATAGCTGTAAACCATAAACGTAATTGGTTCCCCTCAAATGTATGTGTACTTGTTCTATCACTTTGTAAATCTAATTTTTGTTCTTTGAGATAATTTTCCGGCGTTGCCTCGCGGACAGTATTTTTGAGTATAAAGTCGCCCTGGAGCAATTTGTTTAATGGGGA
>CBZS010000467.1 GCA_000613065.1 Richelia intracellularis | reverse complement strand
CAAACGCTAATTCATCCCGCACTTATGCAACGCCCCAAAAAAGTTTATAACAGTGGCGAAATTCTTCCATTTCTGCTTCTGTAATTTGATGACTGAAATCTTGCTGAAAAAATGCGACCGCGTCTGCAATTTGCTCGTCAATCATAATTTTATTCAAGTCTTCTACGGTATGTTTGCGAACGGAATTGCTGCTTGCTGATTTGACTAGATGTAAGAGGGTGTGAAAGGCAATGGGGTTTCCAGGAGCGAATTTCTCTAGAGTACTGGCTCTGGGTCTTTTACTCTCATCGTTTTTACTGGCAGCAATACCTTCAACTAAAGCTTCGATAATTCTACCTGTGTTTTCCTGTTTATTACCCTTGGTTTTGCGGTTTTTTGGCTTTTGATTGGATTTAGGCTTTTGAGGTAATGTTTGCAGAGCAATGCTATTTTTAGGGGATATGGCTATTAGGCTTTCTGCGGCTTGTTGCTGCAATGTTTTATTAGTAGTGGTAGTAATAATTGTTTCTAATCTAGAAATAGCCATCCCATTCTCTGGTTCAATTTTAGATCAGGTATAGGAAACTTTTCGGCGAATTGAATCTTTTTGACTACTGCCAATCATCTCTTTAAGAGCAGTAATTGCTACTTGGTTTGTGGGATCTAACTTACCTAAACTGTCTGGGGCTTGTAAGCGTAAATTATCTAATCGCAAGGATGTAACAGATATTTGGCGTTGGATAAGTGCGGGATGAATTAGCATTTGAAACCATTGACAAATCGTTGAGAATTTAGTGAAATCATCCCGCACTTATGGAATGCCATTAGCTAATTGCACAACAGCGGCGAACGGAAGTGAAAGAGAAAAAATATTCCCCTTGCTCGATAAGGTGAAATTGAAAACTCTCAAAGCTGGTAGACGAAGAAAAAGCTTGAAAGTATTAGCGACTGATAAAAGTTACGATTCAAAAGATAAGCGTGCAGTTTTACGAAAAAGGGGTATTCGCCCCCAAATTCCAAAGCAAGTTTGGAAAACAAAGAAAAATAGAGGTAGACCAATTAAAATTTCTGCTCCAATATTTCAGCAGGAACGTTGTTTTGCTTGGTGTCAGCTAAAATATCGCCGCTTACTTGTTCCATGAGAACGTCAGTCTGTATATTTTAATTCTTTTATCAACCTTGCCACTATCCATATATGGATTCAAAGATCTTTATTAGTGGGATAGATTCATGCTTTGTTTAGCTTGGCGTAACCAAAGGTAACATTCAATCGCTCACACCAAATTGCAACGGATTTGTAGTTATTCAGCTTTACATTGTCAGGAATTGCATAGCGTTGGGCATCATTAAAGCTTTTTCAAGCAGATAAGATACT
>CBZS010000466.1 GCA_000613065.1 Richelia intracellularis | reverse complement strand
TTTTTATGCCCATATTTTTCCTTTTGGAACGTCACACCAACGACAGCCTGTTATCAATATATACAGAAAAGTCTTGAGTACATAACAAAATGAAGAATGTGGCATTCCTCGTTCGCGTTTCTCTGGTGGTTTCGGAAAAATATCCTCAAACAAAGACCACTCCAAATGACTCAGTCCTTCAAAACGTCCAGCTATCAGATGATAATATGCCTCTTACTCAACAGGCATATTATCATCTGATAGCTATTAGTGGGATACGTTCTTAATCGAGGTGCCCATATCAATTAAGTTGCGGCCTTGGGTACTAAAAATAACAGCATCAGCTTCTAGGACATTCTGTAAGCGAGTTGCACTGTTAAATAAAGCCCCCTGAAACCCCAACTGCATAAACATTAATAGATCGGCAAAAGCAACACCAGAAATTGCCACCAAAAATCGTCCTTTGTGGCGAGTTAGTTGTAGCCATGCGATGGGTGTACGTCGTTGTAGCTGTTGTATAAATCCAATCACAATTCAATCACCGATATTCTTGGCGATCATTATATAACTGGGCTTGTAGTCAGGCAATGGTGGCTTTATGAACCCTTATTTCTGTGCCTTGTTCTGCTTCCAACCCAGCAATGGTGGCTTTATGAACC
>CBZS010000465.1 GCA_000613065.1 Richelia intracellularis | reverse complement strand
TGATTTACGCGAACACTTTTTTTGTCCAAAGTCTAACTAACAGCATGACCGAAAAAATTAGAAGGTTCGCCCGGATAGAAAACTATTTTCTGTCGCCACTGGTAATTTTCTCGTTGGAAAAGATGGACTCTCCCATAACCGTAAATTACCTGAGATAAATTGGGGATATCGTGACCAATAGCTATGGTGCTACCCTTGAATTCTAAGAGGATGTTTTAAAAGTCGAAGTGAGTTACAAATCATCCAAGTCGCCTGACCATGATACGTATCATTGCAATATAAATTAAAGTCTCAGAAGTTTCAGGTAGCCTTTCATAGTCCTTACTTAATCTTCTACACCAATTGAGCCACCCGAAAGTTCGTTGTACAACCCAAGGTTTTGGTAAAAGGGTAAAACCCTTCTTTTCTAAGGGTCTGAGAACCACTTCCACAATCCAACGAAAAACATCGATTATCCAGTGGGCAAAATCTTCCCCCGATATCCTCCATCCATCCAGATAGATAGTGTG
>CBZS010000464.1 GCA_000613065.1 Richelia intracellularis | reverse complement strand
AACTTATAAGCCTCGGCATTCACCAAAATTCGGCTATGCCGGATACCAGTTTTTTTCGGATGTAAATTCTTCAGAGATGCTCCTCTGTATAATTTATGTCGTGGAACACCAGTAAACCGGTATTCGAACACATTCAATTTCATGGGCTCAAAGAGTGAGAGCATCTTGTTCTGTATTTCTAAGGAATGAGGACAGGATACTCCTTATTTCCAGAAGACGGTCAAGATGCCTCTACAGTGAAATATCGAAATTAATGCAATGGACTAGTAAATTCAGCAAGCTCAGGCATTATAAATCAGGGAGAGATAAAGGGAATAGATTTTGGCTTTCAACTATCAATCACCAAACATAGACCATTAACTCTTAATAAATTCTGTAATTCGGCATTGAGTACTGATATTACTCACATTTTATCGTTTATTGTTCTAGTGACAAACTAAATAACTAACAACTAATGACTAAATTATTCCTTTTGAAGGGTACAATAAATGCCGATTGTCTTCCAAAAATTTAAAGCTTCATGAGGAATTTTCGGCGGAACTAGCCACCCTCAGAGGACGTGTAGACAGCCTAGAAGCA
>CBZS010000463.1 GCA_000613065.1 Richelia intracellularis | reverse complement strand
TCTTGTCCAATCCCTAATATTCGTGGTTGTAAAGCCTGTAACCTCCCGTCCAACTGCCAACGTTTGAGCCATCGATGTGCAGAGCTCTTTGCTCCCCATATTTCTCCTTTCAAAATCAGTTAGGTAAACCAACTGCCACTCCTACTTTTCGTTGGGTGTTTCAATGTTTCATGTCAATTCATTTATTAACCTTCGCTTCTTTGAAACAGATTTCCAACCTCAGTGAACAGCGGTGCTGGATTCTACAGTTTTTTGGTGCTCCCTGTCGTAAATATTATCTTCTTTGCTAACTAACCTGCGGAATGTGGGTTTAGATGTCACTTTTACTAAAGATGCTTGTCGTGTCCGTACTGGTGATGCTCCACAAAACTTAGCACTTCTGCGGCGAATAGCTCTTAATGCTTTAAACCTAGAACAATCTTTGAAACGTAGTAATCACCAAAAATAGAATAGAGCCGCTATGGATAATAATTATATCCTGACTGTTCTTACTCCTTGTTTATCCCAACATGATGATGAGACCTCTCAACCCGCTTGTCAATAGAATTTGAGATGCGCTTACCCTGGAATTATTACAAGCAACAGAAAAGGAATTAGATAAAATTGTTGCAGCAACTTCGAGAAAAGCTCGTCCACTAAAAGGCGAGGATAATATTGGTATAAGAGTAGGTAAATTTATTGATATAGAAGAGAACAGTTTTTCATCTCAGAGAAATCAGTCAAAAATTGATGCAGAAACAGTATTGGATGGTTTATATATTATAATTAGTACATCTTTGGATGAAGAAACTTTATCTGCTACGGATACGGTAAAAGCCGATAAAAATCTCTCACAAGTAGAACAAGCTTTCCGTAGTTATAAAACTGTTGATTTAAAAGTTCGTCAAATTTAGCACTATACAGCCGAACGTGTAAAAGCCCATATCTATGTATCTTGTCTTATTATTATGTAGAATGGCATATGGGATAACTTTTAGCTCCAATACTTTTTGATGAAGATGATTGGGAAGCAACAGCGGGGAGAAAAGAGTCTGTTGTATCTCCTGCCAAAAAGAGCGAAAAAGCTAAAAATCAAGCGAACAAAAAGCGTACCTCAGATAATTTGCCCGTTCATAGCTTCCAAACTTTACTGGATGATTGAGCTACAATTGTTAAAAATACAATTTCTATAACAATTGGTAGTAAATCCTTCGTTTTTGAGAAGATTACTCAGCCTACAGCTATACAACAAAGAGCAATAGATTTACTCTGAATTAGCATGATTTTTACCCAGTAAGCTTGGACTTTAAATCTCTGTCAGTCCCACTCTTCATAGATTTTGTTTTTAGTCAAAGGGTAAGTTCAGATTAAACAGCACAAAGAGAAATACCCACGCCAGAGTCATCTTAGCTTCGCCCTTTACGGGCAAAGATAAATATATGCTATGGAATTATGGGCTGATTTAGGTCTAGGCTTAATTAGCCTCACTCAAACCCCATAAACGACTCCATTCTTAGGGTGGATTTCATGCTCTATCCCTTATTAAAGAAGCTGTTTAGCCCTGTTATCACCTGCTAATATCCAAGTAGTAATGCTACGTGCAAATTCGACATAATCAATACGAAACTCCCGAAAAAACCTTTGTCACCGCTTGTAATTTGATGCCACAAGTGTATTACCCACGAAGGCTGTTGACAGTTGAGATAAATTAACACTGCGTACTCTTATCACTGCTATTAAAAATTGTGCCGAAAGTGTTAATCCTGCACCATGCCACTGAAAGTGCTTTCCTAGAATTAGGCGTAATCTATTAAAATCGGACATAGGGTTTCGTTTTTATTTTTATACCAATTTAAGATGAAACCCTTTCCCTGGCTTCTTTACATCTTTTGTGTCCTGTACCGAAACTGAAATAGACTAAGGACTCTTCAGTTCTTTTTGGCTTGGTATTTGTTACGATTTACCCCGTATGCCACTTATTTTCAACACATCTTCCATGGTGGCACAATAGTTAGGTAAATCCAAACTACTAGGATTAATGAAGCGATTATAAGTAAAATGACGATAGTTCATACAAAAGCGATCCCAAGCTGCCATTTGGATACGAAATAAAACAATAATAATATTTGCCAATGACAAGGATAAGGGAATACGAAAATAAATTTTCTTACCTAAATAGGCACATACTGATTCAATAGCTTGGTTTGCAGTCAGGGGATTTTGTCCTAGTACGAATTTCTGGGTCCCTTTCTTTTCATCTGGATTTGCAATTAGGTATGCTACCACCGTAGCGATATCTTTGCCATGGATGAAGTGAAAACTACCATCGGCTTGCAAAAAACGAATGATGTTGATGTATTTAACAACTTCTGGGATACCCATTGTCACCTGAGAGCAGGGTTTGTTCTCATCACCACCCAGAACTAAAGTAGGGTAAACAGTGGTAATTTTATTTGCTAACGCTATTTTCTTTATCTTCTGCAAGCAATCATATTTGGAACTAATATAATCTGTTCCTAGTTCACCGGCTTCAGGAAGGGGTTGGTTGTCGCGTCCTAATACACTTGCAGTGGAAAAGTAGATTACCCGCTCGGACTTGTCTGCGTCGAGTAAGTTGATTAACTCTAGGGTCTTGTTGACGTTAATATTATAAGTATTATCCCCACCCCAAGCAGTTGCCGTTAATATAGCTATATCTATGGTTTTTAATAACTCTGCAAGTTGAGTAATATCTGCCATATCAACTTGCAAAACATTAATACCGGTTCGGCTTTGGGTATTTACTCGTAACTTTTTGGAATTTCTTACCAGCAAAAATAGCTCATGGTTTGTATCTTGAATTAACACTTCACTTATGTAGTGACCGATACATCCACTTGCACCAGTAATTAAAATCCGTTTTTTAACCATGAAATTTTAGATTTTAAATTGAGAGTTAGGAGTTGACAGTTGTTAGTTTTTAGTTGGCTATTTTATCTCCCCTGCACCCCTGGAATTGAATATACAGGTTAGATTGTTTATTTAGGTTATCAGCCCCAAGCAGAGCAGTTGTTTAGTCGGCATTGCATAAGTGCGGGATGAATTAGCGTTTGAAACCATTGAGAAATCGTTGAAAATTTAGTGAAATCATCCCCCGATTCAGCAACGCCGTTTAGTCTTGTTTTAGAGTACTTGTATTAATTAGACAGGAAATTATATTCTCTGGCAAATTCAAGGTTTCCATATAGACGAGGTTTAGGTTACTTATTAGTGATTAGCAATTAGTTATTAGGGTAGTACCGAGAGATTAAAAAGAAATGATACCAATTTGAAAAATGATTACAAGATCTAGAAGTTTAGAAAACCTATATGGTAGGTATTTCACCATTCAAAATGGCATGAGCACTTGATTGACAACTGGGCTCCTCGAAAAATTGAGCAAGTAGTTCGCGAGATGAGAGTATAGGGAGAGCAGAAGCTGGGGTTGAATCGCCATGGAAGAAAAAAAAGTCGGGGAACTTGAACAGCGATCCCAGAAGTTAGAAAGCAAGCAGACCCTGTTGATGAAGTTAGACGAGACGATGCCGTGGTCAGAATTTCATCCTATTTTAGAACAAGTGCATGACAAGCCCACAAAAAATAATGCTGGGCGAAAGCCCATAGATGCAATAGTCATGTTCAAAATGCTTGTGCTGCAACAACTGTAAAACATAACATCAGTGATGAAGAACTGGAGTACCAGGTCAATGACCGACTATCGTTCGTGAGATTTTTGGGCTTGGGGCTAGCAGAACCAGTACCAGATGCAACTACAGTTTGGTTATTTCGGCAGCAGTTGAAGCAGCAGGGTCTTATTGAAGAACTGTTTGAGCAATTAATTTGATAGGGACCTAAGAGACCAAGGTTACCAAGCGAAGGTGGGTCAAATAGTAGATACCACACTGATTCCAGTTCCCAACCAGCATAATACTAAGGAAGAGAAGCAAAAACTTGCCCTAGGATCAATTCCCGAGAATTGGCAGCAAAAGCCTCATCCCTTGTGCCATAAGGATACCGATGGTCCCTGGACAAAAAAGAATGGTCAGAGTTCCTTTGGTTATAAAAACCACATCAGTATCGATGTGGAGTACGGTTCAATTCGTCGCTATCAAGTCACTGATACCTCACTCAGTGGATGATTCCCAAGTGTTAGGGGCACTGTTGGATGAGTAAAACCAGGGGGAAGAGGTTTGGGCACATAGTGCTTATCGTAGTGAATCTATTGAATGGATTCTACAGATTTTACAATTTCTCAGTCACATTCATGAACGATCCTACCGCAATCATCCATTGACTGCAAAACACAAAGAAGATAATCGAGAGCGTTCTCAAGTCAGAGCAAAGGTCGAACACGTTTTTGGTCACTGGGTTAATGAAATGGGAGGCAACTTAATGGGTTCCATTAGTAAGCAGTCAGTCAAGGCGACTATTGGAGTGAAGAATTTAGTCTACAACTTCAAACTTATGGATTTTGGGAGAATAAAAATCCTAAAGCTGTGGGATAATTGCGTCTAAATTGGCTCTATTGAGCCAGATTTCAACTAGAAATCGTTCCGGTTGAGCTGTTTTTTGCCCAACTTCACTTTCTTGTAGTTCTTCGAACCGCCTCAGATTACCTAAGACTTGATTAATCGAGGAGCCCAACTAGTAATCAATAACCAAGAACTAAGAACCAACGACCAATAACTAACATTAATTGTTTCAGGCAACAGGAGCCACACTCAGTTGCTTGGCTGTTTCAAAGAAGAAGGCCACATTTTCCTCTGGTGTAGTAGGAAGAACACCGTGACCGAGGTTAAGAATATGACCGCCATGACCCGCTTTACGTACTGTCTCGTAGATCCGATTGCGGATAAATTCCTTAGAACCAAATAGTACGCCGGGATCAAGATTACCTTGAACTTTCATGTCTTTACCCAACCTTGCCCGTGCATCAGCCATATCTACTGTCCAATCAACAGTGATAATATCTGCACCAGCCTTTGACATTCTTTCCAATAAGCCAGCACTGCCACTAACCAATAAAATTAATGGTGTTTCGGGATGCTTTTGCCTTATTTGTTGGAAAACTCGCTGTTGATAAGGTAAAGCAAAGGTTTCGTAATCTTGGGGACTTAATTGTCCTGCCCAAGAATCGAACAATTGTACTATTTGGGCTCCGCACTCAATTTGATAACAAGCATAGGTAGCGATCGCGTCTGCAAGTTTACCCAAAAATTGGTGTAACATTGTCGGTTCGGAGAACGCCATATTCTTGATTATAGAGTAAGTTTTGGAACCCTTACCTTCCACAGTATAGGCAGCTAAAGTCCAAGGTGCGCCCACAAAACCAAGTAAAGTGGACTTCTTGCCAATTTCTTTACTCAAGGACTGCAAAATAGTTTTAATAAAGGGCAAAGACTCTTCCGGCTCTAGGGGATGCAAATTATCAACTTGCTCTTGAGTACGGATGGGGGAGTTAATAACTGGCCCTTTACCTTCCGCAATGTCCATCTCAATACCTAATCCGGGCAGTGGTGTGACAATATCAGAGAATAAAATTACACCATCAGGTTGGAAAGCCTTCCAGGGCTGCAAGGAAATTTCAATCGCTACTTCAGGTATTTCCGAGCGTTCGCGAAAGGAAGGATACTTTTCTCGCAAGTCTCGATAAGCCTTCATATACCGTCCTGCTTGACGCATCATCCACACCGGAGGACGATCTAAGACTTCACCACGAGCTGCTCTGAGCAAAAGAGGATCGCTTGAGGAGACACTCATTTGACACCACATCCTATCTTAGTCACTATATTTATGCCACTTTTTAGCTTATCATCCTGGGGAGCAGAGGAGAGGCGCAGAGGAAAAGAGTCAAGGGTAAATAAATATTAATATTTATTTACCCTTGACTCTTCGATCCTTCCCATCAGAAATTCAAAATCCAAAATTATTTGACTCTATGGAAACTGATTATTCGAAGCATCCCAGTAATGGTGGCGGGGTGCCTAATGCGACTAATACAGGGAAAAGACGTTTACTTTTAATTCCGCGTTCAAAACGTCGATGGTTTTTTGTGCAATTTACCCTAGCTACGATTATTGGTTGGGTTCTAGGGGGAATTGCCAGTATTTTCTTTGAAAGTAATTTCATTAATATCTTACCCACCATTTTTTTTTTCCCAACCACAAACTTGGTCTACCATTGCAACGAATATCAGTGTTGGTTTGTTTGGTTTCATTTTCGCTATTTGTCAGGCATTAGTGATATTTCGTTACTTATCTTTCTGGTGGTGGACACTAGCTACTAGTTTTGGTTGGTTCATGTTTCTCAACGTTGGCGAAGGATGGAAAAATTATATTCTCAACTCGGCTCTGGCACAGTCCTTATCACCAAATGAGATGGTGCGATTAGGAATTTTGTCCACTATTGCTTATAACCTGGCTGCGGTTTGGTTGGGAGTCTTGCAATGGCTAGTGATCAGACCCAAGGTTATTAGGGCTTGGGGGTGGATTTTTTTACCTTCAGGGGCGTTTTTTAGCATTAGTCTTTTCATATGGTTCGTTTCACTTTTGCAAGAGTTTATTCCAGAAGTCAACCGGACTCAGATATTGTATTTAAGTGGACAAGGATTGACTGCTGTAATTTTAGGAATTCTTCCAGCCATAGCCCTATGTAATTGTAAAATTCATACTCAGGGTATCCCTAAAATTTCACATTCATCTTCAGAAGGAAGGTCGGATCAAGGTTAAGAATATGAACACGGATAGTCATCTGCAAACAAATGTTGTTCCTCCTGTGGCGAAAAAACAGCCCCATATTCTAGAGTTGCACGGCGATAGGCGCATAGACAAATACTTTTGGATGCGCGAGCAGGAAAATCCGGAAGTAATTAGGTATCTGGAGGCAGAAAATGCTTACACTGATGCTGTCATGGAGCCGACTCTAGGTCTACAAGCCCAGCTATATCAAGAAATTCTGGGTCGAATTAAAGAAACCGATCTGTCCGTACCATATCGTAAGGATGACTACTACTATTACTCCCGCACCGAAGAAGGGAAAGCTTATCCAATATATTGCCGTAAGTACAGTACTCTGGATGCTGATGAAGAAATTTTATTAGACCAAAATCAATTAGCAAAGGGTCATGACTTTTGTGATTTAGGTGTGTTAGCAATCAGCCCCAATCATCAAATTATGGCGTATTCTATCGATAATACTGGAGCAGAACGTTATACTTTATTTTTTTTAGATTTAAAGTCCAAAAAGTTATATCCAGATACCATTGATGATACTTATTTCTCGTTAATTTGGGCTAATGATAATAAAACTGTTTTTTACACCCAGATTGATGAGGCTAACCGTCCTTTTAAATTGTTTAGGCATACATTAGGTGCTGATGTTGATGCAGATGAACTGATTTATCACGAAGCAGATGATGCCTATCATTTATATGTAAATAAGAGTCGTAGCCAAGCATATATATTCCTAACGGTTGCCGGTAGTATTACCTCAGAAGTTCACTATTTAAAGGCTGATAACCCCTTCCACGAATTTGAGGTTGTTACCCATAGAAATACTGGGGTTTTGTATGATGTGGAACATCATAGTGATTCTTTTTATATCGTTACCAACGAAGAAGCTACTAATTTTAAGCTGATGAAAACCTCAGTAGCTGCTATTGGGAAAGAAAATTGGCAAACAGTAGTTCCCCATCGTCATGATATAAGATTATCAGGGATAAGTGTCTTTGCTAATCACTTAGTAATCTACGAACGTAAAGGAGGATTACCTACAGCGAGGCTACAAAATTTATCTACGGGAGCCGAAAGTGAGATTACCTTCCCTGAACCAACCTATGACTTTGATGAGGGAAGTAACCCAGAATTTAATACCAATATTCTTCGGTTTTGTTACACTTCCTTAATTACTCCCCCTTCTGTGTTTGACTATGATATGGATACCAATGAACGGGTGTTAAAAAAAGAAACGGAAGTATTGGGTGGATACGATCGCACACAATACCAAAGCGAGTTGCTTATGGCTCCTACTACTGACGGAACCAAGGTGCCAATTTCTATTGTTTATCGCAAAGGTATCAAAAAGGATGGTAACAATCCCCTATTTATGTTGTCATATGGCTCCTATGGTTACTCCTATCCTGTAACATTTGCTCCTGATGTTCTCTCCTTATTAGACAGGGGAATAGTATTTGCCATCGCCCATGTACGTGGTGGTGAGGAAATGGGACGAGAATGGTACGAGTATGGTAAGTTTCTACACAAAAAGAACACCTTCACCGATTTGATCGCCTGCTCCGAATACTTGATTAATCAAGGGTGGACAGCTAGCGAATGGTTGGCGGTTTCTGGTGGTAGTGCTGGGGGTTTACTCATGGGAGCAGCAATGAATATGCGTCCCGATTTGTTTAAAGTCGTAGTTGCTCGCGTACCTTTTGTTGATGTGTTAACAACTATCCTCGATACTACCTTGCCCTTGTCGGGAATGGAGTGGGAAGAATGGGGGAACCCTAACGATAAAGCCTACTATGACTACATCAAATCATACTCTCCGTATGACAATGTAGAAGCACAAGACTACCCACACATACTGATTACTGCTGGATTAAATGATTCCCGTGTGAAATACTGGGAGCCAGCAAAATGGACAGCGAAGTTAAGGGATATGAAAACCGATAATAATATTTTGCTGCTGAAAACTAATATGTATGGCGGACATAGTGGTGCGTCCGGTAGGTATGAAAGTTTGAAAGAGTTAGCTTTTGAGTATGCTTTTGTATTCGACCGCCTGGGTGTGATCAGATAATATATAGTGATGCTTTTTGGTTGGTAGTTGCCGTAGCCTGTGGATGTAAAAAATTAGTTGTTATTCTTAGGCACTGTCATCCTTGTCTGGGTTAGCTTTAAAGCCTTGTTGTTGATTTCTAGGCTACCGCAAATTTTGTAAGCCTTTTCTTGACATACTCCCAGGGCTCCACTTCGTTAACACCGTGGTATTCTGGGGCAAAACACCAATAACAGGTACAGCCCGACTGACATCACTTACCCCAAGGATTGATCCCACTACCGCCTGAGTATTACGTGTTGCGTTGTCATCTCTTCCGTTTACGGACTGACAAGATCGGCAACGTAACTTCCTAACAGAAAAATCTAAACAGTCATTATTTGGCTTACCCCCACCGCCTCACTAGTTAAACTAAAAGCACGTACCTCTGTAATTTTTACCTTTAGCAACTCACCTTTCAACTGATTAATATCTCCCGTAAAGAAAGTGAGACGATTTCCCCGAGTGCGTCCCATTACTTGGGTTTTATCCTTAGAATTTTGGTCTTCTACTAAAACTTCCTCTATCCTACCCATGTATCTCTGGGAACGTTCGGCAGCTTTGATCGCAACTAAATGGTTCAATCTTTGTAAGCGTTCGCTTTTTACTTCTTCACTTAATTGTTCATCCCACACTGATGCAGGTGTACCGGGACGAGGTGAATATGCAGCAGTATTCAACAGATCAAAACCAATATCTGCTACCAATTTTAGGGTATTTTCAAACTGCTCCTCTGTCTCTCCTGGAAAACCGACAATTGCATCCGCACTAATCGCCGCATCTGGCATGTAATCACGGATAGTATGGATAATCCGTCGATATTTTTCATGGGTATAGCCCCTAGACATACGCTTCAGTACTTTGTTATCCCCAGACTGAAAGGGAACGTGGAAGTGTTCGCAAACTTTAGGTAATTCCGCACAAGCCCGAATCAATCTCTCCGTAAAATAACGGGGATGACTCGTAGCGAAACGAATGCGTTCAATCCCTGGAACATCATGAATGTAATAGAGCAAATCAGTTAAAGTATGCTTGTGTCTGCCTTCAGGGGTGCTTCCTGGTAAATCTCGTCCATAGGCATCAATATTTTGTCCGAGGAGGGTAATTTCCTTGTAACCCTGTCTGGCTATTACCTCTATCTCTTCCTTAATAGCCTCCGGGGTGCGAGACTGTTCCACACCACGCACCCCAGGAACCACGCAATAGGTACAGCGTTCGTTACAGCCGTAAATTACATTCACCCAAGCAGTAACTTTGCTATCCCGTCGTGGCTTGGTGATATCTTCCATTATATGCACAGGTTCTGTGGCTACTACCTGATTACCATCAAATACCTGCTGTAGTAAATCTTGCAACCTATTTGCGTGTTGTGGTCCCATTACCAAATCTAATTCTGGTACACGCCTGAGTAAATACTCTCCCTCCTGTTGAGCAACACAACCAGCCACTACCAAAGTTAAATCTGGTTGATTATGCTTGCGCTTCGCTTGTCTACCGAGATAAGAATATACTTTTTGCTCGGCATTATCTCTGATGGTGCATGTGTTATAAAGGATTAAGCTTGCTTGATTGGGATCTTCCGACCATTCAAAGCCCATATCTTCCAAAATGCCAGCCATACGTTCAGAATCGGCTTTATTCATCTGGCAACCGAAGGTGGTGATGTGATATCGACGGGTTGAAGTGGTCATTGGCTGTTTTAGGAAATCAGTTGTAAGGTATAAAGGAAGTGTATGTTTGATTCTATTTTTGATTCTATTTAAGTATAGGCAAGATTAACAGGTTTAGGAATTTATTCCGATAATTTTCTTAAGCAGTATAAATTTTGATTGGATTCTAGTTGTATTCCTCATAATTGTGATGACCTCTAGCTTCTATGACTAATTGCCCCTAATTTATCCCACTAATAGCAGAAGATGATAATATGCCTGTTGAGTAAGAGGGGTTATATCATCTGATGGCTGGACGTTTAAAAGGACTGAGTAATTTAGAGTGGTCTTTGTTTGAGGATATTTTTCCGAAACCACCAGAGAAACGCGAACGAGGAATGCCACATTCTTCATTTTGTTATGTACTCAAGACTTTTCTGTATATATTGATAACAGGCTGTCGTTGGTGTGACGTTCCAAAAGGAAAAATATGGGCATAAAAG
>CBZS010000462.1 GCA_000613065.1 Richelia intracellularis | reverse complement strand
CGTTTTTATCTTGTCCGTAACATTAGCCGCTTCTTAAAGTTTCATGACTTCCATTGGTTATGAAACAAATACCATGGTATATGGCCCTGCTGGGTATAGGTTTTTTTACTTTTTACGTATTGGTACCTCTTTTATTATACTGATGATATTCATAATCCCGCACTTATCCAACGCTAATTATATTTTTATATGATATTTAATTTTAATTATGCTAATAACATTTTTTTATTAATTTAAATTTAGCTCAGATAAAATTCCAATTATACTTCAGAAAAAAGAGTATCTTTAATAAAATCAAAAGTAGTAAATCAAATATTACATAACATCCCTAAATAGAGTTTTGAATAGATTATTACTTTAGAATCTCTTCAGAGACCTTGATAAATATTTTTTTATATACTTGTTAAACAATATTTTTTGATATTTACTAAATCATATTATTAACATAATTCCCACGTAAATAATTGTAATGTGTGTGACAACATCATAAGTCATGCTTTATCCGTATATTTTTAACATCTCATCATAATTTAAATTGCAAGGTAACTACAAACTAGAGAATTTAAATAGTCACATAAATGACGGTACATCTATAGTAATACCTTATATATTGACAATAAGTACAGTGTGAATATTTAGAATCCTATGCTGGCCATTCTTACTAAGATGATGATCTATCAATTAGCTAGCATTTGTAGTCTTTATGTAATTTACATTTTGAAAATGAATTAAATTTTCAAATAATTATGTGAATCTATTCTAGTTGGATTTATTGCTACTATGCCCTCACAATTACCTAATTTTGGGTGAATTTTTCCCTTCAAACCTGTAGTCATTCAGAACCATGAATTGGGTAAAGACTACTTCGTATATATATGCATAGAATGAAACAATAAATAAAGTCTCCAGTCTTCATTCATATCGTTACAATTCAAGCATTTTTTACTGACGATTAATGAACTACTTCATTCGGGATTTGATAAGTGCGGGATGAATTAGCGTTTGAAACCATTGAGAAATCGTTGAAAATTTAGTCAAATCATCCCCTGATTCAGCAACGCCCTTCATTATTATCAACTAACAACAACCGAGCAAACCGACAATGACTCAAACTCTTGATTCACTACCCTTGGAGTATAGTCAAAGAATTTTTTGTATGTACTCCAATCAGACTAACCAAATTATCATTGCAAGAATTTCTAATGTACCTGGCTGGTACTTTGAACGAGTGGTATTTCCCGGGGAACAGTTACTATTTGAAGCTTTGCCAGAGGCTTATTTGGAAATTCATGTAGGAAAACAAAATGAAGCAATTCTCGCTGAAAAGCTACCATGTTCAAAATTGCAGATTAGTTAACACTCAATAACTATAACTGATGTCAATGGAAGCGATAATACTCAGGTACATTTACCTGAGTAGAACTACATAATGCAGTAAGATTAGGTAATCATACTTTTGCATTTGTAATCCGAAGATTACCCAGTAGCTCATGCAACTTCCGCTTCGTGCATTCCGATTTCCATTAGCACCTCTATTTTTAATTGCGCCCTTTTTCCTATGGGGTACGGCAATGGTAGCCATGAAGGGGGTAACACCCCATACAACACCATTCTTTATGGCGGGGTTACGTCTGATCCCTGCGGGAGTCTTAATATTAATAGTCGCAGCATTTATGGGTAGGTCCCAACCTCAAGGATGGAGAGCTTGGTTGTGGATTACCCTATTTGCATTTGTAGATGGAACTTTATTTCAGGGGTTTCTGGGAGAAGGATTAGTTAAAACTGGTGCTGGTTTGGGTTCCGTCATGATTGACTCTCAGCCTTTAACGGTAGCTTTGATGTCTTGCTGGCTATTTAAAGAAAGAATTGGTTTATGGGGATGGCTAGGTTTAATGTTAGGTGTAACTGGTATTAGTTTGATCGGTTTACCAGATGAATGGATTTTCCATACAATTTCTAGTCTAGTCCCCTTTATTTCTCATTCATCATCCTATGATATGCCTTTATCCTTTATGGAAACAGGTGAGTGGTTAATGCTGCTAGCTGCAGTCAGTATGGCGGTGGGGACTATCTTGATCCGTTTTGTTTCCCGCTATGCCGATCCTATCACTTCAACTGGATGGCATATGATTATTGGTGGTTTGCCATTATGGGGTATGTCAGCAGCGACAGAGAGTAATTCTTTTGTTAATCTTGTTTTTACTGATTGGGTTGCCTTAGGTTATGCAACAATTTTTGGTAGCGCGATCGCTTATGGATTATTTTTCTATTTTGCTTCCCAGGGTAACCTTACCAGTCTTAGCTCTTTAACTTTTCTTACCCCTGTATTTGCTTTAATATTCGGTCATCTGTTACTGGATGAGGTTCTAAGCTTATTACAGTCGGGAGGTGTAGGATTAACTTTAATCAGTATTTACTTGATTAATCAGCGAGAGCAATTAGGACGTAAAAGTCAAACCAAAATAGGATTGGAAGCGAATTCAATATCTACTGCGGAAAAGGATTTACAAGCAGTTAATGTTCGGGCTAGAGATTCTGAATCAGAAGTTTTATCCTGAAATATACATAAGCCCGAGCAAAAGTATGTAAAATAATTTGGGTGCGAATCTTTTAGTAAGATGGGGAGTGCAACTTAGACAGCTATTGGAAGAGGTGGAGGGGTAGTAGAAGAACAAACTTTGAGAACTTGCTTGATTAAAGGAATACCACTAGAGTAAAAAGCCAGGTGATTGCGTTTATGTTCTTGTTGTAGATGAGACTGCCAATACTCATCCCAATCGCCACTGATGTATAAAGAACCCAGGGGTAAAACAGCCTCAGCACCCCTCATGGTCCATCTAGCCCCAGTGATATCCATCCTGCCTTTAATCAGGTGGCGACAAGCACCCTCAATTACCCCCGTGGCGATGGGGAATCCAGCTTTTAAGTAATCGTCATGTTTGAGGTATTTGGCATTGTTAAGTAAATATCTAGCACAGGTATCCATGGGTTTACGTTCTTGGGGGGTGAGTTTGGGTAAAGTCGCACTCCGGCCCATACCTGGGGCAACTGAACTTGATTTCCCTTCAAGGATAAGCTGTAAACGTTTGCTCTCCCAAGGTTCTGCCTGTGTTGAAGTCTGAGAATAAAAGACAAATACAGCTTTCCTTTCCACAAATACTCAATCACATGGATAATATCCCTATCTTAGTCCATGAGAATATTGTTGTGCTGGTAGATTAAACTCCCCATCCAATGGAAATAGCGTATTTATCTTTCTTCCTCCATAATCGATTCTATTGGCGATTACTGTGCCAAATAATGTGGTCAGTTTCCGCGACAATTTTTTCTTGTGTGTTCTCTTTACTGGGTCTGAACCTGCACACTTTCGCTCTATTTCATATTGACTGCGTTTATCAAAATATCTTTGTTTGTAACAACCGTCTCAATAGTTAGTATCTATTCTTTCTCAAGTAACTTACTCTCTATCTGGGAGTGTTCTAACCCACAAATGCTGTCTGAGTCTAAGTAACTAACTATCTGTTCAAATAGTTCTCGTGCTTGTGACCAAAACATACCTTGATTTGACGTAGATGCTTGGATAGGGTGTGGAACTCTTCCTGTTTTTTCACTTTTTACAAGCCAATTCCATCAAGTACATTTTTGGCTGTCAATACTACTGTGGTTGAATTGTCATTTATTATTCTTATATAATACTTTGTACGACCAAAAGAGTCGCACCCAAATAATTTAGCAAGGGCACCTCGAAAAATTGAGCAAGTAGCTCGCGAGATGAGAGTATAGGGAGAACAAAAGCCGGGGTTGAATCGCCATGGAAGAAAAAAAAGTAGGGGAACTTGAACAGCGATACCAGAAGTTAGAAAGCAAGAAGACCCTGTGGATGAAGTTAGACGAGACGCTCCCGTGGTCATAATTTCGTCCAATTTTAGAACAAGTGCATGACAAGTCCAGAAAAAATAATGCTGGGCGAAAGCCCATAGATGCAATAGTCATGTTCAAAATGCTTATGCTGCAACAACTGTACAACATCAGTGATGAAGAACTGGAGTACCACGTCAATGACCGACTATCGTTCATGAGATTTTTGGGCTTAGGACTAGCAGAACCAGTAACAGATGCAACTACAGTTGGGTTATTTCGGCAGCAGTTGAAGCAACAGAGTCTTATTGAAGAACTGTTTGGGGTATTTGATAGCTACCTGAAAGACCAAGGCTACCAAGCTAAGGGGGGTCAAATAGTAGATGCCACAGTGATTCCAGTTCCCAAGCAGCATAATACTAAGGAAGAGAAGCAAAAACTTGCCCAAGGAGAAATTTCCGAAAGTTGGCAGCAAAAGCCTCATCGCTTGTCCCAGAAGGATACCGATGTTCCCTGGACAAAAAAGAATGGTCAGAGTTCCTTTGGTTATAAAAACTACATCAGTATCGATGTGGAGTACGGTTTTATTCGTCGCTATCAAGTCACGGATGTCTCAGTGCATGATTCCCAAGTGTTAGGGGCACTGTTAGATTAGCAAAACCAGGGGGAAGAGGTTTGGGCAGATAGTGCCTATCCTAGTGAATCTATTGAATGGATTCTACACATTTTACAATTCTTCAGTCACATTCGTGAACGAGCCAACCGCAATCATGCATTGACTGGAAAACACAAAGAAGATAATCGAGAGCGTTCTCAAGTCAGAGCTAAGGTCGAACACGTTTTTGCTCACTGGGTTAATGAAATGGGAGGGAAGTTAATGGGTTCCATTGGTAAGGAGTCAGTCAAGGCGACTATTGGAGTGAAGAATTTAGTCTACAACTTCAAACGTTATGGATTTTGGGAGAATCAAAATCCTAAAGCTGTGGGGTCATTGCGTCTAAATTGGCTCTATTGAGCCAGATTTCAACTAGAAATAGTTCCGGTTGAGCTATTTTTTGCCCACCTTCACTTTCTTGTAGTTCTTCTAACCCCCTCAGATTACCTAAGACTTCATTAATCCAGGTGCCCGCAGTATATCACAGGCAAAATTATTTGTTTTATTTAGGGTGTAAAAGTTAGCATTAAGCTAATCACAACTGGACTGAATTTATTAATACTGATGAAATAATGGGCGATAACTTGGTTGGTATATGAGGGTTTTCCATAACTCCATTTTGATACTAATCTCTTTAAGTTGCTGGGTCTTCAAGCCAACACCAGTTCTAGCTGCGTTAGAGAATGCAAGCCATAGTATTTTATTGTCTCAACGAACCAGGAATATTCTCCGTATTGGTAACCGGGGTCAAAGATGTAAAAGCATTGCAAATACAGTTGCAAACACTGGGATATTACAGTGGTGTGATTGATGGTAATTATGGTGTTTATACTAGGAATGCTGTATACTTGCTTCAGCGAGAGCAAGGTCTATCAGTAGATGGAAGTGTGAGTAATGAAACCAGGAAACAATTGCAAATAAAATCAAATTTGTTGGAAACCACACAAAATCTCACCTCCCAAAATTCAACTCCTTCATCCAATAAGAGTTTTTTATGATGGTTACTAATTGCGATCGGGTTTTTAGAATTTTCTGACAGTTTATTGTATGTTTTTTCAGGTTTGCTGAAGGGGAACCGGATTTCTCCCAATGATTCTAATGAGCTCCACAAGAATCAGTCTTTATTGCCTGCTGCTAGGAACACAGCCACAAATTATATACTCACCAAAGAGGAAGAAAATTTTCCAAAAGAGAAACTAGAAGCAGAGAAGTTCAATATTTCAGATGTTGAAGAGTTACCATTGCCTTCTCCCCCCACACAACTATTGCCTGTGGAGAGTACGGCTCAACTAGCAAAAATTAATATTGTTGAGGAATTAGTTCAATATTTACGCAGTCAGGATGCGAATAAAAGACGTAAAGTAATTTGGGATTTGGCGCAACAAGGTGATTCACGGGCAATTCAACCCTTAGTTGATTTGATGGCCAATGCTGATACCCAGCAGCGTAGTTTGATTTTAGCTGCCTTAGCAGAAATTCCTACCCGTACTTTAAAACCTTTGAATCGAGCTTTAGCTGTGTCTCTACAAGATGAAAGTCTTCAAGTTAGGCAAAATACGATTCGTGACTTAACCCGTTTATATGACCTGATGCTTCAGGTGAGTCATATGGTATATAGTGCCACAGAAGATAGGAATTCTGAGGTACAAGCTACACCAAAGTATACTTTGGGGCAAAAGAATCGGATATGTAGTTTACCCCCTGAATTCTCTTCTAAGCCACAAAAGTCGATAGAAGGGTAATGTAATAAGCTTCTTTTACTCAAGCTGCCATTTTATTGGATGATTTTGACTCGGGGTAACAAATAGCAAACACAGAGGTGTAACCGTGGAGGAAAGTGCTGCCACTAACTGGACCAATTTCACCACCACAAAAAAAACCACCCAAGGGGATATTCTGGAAATAGCGTTGAAATAAATCCGCATCAAAATTAGGTTGACCGTATAATCCTTCTCCTCTTCCCAAACAGGAGAACATCAAAGCACCTATGGCAGAAGTGTGGTCTTCTGACTCGGTTTGATGTCGTTGCAGTAAAAGTTCTAAATCATTGGCAGAAGTGGTTGCATCTCGGAGATGGAATTGTAATCTTTGTCCGGGACGTACTCGATCACCAATTGCGATCGCTCCTGCTCGCGGATCTACACCAATAATTTGGCGAATGAGAAAATCTCCTTGGTGTAGTTCTCGCTTAAATTCATCCATAGCCAACCCTACAAAGAGGGAATTTTGTGCCAGTAGTCTTTCCTCATTGCTGAGACTGGCAATTAAATCTTTTAAAACTATTAGGGGTACTTGCTCATTTAACTCCAGAATAATATTGCGATCGGCTTTAGTTACTTGATAAGGATTACCAATGGGTCTACATCCTTGTGCCACAATGCTTTTGATAGTAATATCACCACTCAAAGCAACCCCTACGCTTCCTTCGCTATATAAGCGATCATTAAAAAATAAAGCAATTTTACCACCCATACCACCACTAGCCTGTCCTCCCACAGTCACAGAGCCAGGATAGGCAAAATCTAACCCTTGTAGTAAATCAGTAGTACGAGAAGAAACATAACTAGATAACAAAATAAATTGCGGTATTGGCGATGGTGGTAAACCAACTAAATTTACCCATGCATCCGGGGGGCTATCTAAATCTGGCAAATTCTCTTCAACGAGATGGAAAGGGTGAATATTAACTCCTGGTAAATGTGCCAAAGTTAAACTTAGGGCAGGCTCTGATTCTAATTCTTGAGCATGACCATCCTTTGCTATACCAATAATACCGCCACCACTGCAACCAATTAAGGCAGGTACAGCTAACTTTTCTGCCAATAAAGGTAGCAATCGAGAATATTCACTCATAAAAGCAGAGGAAATAAAAACAAATCCCAAATCAGCAGGTGCTTTTAAGGAAGATGTAGCTTGTTGCACCACATCTGCAACTGCTGCTTCCAATGAGGGACGGGTTGATAGGGCATTTGTCCAATGGATCTGCTCTGTCATGAGATGTATACTCTTGTTTATTTTGAGGGTAATTTTTGCTTGTGCTCAAGCTCTAAGGAAAATCCGTTCACCTCTTGAGTCCCAACACCAGGAACTCCGGAATCACATTAGGGTAAGAATCTCTCCTTTCCTCACTATAATCTTCTCAGTTTAGGTATCGCTACTTTTCCCCATCTAAGCGGTAGTTGCAATGTGCCAAGCATACGCTTATTTCTTTGCCTGCGACTCTTTTGGGAGTACGGAGTATGATATAAGAATAATAAATCACAAATCAACCACAGTAGTATTGACAGCCAAAAATGTACTTGATGGAATTGGCTTGTAAAAAGTGAAAAAACAGGAACAATTCCACACCCTATCCAAGCAGCTAGATCAAATCAAGGTATGTTTTGGTCAGAAGGACGAGAACTATTTGAACAGATAGTTAGTTGGTTAGACTCAGACAGCATTTGTGGGTTAGAACACTCCTAGATAGAGAGTAAGTTACTTGAGAATGAATACGAACTATTGAGACGGTTGTTACAAACAACGATATTTTGATCAAGGCACTCAAGATGAAATAGAGGGAGAGTGTGCAGGCACAGACTCAGTAAACAGAACACACAAGAAAAATTTGTGGCGGAAATTGATCACATTATTTGGCACAGTAATCGGCAATTGAATCGGTTATGGAGGAAGAAAGATAAATACGCTATTTCCTTTGGATGGGGAGTTTAATCTACCAGCACAGCAATATTCTCTCTCATGGACTAAGACAGGGATATTATCCATGTGATTGAGTATTTGTGGAAAGCTGCATTTGTCTTTTATTCTCAGACTTCAACACAGGCAGAAGCTTGGGAGAGCAAACGTTTACAGCTTATCCTTGAAGGTAAATCAAGTTCAGTTGCCCCAGGGATGCGCCGCAGTGCCACTTTACCCAAATTCACCCCCCAAGAACGTAAACCCGTGGATACCTGTGCTAGATATTTACTTAACAATGCCAAATACCTCAAATATGACGATTACTTAAAAGCTGGATTCCCCATCGCCACGGAGGTGATTGAGGGTGATTGTCGGCACCGGATTAAAGACAGGATGGATATCACTGGGGCTAAATGGACCATGAGGGGTGGTGAGGCTGTTTTACCCCTGGGTTCTTTATATATCAGTGGCGATTGGGATGAGTATTACCAATTTCATCTACAACAAGAACATAAACGCAATCACCTGGCTTTGTACTCTAGTGGTATTCCTTTGATGAACCAAGTTATCAAAGCTCCTTGTTCTAATACGCCTCCACCTCTTCCAATACCTGTCTAAGTTCCATTCCCCGTCTTACTAAAAGAGTCGCACCCTATTTATTTTGGTAATTTACCTCCCTCCAGGCAACTTCTTGTTGTCTGGAGGGAGTCTTTTTCCGATTTTATAAGATTAATTTGGCAGGAATACCGGGACTTTGATATTTTTGCGGCTAAAAATAGCTGAAGCTCAGATAGATCATCAATAAAATATGTAACCCACATTCCGCAGTTTAGTTAGCAAAGAAGATAATATTTAGGACAGGGAGCACCAAAAAACTGTAGAATCGAGCACCGCTGTTCACTGAGGTTGGAAATCTGTTTAAAAGAAGCCAATGTTAATAAATGAATTGACATGAAACATTGAAAGACCCAAGGTAAAGTAGGAGTGGCAGTTGGTTTACCTAACTGATTTTGAATTGTTTGGGAGCCTCGTTTTAGACATTGGCGTAATGTCCTGTGACTTAGGCTGTAAACTAGCAAACAGAAACCCATAACCATTGCCAAAGCCGCCACTCTTTTCCTTAAATTTCGAAAAACAGTGGAAGTAAAAAACAATGGGTCTTTGAGAAACCGAAAACCACGTTCTGTGGCAATGGTTATTGGAGTTTCTTTGGGTACAATCTCGGCTTGAATATGGGAAATTAAGGTAGGTTGAGAATCCTTGCCAGGTATAGCATGTCCCCGGTGTTGGCCATATTCAATAATTTCAATATTTGCATGCAAGTTGATGAAATGGCAACTGACTCTCAAGTAATTTGGCTGCGTTGAATGCATCTTCGGCACATGCAAATTCCTGTTGACACAATTTTCGTAGTTGGAATTCTGGCTGGGTATATTTTTTGGTCAGACGTTTTTCCAGTTGTTTTTAGTCAGATTCTTTACGGGCTTCACTTTCTATCACTAGCCTCCGTTGTCGCACACCACCATAATTATTACAACAGGGGGCAATAGGATATCCTGGAATTTTACTTGGTACAAATGCATCAAGACTGTTCTTTTTTAATAGTTATTTTGCGGCAGTTAGGGTTGCAGGAACTTGAGAGACTCATCTTAATGAGACTATCATCTGTAAATTGTCTTCAGTGTAAAGGGCTTCATCCGCAACAAATAAAGGCAAATTGATGCTTTATTTGTTGCGGATGAAGCCATAAGTGTTCCAAACATGGCAGAATCGACTTCATTCCCATGTGCAACTCTTAAATATAAAGGAATATCTCCATCACCACTCCACATCAAGTCAAGCATAAATTGTTTCAAATCTGGTCGGTGGTCTCAAGAATAACCATATGTAATTGTAATTAATCCTGATTGTGCTGATGCTTCATCATCAGTACCAGTTCCAGTTCCATAATCCCCATGTACATGAAATGAAGTTGAATCCAAGTGGAAGCTGTCCATTTTCACTCCAAATCTATCTGCTGCTGATAGTGGGACTCGGATAAAAATTTCCGTTAATCCTGCATCATATAGTTTGTCTAAGACTCTGCCCAAGGGATCATCGTTCAAATGTTCTGGTTTTATTCCCTCTCCCAATAAATGTTCCGTTGCAATCTCTTAAAAGAACTTCTCAAATAAATATAGTGGTGCACTGATAAAGCCTAAGCCATTAAGTAAGAATCATTGCTTTGACCACTTGGCCTGTGCGGATTATTTGTTGGGGATGAGTTCCAAGCAGTTGGTTGAACAAATCAACCAAACTCATTTCATCAATAATCCCTGCCACTATGCTTAAGTGACATGTTGTACTTTGATTTATGATTCTGAAAAACTCATACTTCAAAAATACAACATTTTGCGTTCGCACCTGCGGAATGTGGGATGTAAATAGATATTAAATGTTTGCAGCATAAGCTTTTGAAGCCATTGTTAGGGTAATTTTTGCCTAAGTCCTCATACTACTATTACCTTATTAGCTATACGGCTATAGGTATAAAGTACTAAGATTACAACTTCCTAGTTAAAATAGTGAGTGACACTAGAAAAAACACTATTTCTCCAACTTTTTCTATACTAGTCATAACAACATACCAACACTCAAAACCATGTCTGACATTCAAGAAAAAATCCAAGAAGAATTAGAACAAGCCCGTGCAGTATGCGACACATCAGGTAACAATTCTGCTGAATGCGCTGCTGCTTGGGATGCGGTGGAAGAACTACAAGCAGAAGCTTCTCACCAAAAGCAGGCAAAACCCAAAAATTCTTTGGAACAGTACTGTGATGAGAATCCTGAAGCTGCTGAATGTCGCGTTTATGACGACTAGGAAAGCTTCTTGCTAAATTAGCAGCTTTTATCTTAGTTTCTTCCCTGGCATATGAATAATTTCCAACCCGAAAAGTTCGATTGTCTACCAAAATATAGTTTGATATCCACCTCCCAATCCTTAAATTGTGGTTTCGTAGTAAACACATTATTTTCAAAAGGGTAGCAATCCTACTGGTAATATGCCCTCATATTGCAATAGGTTTAGGAAAAACTTTTTTGCTGACAGATCAGGATATATGGGGTAGTTAACCCTACCCATATACGATCGCATAACATAAAGCCAGAGAAAATTCAGGGACACTTATTTTTGTCTCATTTGCCTAAGATACCCGGTTTCAGTCACGAAACCGGGTATCTATATTTTGTCATTTTTCAGTTAAAGTAATTTGTGGCACAAATTAATGATGCTGTACAGAACAACGATGAATATATCCCACTAATAGCAGAAGGTGATAATATGCCTGTTGAGTAAGAGGGGTTATATTATCTGATTGCTGGACGTTTTGAAGGACTGATTAATTTGGAGTGGTCTTTGTTTGAGGATATTTTTCCGAAACCGCCAGAGAAACGCGAACGAGGAATGGCACATTGTTAATTTCGTTCTGTACTCAATACCTTACTGTATATATTGATAAGAGGATATCGTTGGAGTGACGTTCCAAAAGGAGAAATATGGGCATTAAAGATGCTCTGCACATCGATGGCTCAAACGTTGCCAGTTCGACGGGAGGTTAGAGGCTTTACAAGCACGAATATTGGGAATTGGACAAGAGAAAGGGTTAATCAACTGGAGTTATGGCGCCGTGGACGGGTCATTTCCCCCCTGGGAACGGCGGTGGTGATGGTGTTGCTTACGCTGGAAAAGGAAAGGATATTTTAATTACACACTCTTACTGAAGGCTGAGGAATGCCTTTATTCAATCCCAGCACACCTGCAATGGTAGGGAAACAGATCAGGTGATACCACTTCTAGACAGTGTAAAGGTTAAGACCAACAAACGCGGTAGGCCCCGTAAACCCCTGAAAGTGCTTGCTGCTGACAAAGCCTACGATTCTAAGGATAAGCGCGCTGGTTTACGTAGACGTGGTATTAGGCCGCAATGGCCCAAGCGGGTTTGGAAAACAAAGAAGAACAAGGGCAGACCCATAAAAATTTCCGTCCCATCTGACAACAAGAACGTTGTTTCCCATGGTTTCAAAAAAAATATCGTCGTCTTGTTGTCATATGGGAAAGAATTTCAGCTTGTTTTGATGCTTTTTTGTCTCTTGCAACAATCCATCTTTGGATTAACAAAATTATATTAGTCGGATAAAAT
>CBZS010000461.1 GCA_000613065.1 Richelia intracellularis | reverse complement strand
AGGGATAATCTGTGTGGGATTACAATCAGCCTTTAGGACAGCAAAGCTTGCCAAGAGAAACAACCTCTTCTGTTGTGGCATTATCCCTGGGACAAATTGCAGAATCTAATTCTCAACAAGACCCAACATTTAAAACTTCCTTAGCCTATACCCAGTTAACAGCAACATCCCCACTAGAAAAACTCAAAGAACAGGGATTTAGCCAGGAGCAATTGTCTTGCGCCAGTACAATGGCAGAAGTATTGAATCGAATGGGCTATGGTCTTCCTAAACTAGTAAAAGCCAAACCTCAAAAAAAATTCCACAAACGGATGATATCTTCAACAACATCAAAGAATTTCAGCCGCAATCAACAAGCCTCAAAGTCAAAGGACTAAGCATGGATTGCAAAGCTAGAGTTAATATCGGGGGTTATTCTCGTGGTGGAAAAACCAGAGGAGACAATCAAGCTGAGGATCATGATATGGGATCCACTGAAAAATATACTCCCTGTGGAATTATTGATGAAGATAGTGGGCAATTATTGTATATTAACTTTGGTAGTTCCTCTTATAAAACCAGGGATTTTATTGTTGATACTCTAATTCAATGGTGGAAGACAATGACACCAGAACAAAAGCAGGATAACTAACTCATACAAATTCAAGTTGATAATGGTCCGGAAAGTAGTGGAGTAAGAACTCAATAAAAAAAAAGGATGGTTGAGTTTGTTGATCTCCTAAATATACCAATTCAATTGCTTTACTATGCTCCTTACCATAGTAAATACAATCCCATAGAGGGTTGTTGGGGTATTCTTGACCAGCATTGGAATGGGGGGGGGG
>CBZS010000460.1 GCA_000613065.1 Richelia intracellularis | reverse complement strand
CCTATTTACAGAATAGTGCGATGTTCCTCAAAATAATCGTACTAATATCTCGACTCTGTACTTCTGCTACGCTTAGTCCAAACCCAAAGCTAACATTGGGAACAGTTGAAAAGCTAAACTTGAAGGCATTACTACTAACAATAATATTCTTAGGCGTAGGTGCGGTGGGATGGACTCCTGCTAGTTATGCTGGATTACCAGCTGGAAATGCCATTACTGATGGAAAAGCATTATTACGTTATGCCCTACCAATTGATAATCAAGCTCTACGGGATTTACAAGGTGACTTAGAAGATATATCTAACCAAATGCGGGCTAACCGTCGTTGGAGCGCTGTCTCCAAGGATGTGAGCAAAGCGTTACGGGTGTTGGATAAACCAGATGAAATTGTCAAATATGTTCCTAAGGAACGTCAACCTCAAGCAGGGACTTTGATTGCCAAGTTGAAAGATGGGGTAAGTAATCTACAGGAAGTTGTCCCAACTAAAGATAAAGAAAAAATATTACAACAGCGCTCTCAACTACTCGATATTGTGGGTGAATTGGAAGAGTTGATGGTTGAGAAATTTCCCTTTGAGGTACCGGAGAAATATAGTAATTTAGCTCAACTCAAAGGTCGTGCCACTATTGAGATAAAAACAAATAAGGGTGACCTTACCATGGTGGTGGATGGTTACAGTGCCCCCATTACAGCTGGTAACTTTGTGGATTTAGTGCAACGGGGTTTCTATGATGGCTTAGAGTTTACCCGTGCAGAAGAAGCCTATGTAGTTCAAACTGGAGATCCTCCAGGAAAAGAATTTGGATTTATAGATCCCAAAACCAAACAATACCGTTCTATTCCCTTAGAAATTTTGATAGAAGGTGACAAGGAACCATTGTATGGTGTTACTTTTGAACAAGCCGGTCTTTATACTGAATTACCACAATTACCATTTTCGGCCTATGGTGCTGTAGCTATGGCTCGTGCAGAGGTAGATGTCAACAATGCTTCTTCACAGTTTTTCTTCCTATTGTTTGACTCAGAGTTAACTCCTGCGGGACGCAATATTTTAGATGGACGTTACTCTGTGTTTGGTTATGTAACTAAGGGTAAGCAAGTACTAGGTAACATTAAAGCTGGTGATAAAATTGTGTCAGCGAAAGTAGTTGATGGTAGTGAAAATCTCTTACAACCGAAAGCAACTTAAGTATATAAAGTTGGGTTTAGCAAGGCGTAACCCAAAATTTAATTTCAGATTCCCAACCCTAATTTTTGCAATGCTCTAGGTGGTTCATTAAAGAGGGCGCAAGTCCCAGCGCCCCTACATTTTATTTCATCTTTAGGCGTTGCATAATAGAGGGATGATTTCACTAAATTTTCAACGATTTCTCAATGGTTTCAAACCCTAATTCATCCCTCTATTATGCAATGCCCATCTTTACACATAGATCCTCTGTACATACATCTTGAACCTGGACTAACACCTGAGTTCGCAATTGATAAGTTTGACAACTGTGTGGAAATTTCATCCCTCCCTGCAGGGTAAATATGTGTCAAATTGTTTTTAAGTTGGTATGAAAACCAAAATTCAAAATTCAAAATGGTATAACCCTTAACCGTGGGATGAAAGTAGCAGATATTGGCGAACATAAATTATTGCAAATCATCCAAAAATACTGCCCTGTGGACATTGTGGGAGATGATGCGGCTATTCTAACTCATGCATCTGATCGCTCTATTGTAGTTACAACAGATGTATTAGTTGACAATGTCCATTTCAGTGAAATTACTACCAAGCCCTTTGATGTCGGTTGGCGAGGAGTAGCGGCGAATTTATCAGATTTAGCGGCTATGGGAGCTTCTCCTTTGGGAATTACCGTTGGTTTAGCAATACCCGGCAATCTAGATGTAACTTGGGTAGAAAATTTATACCAGGGAATGACTGCTTGTTTGCAACCATATAATACCCCAATTGTAGGCGGTGATGTGGTGCGATCGCCTGTAATTTCCCTTGCTATTACCGCCTTTGGTCAAGTATACCCCACACGGGCAATTTGCCGCGCTCGCGCTCGGGTGGAAGATGTAATTGTAATTACAGGACTACATGGAGCGTCCCGTGGGGGCTTAGAACTGCTGTTAAATCCCGAAAGAGGGAATTGCCTTACCAATACAGATAAGGAGGCTTTAATTGCTGCTCACCAGCGTCCCCAGCCCAGGTTGGATGTCCTCCCGTACCTCTGGGAAGTTTTAGATCCTGAATCTTCACCGTCAATAGCGGGTATGGATAGCAGTGATGGATTAGCAGACGCAGTCCAACAAATTTGTCACCAAAGTGGTGTGGGTGCGGTAATAGAAATGCAAAAGATTCCTTTTCCCCCAGCATTTCACCAGTGGTTGAGTAAAGATGAGATCTGGGAATATGTCCTCTATGGGGGTGAAGATTTTCAACTGGTGTTGTGCTTACCACAAAAACCAGCCCAATTACTAGTACAAAGACTAAATGAAGATGCTGCTATTATCGGTACAATAACTGCTGGCACCACTGTTATATTGCAGGACACCCAATATAAAGAAAAATACCTCGAACGTGTTTTAAACACTGAACGAGGATTTCAAC
>CBZS010000459.1 GCA_000613065.1 Richelia intracellularis | reverse complement strand
TAATTAGTATGAATCAATGGATAAATAATTCCATTCTCTTGTTGAAATTTGAAGAAAATTTTCTACAAACTCTGGTAAATGTTCCAATATACTATCTCGTGGTACAAATTCTGTATCACCAGCTTCCAAACGTATAGTACGGCAGTTAGGATTATGATAAGTAATTTCCTCTTGATCTACGTTTACCTTGCGAGTAAACATGTCTACTTTCCATCCTAACTCGGCTAAAGATTCACTCACATGACGTACATATACGTTTTGCCCACCAGCTTCTTCTTTTCCATTTCAATAGCTGGATCTCCATGAACTGAAATTAGAGCAATATGGCTTTTATTTTGATGATTCATAGTTAGTTTTTTTATTTTTACGTAGCGTGATTTTTATCTTGCTTTCTTGTTAGTCTGCACACCACAAATATGACTAAAATTAAATTAAATTTATTCTAATATACTTTGCTTTGATTCTGTTAACTGTTTTAGTTAATCGTGATTATTTGCCAACACAATTCAAGTGATGAACCCCAAAATATACATTTTTTCTTCATAAATTATTTTTGTGTATTGAAGCCAAAACTACTGTGCTGTCAATATTTTTCATACTCAAATTAAAAGCTATAATGCTCTCAAACATGAATTGACTTAAATATATAACAACTATAATTAATTAGAATAGTTGATATACGATAAACCATCTATTCAAGGGTGAATCAGGATTATTGTGTCAGTATATTTAATTGCATCAACCTATTTAAACTAGGGTTAACCTCAAAGCTTTGTTATTGGGTTAATGATAGCCTCTCAATGGTTCAGAAGAATTTAGTAGAATATATTCAGATATACATAGGGGCACCTCGAAAAATTGAGCAAGTAGCTCGCGAGATGAGAGTATAGGGAGAGCAGAAGCTCGGGTTGAATCGCTATGGAATAAAAAAAGTCGGGGAACTTGAACAGCGATACCAGAAGTTAGAAAGCAAGAAGACCCTGTTGATGAAGTTAGAGGATCTTTTAAAAGGTGGGACGTATCATAAAAAAGCTCACAAGGCATATGCTGAGAATTATAGAAAACAGCACCCCCTGAGCAAATGACTAAGAATTATCCTAGCAATTTAACGTGGGAACAGTGGGAGTTAATCCCACAGTTGTTTCCAGAGGCAAAAGCAGGTGGTCCTCCACGTACAACAAGATGTATGTACCCAGTAGTAAACGCGATTTGATACCTACTGTGTCAAGGATGTACATGGCGGGCATTACCAGGATACCACCTTGGTCTACAGTCTATGGCTCTTTCAGAAGATGGTGC
>CBZS010000458.1 GCA_000613065.1 Richelia intracellularis | reverse complement strand
CACTAAATTAAAGAAAGGTTATTAATGTAAATATTGCAAAAAAAACAGCCATAAAACCAGCACTTTGTGGATGGTAATAGATAAAGGGAAGTTATTATGAGCAATTTGGCAAAAAAAGCATCCATGGGAAGAAGTAGCGCCACTCGACGTTTGGGTTTAGCAAGTCTGCTGGCAGCAAGTTTGATTATTTCGCCGGGGATGGTAACAAGTGCTCCGGCTTTAGCGCAAAAAGCAAAGGCTGATTCCCTTACCTATGGCGAGTTACTGCAAAAAATAGATAAAAAAGAGGTAAAAAGCTTAGAACTTGATGAAACCGAACAAGTTGCTAACGTTAAGCTAAACAGTCAGGACAAAGATGCAGCTCCTATAAAAGTTAAGTTATTAAATCGTAATACAGAATTAATAGACAGGCTCAAAAAGAATAGAGTTGACTTTGCTGAGTTTTCCTCTACCAGTGGTAGATCTGTGGTGGAGTTGCTTATTCCTCTGATGTGGGTTTTTCTACTCTTAACCTTAATTCTATTATTATTGCGTAGAACTACTAATGCTTCTAGTCAAGCTATGAACTTTGGTAAATCCAAAGCTCGTTTCCAAATGGAAGCAAAAACCGGCGTCATGTTTGATGATGTTGCAGGAATTGAGGAAGCCAAGGAAGAATTACAAGAAGTTGTCACTTTTCTAAAGCAACCAGAAAAATTTACAGCCGTCGGAGCAAAAATTCCCAAAGGTGTTTTATTAGTTGGGCCTCCCGGTACTGGTAAGACTTTACTAGCAAAAGCGATCGCAGGGGAAGCGGCAGTACCATTTTTCAGTATTTCCGGTTCAGAATTTGTGGAAATGTTTGTGGGTGTGGGTGCTTCTCGGGTAAGGGACTTATTCAAGAAAGCAAAGGAAAATGCCCCCTGTATCATCTTTATTGATGAAATTGATGCCGTTGGTAGACAGCGTGGTGCAGGTATTGGTGGTGGTAACGACGAAAGGGAGCAAACTCTGAACCAGCTATTAACAGAAATGGATGGTTTTGAAGGCAATACAGGTATCATTATTATTGCTGCTACCAACCGTCCTGATGTATTGGATGCTGCCCTGTTGCGTCCTGGTAGATTTGATAGACAAGTAATTGTGGATGCACCAGATCGAAAAGGAAGACTAGCAATCCTCAGTGTACACTCCCGAAACAAAAAAATTGACCCATCGGTTTCCTTAGAAATTGTGGCTCGTCGCACTCCTGGTTTTACTGGTGCAGACTTGGCCAATCTTCTTAATGAAGCAGCTATTCTTACAGCACGGAGAAGAAAAGAGGCAATTAACCAGCTAGAAATAGATGATGCGATCGATCGTCTCACTATTGGATTAACTCTCAACCCTTTGTTAGATAGTCGCAAAAAACGACTAATTGCTTACCATGAGATTGGACATGCTTTACTAGCTACCTTATTAGAACATTCTGAACCTCTAAACAAGGTAACAATTATTCCCCGTTCCGGTGGTGTTGGTGGTTTTTCCCAACTGATTCCTAATGAAGAAACTATTGACAGTGGTCTTTATACCCGTGGCTGGCTCAAGGACAACATCACCATGACCCTAGGAGGTAAAGCGGCAGAAACAGAAGTATTTGGAGAAGCGGAAACCACAGGAGGAGCCAGTGGTGATTTAAAAACAGTCACAAATCTAGCTCGAAAAATGGTGACTATGTATGGAATGTCTGATTTAGGACTAGTAGCCTTGGAAAGTCAAAATAATGATGTTTTTCTGGGCAGAGATTGGAACAACAGCTCAGAATATTCGAATGATATGGCATCAAAAGTAGATAATCAAGTAAGAGAAATAGCTATTTCTTGCTACCAAGAAGCATGTAACATTATTCGCAATAATCGTTCACTAGTTGACAACCTAGTGGAAATATTAGTAGAGCAAGAAACTATTGAAGGGGAGCAATTTCGTAATATTGTTTCAAGATATACCCAATTACCCGAAAAACAATTAGCTTCTTCTAGCTAATTTTACTAACAAGTAAAGCTCTTTGACTGAGCTCGCTTGACACAGATTTATTATCACTGAAAAACTTCATATAAACCCGATTATTCAGTGATAATTGATGAATTTATTTAGTTTAGCTCACTCTTAACTCAATAAATTATTAGTATTTAGTAATGATTTTATTAGTTTCGTTGAGAAGTTAAATCTATTAATTTTATGAAAAAAATATTTTGCATATTCATGTATAGAAGAATTATCTTCATACTCTAAGTATATATTTATGTCTAAAGAAGACTCTTTATTAGATGAAGATAAAATTTGGTTAGTCTTGAGATAATTTATAACCCGATACTTGCTTGAGTATTCTTATAGAATGTAAATATGTCATTAATGGGTATTTTAAATAGTAAATAACACCACGAAATCTAGCAGTAATTTTAGATGAATTGGATTGAGTTATGACAGATGGAGATTCATAATTAATACCACGATATTGGAGTTCCATACTTGTATTCCCTGTCTGAAAATCAATTAATCTATTGTGAATCTATCCCAGTAATAGCAGAAGGTGATAATATGCCTGTTGAGTAAGAGGGGTTATATAATCTGATCGCTGGACGTTTTGAAGGACTGAGTAATTTGAAGTGGTCTTTGTTTGAGCATATTTTTCGGAAACCGCCAGAGAAACGCGAACGAGGAATGCCACATTCTTCATTTCATTATGTACTCAATACCTTACTGTATATATTGATAACAGGGTGTCGTTGGTGTGACGTTCCAAAAGGAGAAATATGGGCATCAAACAGCTGTGCACATCGATGGCTCAAACGTTGGCAGTTGGACGGGACCTTAGAGGCTTTACAAACAGGAATATTGGGGATTGGACAAGATAAAGGGTTAATCAACTGGAGTTATGGCGCGGTGGACCGGTCTTTTTCCCCCTGGAAAGGGGGGTGGTGATGGTGTTGCTTACGGTGGAAAAAGAAAGGGTATTTTTAAGATACACTCTTACTGAAGGCTCAGGAATGCCTTTATCCAATCGCACCACACCTGCCAATGGTAGTGAAACAGATCAGGTGATACCACTTCTAGACAGTGTAAAGGTTAAGACTAACAAACGCGGTAGACCCCGTAAACCCCTGAAAGTGCTTGCTGCTGACAAAAGCTACGATTCTAAGGATAAGGGTGCTGCTTTACGTAGACGTGGTATTAGGCCCCAATGCCCCAAGGGGGTTTGGAAGACAAAGAAGAACAAGGGCATACCCATTAAAATTTCCGTCCCACGTTTTCAACAAGAACGTTGTTTCCCATGGTTTCAAAAAAAAGCTCGTCGTCTTGTTTGTTGTCAGGTGGGAAAGAATTTCAGCTTGTTTTGATGCTTTTTTGTCTCTTGCAACAATCCATATTTGGATTGAGAAAACTCCATTAGTGGGATATAGTCGTGCATTAATTGCAGCGTCATACATTTATTCGGCTCCAACTGTTCCTGTTACGGAAAACAAGCATATCTGTAAAAATGTTTACAAAGATAGTAGTATTGATTTAGATTTCCTTGCTTCCGTTAATCTTCCATATTCTTGGCAGATAGGATAGGAGAGTGGCAGAAATAAATTCTGAAACTTCCTCATTACAAGAATTATTCTTACTTCCCACATTTACTCCCATGGTTCTTATTTGAAAGAAACTAAATAAATAAAAAAATATATATTTATCTTTTTTCTGTGAAATATTTTATTCCCTTGCCTAAACTGTTATCTTGCACAGAGTAAATCATTATGGGGATGACATAACTCTTATTACAATAAGTCCCCTCAAAACGGATAATGAAGAGGGGACATAATTAGCAAAATTAATAAAGTCTATACTATCACCTATGTACATCTATGAAAATGTTAAAGGCGATTTGTTTGACATACTCACTAATTTAACTAGTTTTATTCTGGATTGGTGTCGTTGTAACGGTTGCGAATACGTTCAGATTCAGGACAGTCTTCTGTTAGAAGTGGTTCTACATTACCACGTGGTACTGAAGCTAGTTTTTGGGTGACAGCACCAATACTTTCCAGCCTAACCATTTCCTCCCAAGAACAGATTTCGTCTTCTTCTTCTGTTTCATAACGTAAGGTGACTAGGTCTCCTTCAATATCGATGATGCGGGCGCGTTCTATCCAGCGTTGCTGGTCCCGCAAGAAAATACATACATCCCGCCCATCACAACACAGTTGGTAAATCTTGCGGTGTAGCATCTACTACTTCTGCCTTTTCTAACGTTAAATCTGTCAACATTTGGAGATAATCCCAGTATATGGCACTCTTTACAATTTTGGTACATAAAACTTCAAAGGTGCTGAGATTTATTCTTATCTGAGAGCTGTGCATTGTCATCTGGACAGAAAAGCACAGTTATTAGAATAGCGGTAATTGCGGCATTGCAATTCAGTATCTTACTACTTGATCTTAAATTAGAGAAGATATTTCTGATAGAAGTCACAGAGCTCATTATTCATCTTGACCAATTTTACATCAATGGGTGAGTACTTATTTATATTATGTAATAATACATACTCTGAAGCAAGGGATAATAATAGTTGGTTGAATTGCCTACTGGTGTTGATGGTCATGAGTGGGAAATATAGGTGACTTAGCTTTCAATTTAACCCCTGTATATACGATCTTAACTCATTCTCCCCCCTGACTTCATACTTTTATTAGAAGATAGTCAATCTAGTTTAGGGAAATTGGGCAATTCAGCAACGCCATTAATCAATATATCTAAAAAATCCAGATATATTGATTAATGGCGTTAATGCTTCCTGGAAATTAAACGCCCAAGTTATGGCAATAACTTTTACATTAGCTTTTTTTGAGGCTTGGATATCCCTAGTTTCCTCTTCTATATAAATTACCTGTTGTGGAGATGAAGAATTTGGGTGCGACTCTTTTGGTAGTAGGAAGTATGATATAAGAATAATAAATCACAAGTCAACCAGAGTACTATTGACAGCCAAAAATTTACTTGATGGAATTGGCTTGTAAAAAAGGAAAAAACAGGAACAGTTCCACACCCTATGCAAGAAGCATCTACATCAAATCAAAGTATGTTTTGGTCACAAGCACGAGAACTATTTAAAGAGATAGTTAGTTGGTTAGACTCAGACAGCATTTGTGGGTTAGAACACTCCCAGATAGAGAGTAAGTTACTTGAGAATGGATACGAACTATTGAGACCGTTGTTACAAACAAAGATATTTTGATAAACGCAGTCAAGATGAAATAGAGGGAGAGTGTTTAGGCACAGACTCAGTAAACAGAACACACAAGAAAAAATTGTCGCGGAAATTGACCACATTATTTGGCACAGTAATCGGCAATAGAATGGGTTATGGAGCAAGAAAGATAAATACGCTATTTCCTTTGGATGGGGAGTTTAATCTACCAGCACAGCAATATTCTCTCTCATGGACTAAGACAGGGATATTATCTATGTCATTGAGTATTTGTGAAAAGCTGCATTTGTCTTTTATTCTCAGACTTCAACACAGGCAGAAGCTTGGGTGAGCAAACGTTTACAGCTTATCATTGAAGGTAAATCAAGTTCAGTTGCCCCAGGTATGCGCCAGAGTGCCACTTTACCCAAACTCACCCCCGAAGAACGTAAACCCGTGGATACCTGTGCTAGATATTTACTTAATAATGCAAAAGACCTCAAATATGACAATTACTTAAAAACTGGATTCCCCATCGCCACGGGGGTGATTGAGGGTGCTTGTCGCCACCTGACTAAAAACAGCATGGATATCACTGGGGCTAGATGGAGCATAAGGGGTACTCAGGCTGTTTTACCCCTGGGTTCTTTATAGATCAGTGGCGATTGGGATGAGTATTGGCAGTTTCATCTACAACAAGAACATAAACCCAATCACCTGGCTTTGTACTCTAGTGGTATTCCTTTGCTCAAGCAAGTTCTCAAAGCAAAGCTCGTTGTTCTACTACACCTCCACCTCTTCCAATACCTGTCTAAGTTCCACTCCCCGTCTTACTAAAAGAGTCACACCCAAATTATTTTGCTTGAGTGCCTTATTGATAGTTGTTGTTTTTCCAAAAATAGTGGCTCCAGTGTAAATAAAATCAAATAAATTTTCTAAATTATTATTCTGGAGAAAAGTTTCAACATTGTCAGTAGAGTTTGAGGTAATAATTCCTAAACCATACTTCTCTTGTTTTTGAGCTATTAAAGATTGTTGAATCCCTTCAATTAGTTGTAATTCTTGAATTTGTTATTTTAATTCCTATTTTACTCAAAAAAGTGAAATCGGAATTGAAATAGAGGTATGCCTGAATATTTAATTATTTGTCGAGAACTTAAGTTTCTCAAGTACGCTAGTTCTATATTAATAATTGGTGCATAACCAAAGTCATCTGCTAAATCGTTAGCGATCCCAACAAGATAATCCAATATATCAGCAATGGTACCGTCAAAATCAAATATACTTACCCGCATTGCATAAGTGTGGGATCAATTAGGGTTTGAAACCATTGATAAATCCTTGAAAATTTAGTGAAATCATCTCCTGATTCAGCAAGGTCGAGAATTACCTTTTGAGTCATACCTGCATTGAGGATGCTTTTATGTTAGCACGGGCATTTCTTCTTAGCATTTTTGGCTTGATTCGTCGCAACGCCGATGCAGTAAATTGTTTATCCCAATCTTCATCGGATATATGTGCTAATCCTATCAGTTTTGGATCTAAGTTTCCAGGGTAGGGTTGAAAGTCAACTTCATCTGTTTCTTGGGCAAATCGTTGATTCCAAGGACAAATATCTTGACAAATATCACACCCTGCAACCCATCCATTTAAATGGGGTATGATGCTTTCAGGTAGGTATTCATTCCTATTCTCAATAGTATGGTAGGCAATACATCGATTGGCATCAACTATGAATGGTTGAGTGATAGCATCGGTAGGGCAAGCTTCTAAACAACGGGTGCAAGTACCACAATGTTGAGTATGGGGCTCATCTGGGGTTAGAGTTATATTTGTCAATACCTCTCCTAAAAATACCCAAGAACCATACTCCCTAGTAATTAAATTACCATTCTTCGCAATCCAACCAATACCAGCTTTTTGTGCCCACAATTTATCCTGTATGGGTCCTGTATCGGCATAATAACGCCCTTGTATTCCTGTGCCTAAGTTTTCTAACCAGGTGCAAAGAGCTTTTAATTTCTTGTGCATAACTTTATGGTAGTCACGCCCCCAAGCATAGCGCGATATTTTACCATATTTTTGTTCTTGAGAGTGCGGATGAGATGTGTAATAGTTCAATGCGACACAAATAACTGATCGCACTCCTGGCATGACCAAATCAATATCATACCGCTTTGGAGATGTCATCCATGACATGTCGGCATGAAAACCCAAAGCCACCCAAGCTCTTAATCGCTCTTGAACGGTTGCATCTATCCCCTCCACAGAAGCAATTCCAACTTTATGAAACCCTAATTCTAGGGCTTTTTCCTTGATTAAATCCTCACTGATATTCAGACCCATAAGAATTTCTTAGAAGCACCATTGTAAATTTAAGTTGCCAAACATTAATAAAGTATGCAAAATGTAAACAGAGGTAACAAACCTTTATTTATGTAATTCCCAGTGTACTGAAAACTAACTAACTGTGGCACTGTCATGACTTTTACTACTGACTCTTCACAAAATCGTTTATTTAATTCTTTCAATTACCCTGCCCAGCCAGGTGATGTGGTTGCCGGTGCGATCGCATTATTTAGGAATCTTAGTATTGATGATAAGCTAGCAGTTCTGTGGTTTGTATACACGGAAATGGGCAGTTTTATTACTCCCGCAGCAACTGGTGCAGCTCGTTTACAATTAACTGCGGGTTTACTTAATAAAATCAAGCAGATGTCTCATGATGAGCAATTGCAGGTAATGCGTGATTTGGTTGCGAATAAGAACACTCAGTTTTCTCGTTCCTACGGCGTATTCAGCCCTAATACAAAATTAGCTTTTTGGTATGAATTGGCTCAGTTAATGGACCAAGCTGTTGTCATTCCCATCCCCGAGGGCTATAAGTTATCCCGTGACGGCAGTCAGGCACTGAAAACTATTAGGGACCTAGAATTCAGTCAACAAATCACTGTTCTCCGTAAAACTGTAGTCGATATGGGTGTAGATATTATCGGCTAAAAGTGAAACAACTGAATTCTTTTAAATATCTCAATCTCTACTTCATATCTCACAATTATGTTTCCAGGTAGTTGATTTTTACCTGGAGTTTATTTCTCGAAATTCATCAAAAATCTAGTGCGGCAAAAATTCACTAGCCCTATGTCTACACAAAACACTATAGATTTAATCCCAGGAATTACACACCAGACAGTACTGGATTATTTTCATTCCCTAAATGCAGGACAATTTCATCGTACTGCATCACTGTTTGCAGTACACGGTGTTATGTATCCTCCTTTTGAATCTAGTATTGTAGGTAGAGATGCGATCGCAAAATACTTAGGTCAGGAAGCAAATGATTTAACAGCAGACCCTCAAAGTGAATCTATGGAGCCTCTAGATGAAGAACATACACAATTACAGATAACAGGTAAAGCCAAGAATTCTTGGTGTAGTGTTAATGTTAGATGGGTTTTCATGCTCAACCAACACCAAGAAATTCTTTCCGTGCAAATCAAACTTTTGACTTCACCCCAAGAACTAATCAAATTACGTCCTTAACTTTTAGTTACCGTAGCTTGTTCAAAGGAGCTCAATAATAATCTTCTCCCCAATTCGAGATCAGAAGGAGCACACTTCCAATCTGGGTGAGCGGTCATTAACAGGCTATCTAAGGTTTCTTGTTCAAAAAGATGCCATACTAAAGCACCGTTAATCTCTGTTTCCAAAGCGTAACAATTGTCACGAACACAATATATTTTGTAATTATTTGCCACCCTGGACAAAATTAAATTTTCTCCCGGTTCTAGGGAACGAAATCTGCGGATATACTGTTGAAACTCACTCAAACTCGATACAACTAAACCTGGAAGTCCAACAGTCATATTTTTTTCACCATTTACCGCAATCCAGTAGTGGCGGCTAGGATCTATTCCTTCTAACCAAGGGGATTCATCATCAAGGCGATACCGTGGTGAGAAACAAAATGAAACTTCCATACATAAAACCATATCTTAAAAAGTAGAGGTCAAACAGCGGTAATTTAAACTCGGATTGTAAATCTGTGGGTGAATGCTTTACATAGCATCGGCTCAGTCACTAGTTTTGCAGACGCTACTAAGAGCTTACCTACATAAATAAGGTTCCCAATTTATCTCAATTAGGAGCCCAACGGCATAAAAGTCTAGCAGGAGTTTTAGCTACTCCCTCTATTCTTTAAACAACTACAGTAACTAAAGCAAATAAAATTAGCAAAACTTATTGTAGTTGTTAATCTTTATTAAGATTGCGCAAAACTTATTCGACTGTTGTGTATAGAGGCTTTACGCATAACAGACTTTGGTAAGGAATAAATACCTGGAGATTCCACTTCTAAATAGAGCTTGCTGAAAAAATTCAGTGGGGAGCGATGGACAATTTAGTCAAAAATGAAAGAGAATCTTTTGTTAAGTATAATTGCCTATAGTATAAGTTTGAATAGTCACATTTGCATGCAAAAGGCGTACTTGACATGGATTAACATCAAAAATTCCAAAAAAGCCGCTATAACCAAGTAGAAAGATTTATTCCTAAAAAAGTAATAGCAATTGCAGTTTCACAAGAATGAGAAAGTTTAGCCATGATTCTATTCAAGCTAAATCTTCTTTTCCCTTGCCCAAACTTTCCCTCAATACGATTACGAATCCTCTCAGATTCATTTGCTTGTCTTTTTTGTTCTTTACTCACATTAGCTGGAGTCTCCCCAAAGGTGGACCACTCATTTTAATACCTCGTTTTTTACACCAAGCTCTGTTTTCTCTAGTCCGATAAGTTTTATCTACATGAACAGATTCCGGATAATAACCAGTGTAATTTTTAAAACCTTCTACTTGTGTTTTTAAGTCTTGTGATTCATTAAAGTTATCCCAACTAATATGGTCTAAGAATACATATCCGTCAAAATAACTAGCCGATAATTTCGCGCCAAATTCTACAGATTCTCTGGCTTACCCTCTGACGATAGGGCGGATGTGTGATTGGTTTACACTCACAATCGCGTCTGATATGCTTTGTTTTTTATTTTCATATAACCATAACTGTTGACGATAGACTTCTGTGACCACTAACAATATCTTAATATTGTCTTTTGGTTAAAGCTGATAATCTTGCTCCTAAACTGATTAGGCCCTGAATATGAGATAGGTTTATTTTAAAATATTGAAGTTGTCTTTTTATGGCTTTACTTCTTTGTTTGTGCCGAGGACGACTTTTTTTTGCCACTACTATATAGTCTTCTATTGCCAATCCTCGATAAGTCCTTGGCTTTTTATCTAATCTTGCCTTTATCTGTTCATAAAGAGAATCTATAACTCTTTCTGTTTCTTTTCTGGCTTGATTTAAGATGCCTAAATCTGTTGGATAGCTAATACCAATTGGGTGCGACTCTTTTAGTCAGACGGGGAGTGGAACTTAGACAGGTATTGGAAGAGGTGGAAGGGTAGTAGAACAACGAGCTTTAAGAACTTGCTTGATCAAAGGAATACCACTAGAGTACAAAGCCAGCTGATTGGGTTTATGTTCTTGTTGTAGATGAAACTGCCAATACTCATCCCAATAGCCACTGATGTATAAATAACCCAGGGGTAAAATAGCCTCAGCACCGCTCATGGTCCATCTAGCCCCAGTGATATTCATCCTGTCTTTAATCTGGTAGCGGCAAGCACCCTCAATCACCTCCCTGGCGATGGGGAATCCAGCTTTTAAGGTAATTTCTTTTTCAAAAATCACCTAAGTCTTCCACATCAGTGAAACCAGTAAGCAAAATCCGCATTGTATCGGGGAAACCCTCCACAGTCATAGTGAGAAATTCTGTACCATTAATCTCTGACCAAAGAATGCCAGAGATTAATGGTATAGCCATTTCTCCTTGCTCTTCTAATATCTCCAAGGCTACTTCAGCATTATGTGGCTTATAATATACCTGGAAATCTCTTCTAAAGGTACGGTAGAGTAGCTCTAAATTATCTAGCTCGTCATCTGGTCCTATCCCACTAATACTAGAAGGTGATAATATGCCTGTTAAGTAAGAGGGGTTATATCATCTGATGGCTGGACGTTTTGAAGGACTGAGTAATTTGGAGTGGTCTTTGTTTGAGGATATTTTTCCGAAACCGCCAGAGAAACGTGAAGGAGGAATGCCACATTCTTCATTTCGTTATGTACTCAATACCTTACTGTATATATTGAGAACAGGGTGTCGTTGGTGTGACGTTCCAAAAGGAGAAATATGGGCATCAAAGAGCTCTGCACATCGATGGCTCAAACGTTGGCAGTTGGACAGGACCTTAGAGGCTTTACAACCAGGAATATTGGGGATTGGACAAGAGAAAGGGTTAATCAACTGGAGTTATGGCGAGGTGGACGGGTCTTTTTCCCCCTGGAAAGGGCAGTGGTGATGGTGTTGCTTACGGTGGAAAAGGAAAGGGTATTTTATACACACTCTTACTGAAGGCTCAGGAATGCCTTTATCCAATCCCACCAGACCTGCCAATGGTAGTGAAACAGATCAGGTAATACCACTTCTAGACAGTGTAAAGGTTAAGACCAACAAACGCGGTAGACCCCGTAAACCCCTGAAAGTGCTTGCTGCTGACAAAGGCTACGATTCTAAGGATAAGCGCACTGCTTTACGTAGACGTTCGGCCGCAATGGCCCAAGCCGGTTTGGAAGATAAAGAAGAACAAGGGCAGACCCATTAAAATTTCCGTCCCACCTTTTCAACAAGAATGTTGTTTCCCATGGTAAAAAAAAATATCGTCGTCTTGTTTGTTGTCAGATGGGAAAGAATTTCAGCTTGTTTTGATGCTTTTTTGTCTCTTGCAACAATCCATATTTGGATTAACAAAACCACATTAGTGGGATATAACCCATCTACAAACATGAGCTTGAGCTTTTGGCTTTTGTCTGTCATACTTTGACTTTACAGCGTTGCATAAGTGCGGGATGAATTAGGGTTTGAAACCATTGATAAATCGTTGAAAATTTAGTGAAATCATCCCGCACTTATGCAACGCCGACTTTACTTCTTTTGCTATTTTTATCGATAAGAGATAGCAATGCTGGACTGAATTGAAAATACACAAAGCATTAAGCAAGCAAAAGTAAACAGTAAATCTCCAACATGGAAAACACAATTTAGTG
>CBZS010000457.1 GCA_000613065.1 Richelia intracellularis | reverse complement strand
CAGACCAATTCAAACCAATCTGGGGAACCCAGGCATATTTTTCGATCAACTGAAAGCTTGAATTTTGAAAATCATAGCTATGCCAAAATGCATAAACCATGAGCGCAAAGTCTGCTATTGCTACTCCTAGACCATACCAACGTATGGTTTTACCGTCTTTATCTGGTATGAGGGGAACGGCTAAAGCCGCCACCAAAGGAAAAATAATTATGGCTGTTAGCCAGGGAAAGTGGAGAGAGTTCATCACTGAAAATCGTTGTTAATTTTCGCTTTTTATTACATTGTATTAAGCAACAATTAGTTTTGTAAACGTAATTTATCCCTAAAATATGGTCAATATGCAAGAAAAATAAGAACAAATACTCATCGCCTTAAATTAAATTCCATTCTATTGGTTACTTTTTGCGAAGTAAATGAAGTTTTTACTTGCTTTTATCTTAACAGATCTTAACATAAGTTATATCTCTGGATAGATACTAAGCTTAAAAGTATTACATACGACAAAAATAAAATAGGCGTTGCTGAATGAGGGGATGATTTCACTAAATTTTCAACGATTTCTCAATGGTTTCAAGCGCTAATTCATCCCGCACTTATGCAACGCCAGAAAATAAACTTAGAAGAGGATAACGCAAATAAAGCAAATATACCCCTATAAAACAAAAATCCCCAGTAAAGAACTGGGGAGAGGAGGTTTTTGGATTTTGTAGGATATTGCATTGGAAAGCAGTGTTCTCACTAGAATATCCAGCATCGCAAGTTGGTGGTTGCCAAAATGCCGAATCTTCATTGGAATAAATTGTTAGCTCCTTGTTGTCTGGATCATGAATTTTTACAATAGAGATTAATTCTTACATGGTTATTTATTAACAAACGGAATTGCTGTATCTAATTTAATAACAACTTTTAACAGGTTTTCGTAACTAAAAATGTCAATTGCTTATTTGCTAGTGTCCCATGGTAGCCGAGATCCACGTCCACAAATTGAGATGCAAAGATTAGTACGGTCAGTTAAAATGATGGTGCAAAGTAAATTTTTTAACCAATGTTTTAAGCGAAAAAAAGGAGGTATGGGTGTAGCTGCTGCGACTATATCGGATATCTGTATTGGTACAGCTACATTAGAATTATCTTCCCAGTCGCTAGAAGAGCAAATTACACTGTTTGCCAGTCAAGCTAGTGATAGAGGATGCGATCACATAAAAATATTACCCCTATTTCTTTTGCCAGGGGTACATGTAATGGAAGATATTCCTAGGGAAGTTAGTCAAGCCCAATTGCTTTTAGGTAGAAGAATGAAGCTGGAATTACAACCCTATTTGGGTGCGACACTAGATATGAAATGGTTAGTAGCTCGGCAAATGGCTAGCACTCAAGTGGATAAATGGATTTTACTGGCACATGGTAGCCGTCGTCCGGGGGCTTTACAATCAATTGAAGCAATCGCTAATCATGTGGGAGCAGTTAGCGCTTATTGGTGTATGAATCCTAGTTGGGAGGAGATAGTTAAAAAATTAGCAGATGGGGGGTGTAAAAGAATAGTAATTTTACCATACTTCCTATTCCCAGGTGGCATCACAGATGCGATCGCTAGGTCTATAGAAGATGTAAAATTACAGTTTGCTGGTGTGAATTTGCATTTGGCTCAACCTTTAGCAGCTAGTGCAGATCTACCCGATTTAATTGGACACATGATCGCTGATGGAACCCACTGGACAAGAGAAGGAAAGATTTTTGGGTAAAGTTTATTTGGTTGGTTCTGGACCTGGAGATCCGGGGTTGATGACTCTCAAAGGAAAGGGATTACTAGAATGTGCAGATGTAGTAGTTTATGATGCCTTGGTGAGTCCACAAATTCTGGCAATGATTAGCCCCCAAGCAGAAAAGATTGACGCGGGCAAACGCCGGGGAAGGCATTCTCTCATACAGTCGGAGACCACTCAGCTATTGATTGATAAGGCTCGAACCCATACCATTGTTGTGCGTCTTAAAGGAGGAGAACCCTTCATTTTTGGTCGTGGTGGGGAAGAAATGGAAGCATTAGTTTCAGCAGGAATACCAGTGGAGGTAGTGCCAGGAATTACTTCGGGAATTGCAGCTCCAGCATATGCAGGTATTCCTTTAACCCATAGAAACTATAGTTCTTCAGTAACTTTTGTTACGGGTCATGAGTCTGCTGGTAAATATCGTCCCTGTGTGAATTGGCAAGCGATTGCCCATGGTTCGGAAACCATTGTGATTTACATGGGTATTCACAACTTACCTTATATTGTGAAACAGTTGACAATAGCAGGATTGAGTTTAGATACTCCCATAGCATTAATTCGTTGGGGAACGCGATCGCAACAGCAAGAGTTAATTGGAGAATTAGGGAGTATTGTGGAACAGGTGGAACAAACTGGATTTGAAGCACCTGCGATCATGGTGATTGGTGCAGTGGTAAATATGCACTCAATTTTGGGAAGTTTGAGTTCTAGTAAGCTATCTAATTAGTTTTGCAGGTCCATATAATGCTAACTTTTTGTAAAAGTCGGGATTCTCTAAATTATTCAAAAATTTAGGATATTGAGAGATGCTTCGATTTCTAAATCGAACATTTTTTGCTGA
>CBZS010000456.1 GCA_000613065.1 Richelia intracellularis | reverse complement strand
GCTACTCTAAATCCGTAGATATGCTTCAGCGCTCTATTCGATTGTTACTTCATTACTTTAAGTATAGAGAAATACCTGTATTTGGTTGATTCATCCCGCAAATATGCAACGCCAAATGTTCTTTAGTAACTGCATTAACTGCTCCTAAAACATTAAATCGTTTTCTATCGGAATGTGAACAGATAAATGTTCTGGTAAAACACCATAAAAATCCTAAGTATGCTCGATGTACAAAGTGGGCTGCGTCAACAAAAAAAACTACTTTCTTTCCGCTAATAGCTTCTTCCTGTAATGGTTATAGCTTTTCTTTTCTATATTTTTCTA
>CBZS010000455.1 GCA_000613065.1 Richelia intracellularis | reverse complement strand
CTCATGAGTATTTAAACCGATCAAGTTTGCTTGGCTCTATTATATGCAGCTTCATATTCAATTGGTATAACCTATATCGATTTATCGATTGGGTTATGATATTGCCAGAGGCATTAGAAAATCAATTAGGTGCGACTCTTTGGGTAGTACGCAGTATGATATAAGAATAATAAATGACAAGTCAAACAAAGTAGTATTCACAGCCAAAAATGTACTTGATGGAATTGGCTTGTAAAAAGTGAAAAAACAGGAACAGTTCCACACCCTATGCAAGGATCTAGATC
>CBZS010000454.1 GCA_000613065.1 Richelia intracellularis | reverse complement strand
TCATTTTGTGGACCTTTTTCTGATAACTAGAAACACATCATCTATTATGAATTATAATTTTAACGGCTAAAAAATACATTTTTTTAAACATCTGAAACTTGAAATTAAATAAGCTGTTTAACTTCTTATGCTTATCAGTGTTAGCGGTAGCAATGCAGTTAGAGACTTTTGCAGAAAACCCTGCATTTTTAGCATATTAGTTAGAGTATAAACATTCATTTATAATAACTTTCCAAAATATTTAAATTAAATTTAATTGTGGAGAATAGCAAGGTAAATAAAATAGTTATATACTTACTGATATCGCATATTTTGTTACTAATTTACAATTATGATATCTGACATTATCTAGTACAATAAAAAATGGTTTATTTATCACAATATTAGCTAATTTAAATAACAACTGTCACAGACTTTCTGAATTAATATAAGTTTCATTTGTAATTGTAATTATTTCCTTAGTAACTGCATTAACTGCTCCTAAAACATTAAATCGTTTTCTACCAGAAGCTGAACAGATAAATGTTATTGTAAAACACCATAAGAATCCTAAGTATGCTCGATGAACAAAATGGGCTCCGTCAACAAAAAAAACAACTTTCTTCCCGCTAATCGCTTATTCCAGTAATGTTTATAGCTTTTCTTGTCTATATTTTTCTACCTCTTCAATCTTTTATGGGTCTAATGACTTTCCCGGCACATACCCCACTTTTAAGGAATGCAAACCTGTTCTGAGCAGAAATTATCTTAACTGAGTTGGACTGCGCTTAATAACAATTATTTTTTCAGTGGCATCACTCGCTTCTGCAATACTTGTAGCTGGATGTTTATCAAAATATTACTATACTGATTTAATTCACTTCGCTGTCCTTTGTGGTGTATTTTTTTGTGCGACTCTTTTAGTAAGACGGGGAGTGGAACTTAGAGAAGTATTGGAAGAGGTGAAGGGGTAGTAGAACAACAAGCTTTGAGAACTTGCTTCATCAAAGGAATAGCACTAGAGTAGAAAGCCAGGTGATTGCGTTTATGTTCTTGTTGTAGATGAAACTGCCAATACTCATCCCAATCGCCACTGATGTGTAAAGAACCCAGAGCTAAAACAGCCTCAGCACCCCTCATGCTCGATCTAGGCCCAGTGATATCCATCCCGTCTTTAATCAGGTGGCGACAAGCACCCTTAATCAGCCCCGTGGCGATGGGGAATCCACCTTTTAAGTAATGGTCATATTTGAGGTATTTGGCATTGTTAAGTAAATATCTAGCACAGGTATCCACGGGTTTACGTTCTTGGGGGGTGAGTTTGGGTAAAGTCGCACTTCGGCGCATACCTGGGGGAACTGAACTTGATTTACCTTCAAGGATAAGCAGTAAACGTTTGCTCACCCAAGGTTTTACCTGTCTTGAAGTCTGAGAATAAAAGACAAATGCAGCTTTCCACAAATACTCAATCATATGGATAATATCCCTGTCTTAGTCCATGAGAATATTGCTGTGCTGGCAAATTAAACTTC
>CBZS010000453.1 GCA_000613065.1 Richelia intracellularis | reverse complement strand
TGGACAGTAGAACACCTCAAATCATCCCTCTATTATGCAACGCCTAAAATTGCAGTTCAGGATAGCTAATTATTACAGATTAGTCATTAGTAACAATAGTTCTATTTTTAGTCTGCCGCAACCCTTATTTTTCAAGCTTATTAACCAAATTATTATTTATCCGCGATCGCTCCTAGTTGCGAAATAATTACCTTGGGGTGTCCAACTAAGCCAGTTATATATTGTGGCGAAATATCACCCAGTCTTAAAGCTCTAGGCTAATAGTTAAATTTCGTTATATTTGGTAATTTGCATTAATGCTGTTTAGCTCAGTTATTTATTTTACTTAAGGTACAAGGATGGGGATTGCTTAGGCTGTTGATTTTGTAACTTTTTCGGTAGTAAATGTTCACACGAAATCTGTCACAGGAATTTTCCCTTGACTGTGGGAAAGAATACAAGGCTGGAGGCAGATGGTCACGCCACACATATCAAGGCAGAGCCTTGGCACAAGAACTATACAAAAAATCTACGAACAAAAATCATGAAAATTCTATTAAAGTACATGCCCCAGGCATTGCCCACTTCACCGTTATCATTTTGGATCTTTAATCCGACTAATTTATCGCTGTAATTCTTCTATTTGTCGCCGTAAGTTTTCTACTTCTGGAATTTATTCATTTCCTACTTCCACATTCACAGCAACAGATTCAGGAGATTTGTGATATGCTTTAAACCGCTATAACTTGGACTTGTTTAAATGTCTGAAATTCGATAGTCAATAAGCTGTTTAACTTCTTCTGCTTATCAGTATTAGCGGTAGCAATGCAGTTAGAGATTGCTGCCTTAAAATCTGCAAAATGAGCATAGTACTTAGAGTATAAACATTAATGTCTAATAAATTTACAAAATGTTTAAATCAAATTTAATTGTGGAGAATCCCAAGGAAAATAACATAGTTGTATACTTACTGATATCGTATCATTTTGTACTAATTTTAACTTCTGAGATCTGCCATTATCTTATCTAGTACAATAACAATTGGTTTATTTAGCCCCATATTAGCTAATATTAATAACAACTGGCACAGACTTTCTGAATTAATATAAGTTTCATTTGTAATTGTAATTATTTTCTTAGTAACTGCATTAACTGCTCCTAAAACATTAAATCGTTTTCGACCAAAAGGTGAACAGATAAACAGGGTAAGCGCATCTAATTTTGTAGTGAACATTACAGATTTTTGTACATAATTGTGAGGTATGTCTTGATTCTCAAGTGCGAACCCCAACGACGGGCACTTCGTGGCTAAGCGCAGGCTACCCCAACGCCCTTTGGGGGGATACTGGAGGGGCATCGCCAAAAAAAAGTTGACGCAACTGGGGAACGCTTCCCTATATTTCGTGGTGCGAGGTAGGGGCATCAAGACCTTGAGTCAGCCGAATAAACACTCATACGCCCACCTGGCACTCCCCTACGCCACCGAATCTTCCCCAGTTGCTCGAACACTTGTGGGGCACAAAAATGGACATTTAAGTATTAAAGAAGTTAAGTCGTATGCTAAGGACGCAAAGGGTCTATCTGAACTGAACGGCTTAGTCTAATGGTATCTCTGACAAGAAGGCTTGCGCCTACGGGTTTCAAATCTTCAAAACTAAAGATTAAAAGCTCAAAAAATTTGAGTATGGCGAATGCCACTGCATTGACAGAAAAAATGTCATTAGTTTTTAGTGAGATAGAACACCCACCTGTAGAAAGAACCCGTGTCCATTTATTAACAGATATTTTTATCATTGGAATACTATCAGTGATTGCAGGAGGTAAGGGATGGGAGGACATGGAAAATTATGAATTGAGTAAATACGACTGGTTAGAGCAATTTTTAGCTTTACCAGAGGGCATCCCAAGTGCAGATAGCTTTCGACGGGTGTTTAAACCCATTAACCCAAAAGTATTTGAGCGATGGTTTCGACGTTGGGTAGAATCAATAGTTGAAGCCCCAGAAGCACAGGTAATTCCCATTGATGGTAAGACCCTCAATGGTTCCTATGATAGAGAACAGGGTAAATCAGTGTTACATCTAGTTAGTGCATGGTCGAGTGAACATCGTCTTATTTTAGGCTGAAGTTAGCCTTTGAGGAAAAACAAAATCTATGGAGAGTGAGACTGACAGAGATTTCAAGTCTAAGCTTACTGGGTACAAATCATTCTAATTGCGAGTAAATCTATTGCTCTTTGTTGTATACCTGCAGCTTGAGTAATCTTCTCAAAAACGAAGGATTTACTACCAATTGTTGTAGAAATTTGATTTTTAACAATTGTAGCTAAATCATCCAATAAAGTTTGGAAGGTATGAACGGACAATTTCTCTGAGGTACGCTTTTTGTTCGCTTTATTTTTAGCTTTTTTGCTCTTTTTGGCAGGAGATACAACAGACTCTTTTCTCGCTGCTGCTGCTTCCCAATCATCTTAATCAAAAAGTATTGGATCTAAAAGTTATCCCATATGCCATTCTACATAATAATAAGACAACATACATAGAAATATATCGGGTTTTACACGTTCGGCTGTATAGTGGTAAATTGGACGAACTTTTCAATCAACAGTTTTATAACTACGGAAAGCTTGTTCTAATTGTGAAAGATTTTTATCGGCTTTTACCGTATCTGTAGCAGATAAAGTTTCTTCATCCAAAGATGTACGAATTTTAATATATAAACCATCCAAGATAGCTTCTGCATAAATTGTTGACTGATTTCTATGATATGAAAAACTGTTCTCTTCTATCTCAATGATGAAATGTTTTTCAACATTAAATGTATTCATAACTTTATCTACTCTTACACCAATATTATCCTCGCCTTCTCGTGGACTAAGCTTTCTCGAAGTTCCTCCAATAATTTTATCTAATTCCTTTTCTCTTCCTTGTAATAATTATTCTGTATTTTTCTTTCTTTCTGCTGCCAATAAAAGATTTAGACACGCTATTAATCTTTCCCCTAGATAATCTTCGCTTTTAATTGATGCTAAATTTCGTTGATCAAACAGAGATAATTGAATAGCTGATTATTCTACTAATTTATTGATTTGAGCCGCTCGCTCTTAAAGCGCTAATCCAGTCTAAACCTTCTTTCTCTTTTAAGTCTTCTCGAATCCTTCCTTGAGTAATCATTCCACAGTCTCTAACCCAGACTACTCTCTTAATACCAAATCTCGAGCTAACCTGATCTATTTGATTAATAAATGTCTTTGGGTCGGATGTATTTACCTCAAAGACTTCTACTGCGATTGGACAACCTTTATCATTACATAATAGCCCAAATACTATTTGTCATTTACTACGTTTTTTATCACGGTTATAACCATATTTTGCTAACGGACAAGCCTTTCCTTCTAAAGATGTAGAACTAACGTCATATAGAACCAAACATCCTTCCTTCAGATGAAGTTTGGCAAGATTGTTTTCAATTTATTCTTGGGGTTCCAATAAAAAATACATCGCCAAATATAATTCATCCTCATCCGCTCCTTCTAATCCTAAAACTTCCCCTCAAATGGAGAAAAAAGTTTCTCCATCTAGCCCTCTTGCTGTTGCTAATTTAGAAGCTGGTTTGACAATACGTAACACTATCATAGCCTCAATTATTCTTTTTATTCTGTTGTTTTAAGTATCAATTAAGGTATGTAATCCTAATTTTATTAAGCTTGATAGTGTTGCTGCCACATCACCATCAGGACGGCTACGAATGATTTTAAATATTTATTGTAAATCTTCTACTGCTTTACCTCCTTTAAGCAGAAATTTTAAATCATCTACCGTTTCCGAAGGCAGTTTTGAAAGATTCGCAAGAGTACGTTTACGAACTTTTCCGTCTTCACGGTATGACTCGCGAAGCAGAACGGCTGGGGGAGAGTTTCTGTTAGGAATACGTTCTATATACATGACTACAGCAGTCTCATCTTTATCCTCTCAAAATATTAAGGAAATCTTTAATTAGATGGATACAGCTCTTTTGTGTAAAAACCCTCAAGCTTTGGAAGGTTAAAGCTTAAAGCTCTGTTTAGTACATATGCTCCGGGGGAACTTCAGTTTCGGACAAGTAAAAGTTGCCGATAAATCGAATGAAATTACAGCAATCCCTGCATTCTTGGAATTATTAGACATGGCTGGATGTATTATTACCATTGATGCCATGGGTACGCAAACAGCAATTGCATCCCAAATATTGAATGCAAAAGCAGATTATGTTTTAGCACTCAAAGGTAATCATCCTACACTTTACGGACAAGTTAACAATTGGTTTTAGCAACAGTTATCTCAAGGCTTTAAAGGTATTATCCATAGTTATGATAAATGGGTAGACAAAGGTCATCATCGTACTGAAAAACGTCAAATTTGGTGTGTTCCTATTTCTCAACTGCAAACTTTGCATAACCAAGACAATTGGGTTGGTCTTAAATGGGTTGTCATGGTTGTGCCGGCACCATATCTTTGGAATCAAACAACCCGTGAAGTTCAGTTTTATCTAACTAGTTTAAATTGTGATGCTCGTAACTTAGGACAAGTGATTCGTCTTCATTGGGCTGTGGTAAATGGCATGCATTGGACTTTAGATGTCACTTTTTCTGAAGATGCTTGTGGTGTCCGTACTGGTCATGCTCCACAAAACTTAGCACTTCTGCGGCGAATAGCTCTTAATGCTTTAAACCTAGA
>CBZS010000452.1 GCA_000613065.1 Richelia intracellularis | reverse complement strand
CAATATCAACAGGTTGTACGGGAACTAAAATTGCTTTTGCACCACGTAAATCTCCTTCTTCCAGCAACATTTGTAGCTGTTTTCGTACTAAATCTCGTAATTCTCGGCGCGACATATCCGCGTCGCGGAGGCTAGTAGTGATATCGTTGCTCTCAGTCACAGTTAGTCCACCTTACCAAAGCCAGTTTTAACAAACCTTTTGCCTTTAGTCTAGGGGAAAGAAGTCATTTTCGTGAGAAATCGGCTCAAAATATAGATTGTCTTAGTTAGAAAACATTTATTAGCTGGATAGCTCATAAAATAAAGCTTTAAGGGTTTAGTACAGCTCATTGGTGTCAACTTAATTTAGACTTATATACTGCAATAAGTTGATGGGTGTAAGTTGACAGTTTGCCAAGGAATATAACTAATTCCCTGACTCATCACGCAAGTTCTCTTTAGATACAACTAAATAGGTGCTCTGCTCAAAACTATGAGTTTCAAAATCAACGCGATTTAAGAGCAAAATCTTCGATCCACTTGCAGTATAATTTAACTATCAGCCCGAAACTTAAGTTCCAGGCTAATAGTTACGCCAACTTAGTTTCCAGGGCTTATTTTTTGATAGTTTCGTAAACTAAATTTTGAGTGGGGTCAAGTTTGACTCCATTTACACCTTTACGGGCAAAAACATAATCCTTTCTTTGCCACAAGGGAATATAAGGCACATCGTTAGCAATAATAGTTTGAATTTCCGTAAATATTTTGGCTCGTGCTTCCTGATTTAACTCCTTACGTTGACGATCAATTAATTGATTCATCACTTCGCTATAGTAGAAAGAACCTTGGGTTTGGCTACCACCATCTGTACAACCCTTCGCTTCTCCCCCTTCCTTACAACCTAAAAATGGCTGGATATAATTATCTCCATCCAAAAAGTCAGGATACCAATCAACTAAAGCCATGGGGTATAAACCCTTGGAAATTTCCTTAAAAAAGGTAGCTCCCTCTACAGTTTTGACTTCAAATTGCAACATCCCATCCATTTTTTGATCAGCATAGGCTTTTAAAGTTTGTGCAACTAAGCTGCGAGTGGGAGAACTTGAAGGATACCAAATTTGAATTTTTGCCGGATTTGTTGCTGAAAAACCTGCGCTGGTTAGTAACTTTTTTGCTTGATCCACATTGGCATCACCATATTTATCTTTAAATAATGGTTGGGAGACTTTGAATGTGGTGGGAATCATGCTGTAAAGTGGTTCTGCTTGGTCGAACAACACCCTTTGATTTAATAGAGCACGGTCTACCATAGCCGCGAACGCTTGACGTACTTCTGGCTGATCTAAGGGCTTTTGATTACGATTCAAGGTGATGTAGCTCACCACACTTCCCGGAGTTGTAATCACTTGCCAATCACCCTTAGTTGCACCTTTTTCTAAATCTTGAATTTGAACTGGTTCTAAGGATAAATAAGCAATATCAACAGCACCAGTACGAAAGCTATTAAATAGATTTGCTGGCTTACTGAGAATCTGTATATTAATACCTTTATTCGCTGGCTTTTCTCCCCAATATTGGTCAAAAACGTCTAGGCGAATAGAATCTGCACCATATTGAGCTAATTTATAAGCACCTGTACCCACAAAAATATCTGGTTTGAATTTTCCTGCACCCAATTCATAGGCTTGGGGCGACACTGGACACACCCCAGAAAATGCTAGTAATGCAGTGAAGGCAGCAAAGGGTTTTTTCAATTTAATGGTTAATTCATATTCCCCTGTAGCTTTAACCGAATCGATAGTATCTGCTAAGAGGAAAGATGGTTTACCACCATTTTTGATAAAACGCTCGAGACTAAATGCCATAGCCTTAGCATTGAAAGGTGTACCATCATGAAACACTACTCCTTCCCGTAGAAGAATGGTATAAGTTAAACTATCCTCACTAATTTTAGGCATGGCAGTTGCCAGCTTAGGTTGAATCTGTGTACTCTCTGGCTGATATTCATATAACCGATCGCTCATATTAAATACAATACCTAAGGAAGATAATTCATAAGCATCTGCCGGATCGAAGGTACGTGGCTTACCTGTGGTACCAATGGTAATCCGTCCGTCTGCACCAGGGGATGTACTTGGTGTGCTTGTTTGTGGACGAGTACCGCAGCTAACAACAAAGAATAGACATACAGAGAACAAAGCCAGGAATAGTTTTATACGACCCCGTCGCCTGAACCATACAGAAAAGTCTGGCATAGTATCGAATTTTTCTAGACTCAATGGTGAGACATTCTACTATATGTTTGTATTAGTACCCTATAACCTAACGCTTCCAGAAACTCATACCAATAATAAATAATCGATCTACTCTTTTGAGTTAACAGGTATTTCTCCGCTGACATAATCTTCAACAATAACAATTGTTCGTATATAAATTACTAGTGTCAACATTTATTAATAATTTTCATGAAAATTATTATATTTCTTGTCTTTTATTTTTATCAAGTGCATACATTTCCAACTAGATAAAAGTCTATTATTGAGGGAAGGTAAATTAATATCTTTTGATATTATTTGCCACTCATTACAA
>CBZS010000451.1 GCA_000613065.1 Richelia intracellularis | reverse complement strand
GGATATGCGATTAATGGGTGGTTTGCGGAAATATATGCCCATCACCTCCATTACTTTCTTGATTGGTTGTTTGGCGATTTCTGGAATTCCTCCCTTTGCTGGTTTCTGGTCAAAAGACGAAATTTTAGGGGCAGCTTTTCAGGCTAATCCCATCCTTTGGGGTATTGGCTGGCTAACCGCCGGAATTACCGCCTTCTATATGTTCAGGATGTATTTCTCCACCTTTGAAGGCAAGTTCCGGGGTACTGATAAAAAAATTCAGCAAAAGCTTAAGCAAGCTGCAACCTCAATGAAACAGGGAGAAGTTGCTGGAGAACATCATGATTCCCATGGACATAGCGATTCTCCCCACGAATCCCCATGGACAATGACCACACCTTTGGCTGTCCTAGCAATTCCTTCGATTTTGATTGGTTTAGTAGGTACTCCTTTCGGTAACTACTTCGAGCAATTTATTTTTGCCCCCAATGAAACCTTGGCAGAAGTAATGGAAAAAACGGCTGAAGTGGACTTGAATGAGTTTTACATTATGGCTGGAGGCTCCGTAGCTATTTCCGTTGTGGGAATTACCTTAGCTGCTTTGATGTATCTCTCAGGCAACATTAAAACATCTGTAATCGCTAGTAAAATTCAGCCACTTTATGAGTTATCCCTGAACAAGTGGTACTTTGACGACATTTACCACAGTGTATTTGTCATGGGTTTACGCCGTCTCGCCAGACAAGTTCTAGAAGTGGACTTCCGGGTAGTTGATGGTGCAGTTAACTTGACGGGGTTTTTCACCTTGGTTAGTGGTGAAGGACTCAAGTATTTGGAAAATGGTCGCGCTCAATTCTATGCCCTGATTATCTTTGGTGCTGTCTTGGGCTTAGTAATTCTGTTTGGTGTGACCTAAAAAGGGTCAGGGGGCAGGGGAGTGAGAAAACAGCCAATTCACGGCTAGCAACTAACAAAAATCAACTACTAACTCCTCCACTCCTTCCCTTGCTATTCAGTAACAATTTTTTGCATTTTTCTTAGTCAAAGATGCGGGATGAAGCGATCGCCCTTCATCTTTTTTATTTTGTTAAAACAACATAACAATAACGTTAAAATCCTGCAAAAACTGTTAGTTAATAAGCTAGTAGCTGATAGCCGAAAATTATTTTTTATAGATTCCTAACAACTCTCATGAATACAGCTAATTTCCCCTGGTTGACAACAATCATTTTGTTACCAGTAGCGGCATCACTGCTAATTCCCATCCTTCCGGACAAAGACGGTAAAACAGTACGTTGGTATTCCTTGATAGTGGGGTTAGTAGATTTCGCTATTATTGTTGCAGCTTTTTACACAGGATATGACTTTTCCAATCCCAACTTGCAACTAGTGGAGAGTTATCCCTGGGTTCCACAATTAGATTTGAATTGGTCAGTGGGGGCAGATGGTTTATCTATGCCCTTAATTATTTTGACTGGATTCATTACCACTCTGGCTATCCTAGCTGCTTGGCCAGTTACACTAAAGCCTAAACTATTTTATTTTTTGATATTGGCAATGTATGGCGGACAAATCGCTGTATTTGCCGTCCAGGATATGTTGCTATTTTTCTTGGTTTGGGAACTGGAATTGATTCCGGTGTACCTACTATTAGCAATTTGGGGTGGTAAAAAGCGACAATACGCAGCCACTAAGTTTATTTTGTATACGGCTGGTGGTTCCCTATTTATACTGGTAGCTGCCCTAACAATGGCATTTTACGGCGATACGGTCACATTTGATATGCGATCGCTTGGTCTTAAGGATTATGCCCTCAATTTAGAACTCTTGCTATATGGGGCTTTCTTGATTGCCTACGCTGTTAAGTTACCGATTATTCCTCTGCATACTTGGCTACCGGATGCCCACGGAGAAGCGACTGCTCCGGTGCATATGTTATTGGCGGGTATCCTCTTGAAAATGGGTGGTTACGCTTTAATCCGGATGAATGCCCAAATGCTTCCTGGTGCTCATGCCTATGTAGCCCCAGCGTTAGTAATTTTGGGTGTAGTTAACATCATTTATGCTGCCCTGACATCCTTTGCCCAGCGCAATCTCAAACGTAAAATTGCTTACTCTTCCATCTCACACATGGGCTTTGTCCTAATTGGGATTGCTTCCTTCACCGATTTGGGTATGAGTGGAGCAGTATTACAGATGGTTTCCCATGGTTTAATTGGGGCGAGTTTGTTCTTTTTAGTAGGGGCAACCTATGACCGCACACACACCCTGATGCTAGATGAAATGGGTGGTGTCGGTAAACGGATGCAGAGAATTTTTGCCATGTTTACCACCTGTTCCATGGCTTCTCTAGCCCTACCAGGAATGAGTGGTTTTGTCGCAGAATTAATGGTATTTGTAGGCTTTGCAACCAGTGATGCCTATAGCTCCACTTTTAGGGTAATTGTTGTCTTTCTGATGGCAGTTGGGGTAATTTTGACTCCCATTTACCTATTGTCAATGTTGCGGGAAATTTTCTATGGAGATGAGAATGAAGAATTAGTTGCTCATCAAAAACTCATTGATGCTGAGCCCCGCGAGGTATTTATTATTGCTTGCTTGTTAATACCAATTATTGGCATTGGTTTGTATCCCAAGATTTTGACTCAAGTCTATGACTCTACAACTGTGCAATTAACAGCTAGATTGCGTGATGCTGTACCAACTCTGGCACAGCAAAAGGTACCTGCTGTTTCTATGAGTGCACCGGATATTGACAGTTAAATTGTTGATAATCACGCGATCATTTGCGGGCGTATAATGCCCGCACCATATTTAGAAGAATACGTCAGATAATTTCTTACAAGCTAGAATATTTCTGCTTATCTGCCTTTATAACTTGTCTTCGAAAATATACAATTACACTTAAAGAATAAAATTCAGGGGTTCTGCTGTTAATACTAAATTTGCGATCAAAATAATCACAATTAAGTATATTAAAAGCCGGCGTTGCATAAGTGCGGGATGAATTAGGGTTTGAAACCATTGATAAATCCTTGAAAATTTAGTGAAATCATCCCCTGAGTCAGCAATGCCTAAAAGCCTAGTCCCTAAGAGTATGTATTGATTTGCATCCAGTTGTGTAATTAACTAGATCCTATTACAAGCTAAGTAATAATCACCTCAGTAATCACACTCATAATCTATTTTTATCAAAAGTTATCCTATGTTTTTACACATTCATAGATGAAAATATTGTTAATCTTTATTCCTTGAGATGACAAAGAAATTTATTGTCTACCTTGTTGTTGGCATATAACTTAAAAAGGCTCAGACGCATCTGTATCATCGTCAATTTCCGCATCCCATTTTGCAGAAAAAACTTGCTCCATCATTACATCTATAGCAGTAGCATTCAAACAACGTTCTCTGCGTTCTTGTATGGGAGTAGAAAGGGGAATTAAACGTAGACGGAAACTTTCTTGTACCAAATCGAAATAGGTTTGTGATTCTGAAGATTGATTAAGTTCTAAACAATCAAAACTACAAATATTTAGGTATAAAGTCTGATTTGCAACTAGAGTAGAACGCTGGGGATTGGCAAATACTTCAACCACATCTCCTTCACCCTCACTTTGTACTCGATTATCCTGGGTATAGATATAGCGTACTCGACCTAAATCGCCCAGTAGTTGTCGTATGTCATGTTTATTGACAACTACGCCAGTATTGACAATGCAAGGAGCCGGTATTTGAATGTCAGGTAGATGATAAGTCATAGTTCAATAGCTTTAGGAGGGAAGGTGAAGCACAACATAGCGAGTAAATTATTATTCTTTCTACAGCTTTGTTGACTCCCTACTTTGCAATTATCCTTTTTTTGTAGGGCGATCACTTGATTGATAATCATAAATTATTATTTGGGCAATGGCACTATCAAAAGACCACTTATATTTTTTAACTACATTGAAAAGTTAGGAAGTTATTTTTTGAACTTTCTAAGTATTTTTAACACCCCACTAGCATAGCAAAGTTTTGTGAGAAAAATTTTTCTATCTAGTCAATCTTATTTAAACCTTTAAAAATTTTTCTCTGGATTGTGACGGAAGACAAAGCGTCATGACTATTTTTCGTTCATACTCCTATTGGGCACCTCGAAAAATTGAGCAAGTAGCTCGCGAGATGAGAGTATAGGGAGAGCAGAAGCTGGGGTTGAATCGCCATGGAATAAAAAAAGTCGGGGAACTTGAACAGCGATACCAGAAGTTAGAAAGAAAGAAGACCCTGTTGATGAAGTTAGACGAGACGGTGCCGTGGTCATAATTTTGTCCGATTTTAGAACAAGTGCATGACAAGCCCAGAAAAAATAATGCTGGGCGAAAGCCCATAGATGCAATAGTCATGTTCAAAATGCGGCGTTGCATAAGTGCGGGATGAATTAGGGTTTGAAACCATTGAGAAATCGTTGAAAATTTAGTGAAATCATCCCGCACTTATGCAACGCCAGGAAGAGATGCAAAAACTTGCCCAAGGAGAAATTCCCGAAAGTTGGCAGCAAAAGCCTCATCGCTTGTCCCAGAAGGATACCGATGCTCCCTGGACAAAAAATAATGGTCAGAGTTCCTTTGGTTATAAAAACCACATCAGTATCGATGTGGAGTACGCTTTTATTCGTCGCTATCAAGTCACGGATGCCTCAGTGTATGATTCCCAAGTGTTAAGGGCACTGGTGGATGTTCAAAAGCAGGGGGAACAGCTTTGGGCAGATAGTGCCTATTGTAGTGAATCTATTGAATGGATTCTACAGATTTTACAATTCCTCAGTCACATTTATCAACGAGCCTACCGCAATCATCCATTGACTGCAAAACACAAAGAAGATAATCGAGAGCGTTCTCAAGTCAGAGCTAAGGTCGAACAGGTTTTTGGTCACTGGGTTAATGAAATGGGAGGCAAGTTAATGGGTTCTATTGGTAAGCAGTCAGTCAAGGCGACTATTGCAGTGAAGAATTTAGTCTACAACTTCAAACGTTATGGATTTTGGGAGAATAAAAATCCTAAAGCTGTGGGATAATTGCGTCTAAATTGGCTCTCTTGAGCCAGATTTAAACTAGAAATCGTTCCGGTTGAGCTATTTTTTGCCCAACTTCACTTTCTTGTAGTTCTTCGAACCCCCTCAGATTACCTAAGACTTGATTAATCGAGGTGCCTTATTGATTATTCATGTTAATAATATGACTAAAAACTATGGTTTTTTTCAAAAAATATACTTAAATATCATTTCAAGTGTATTATTTTATACTTCTATCCCATTGCCTTATGTCAATGGGCTAGATTTCACTAGGGTTTCTCGCCTAGTACCGGCAATAGGTTTGATGATTGGCGGAATATTGGTAATTTTCGATGTAGCGATCGCAAATTTGGAAATACCAGTATTAACCCGTAGTGCTTTAGTAGTTATTGTCTGGATTTGGATTACAGGGGGTTTACATCTAGATGGAGCTATGGATACGGCGGATGGTCTAGCAGTAATGGAACCCCAGCGACGCTTGCAAGTTATGGGTGATAGCACAACTGGTGCTTTTGGAGCGATGGCAGGATTAGCGATAGTATTACTTAAAACTACAGCACTGGTAGATATACAAGATCATCGATGGCTGATATTGATGGCAGCTTGTGGATGGGGACGCTGGGGACAACAGATAGCGATCGCTTGTTATCCATATCTCAAACCTACAGGTAAAGGTGCTATCCACAAACAGGCATTGGAGTCTTATGTGGATTTAGTACCAGGATTGATGTTACTAGTAATTTTCAGTAGTTTGGCAATCACCCTACATAAGGAGAACTTATATTTGTTTCCAGGGATACTACTGACGGGGATAATAATAGCTATCGCTACATCGGCTTGGTTTAATCACAAACTCGGCGGACATACGGGAGATACTTATGGTGCAGTGGTAGAATGGACTGAAGCTTTATTTTTGTGTGTTTTGACGAGGTTTTGACAATGCTTGGTGGGGGAGAGGATCCCAAATGTTTGAATTTGTAGTGTGGGTATTTTCCCCACTTGATATATCAATGGAGTAAGATATTCCAGCTATCCTATATTTAGTAAAAATTGGGATACTCCTGTTAGGGTTAACCTTTGTAGTTTAACTAGATAAAAGAGTGTTGCTGAATAGGAGTATGATTATTTGAGAATGCGAACGCTAAATGAAGAGGATATGATTCTAGCAAAGGAACATAGTCCCCAATAACCCATCCTAAAGTTCCTGGCAGAAAGTGATCTACTGTCATCCAGAGCCAAATATTGTTGTCTTGGCAAGGCTTATCTTGTGCCTATCAGTAATGTCCAGTTTTTATGGTTTTGCATAAGTGCGGGATGAATTAGGGTTTGAAACCATTGATAAATCGTTGAAAATTTCGTGAAATCATCCCGCACTTATGCAACGCTTTTTTTATGACGAATAAGAGCTTCTCATTGATTTCACTAGAATAGCCTTTGACAATCAACACAGATATAGTTCTGTGTCTCCCTGCTCTTACCATTTTTATTGATGGGGTTAGAGATTTTTATTCATGCTATTGTACGAAAATTGAATTCTCGTTAGTTACTCAACTACCGAACGCACATTTTAAAAATCATATATTAATTTTCTAATACCAATTTAATATGAACCTGGATAGAAAAGACCTTCTAAAATAAAGTTGTAAGAGGAGATAGATATTACCTGCTCAAATGTAAGTTGCTCGAACAATTGTTGTATGCGCTCACGTAAATCTTGGAAAGAAGAGAAAAGTTCGTTTTTGAGAGCTTTTTTGAGAAAGTGCCAAAGCCTTTCGATTGGATTAATTTGAGGGGAATGAGGTGGTTGAAACAGGGGAATAATATTTTCTGGCGGCGTTGCATAAGTGCGGGATGATTTCACGAAATTTTCAACGATTTATCAATGGTTTTAAACGCTAATTCATCCCGCACTTATGCAACGCCTGGTTCAATTGCACCATAAATCCAAAAATTTTCCCTTTCCCATTTAACGTCAACAGTTGGCTTTACTCCAGAAGGAGTAATCACTTTTCCTGTGAGGGTTTTCAATCCAACCCTAGTTTCATCCTGACACAAATAATGAACGCACTTACCCTGTGCTATATGTTTTTCTAGACAATTGAGAATGATACCGAGTTTTTTTTAACTCAGATACTAGCTTTTCATCCTGTTTGTAGCTTTGAGGACGTGGGACTTTTAGTTTTGCTCCCAATCCATATCGAACCAATGCATAAACCGTTCCATACTCAATATCAAGTCCATGGTCTTTTTTCAACCATTCTACTATCCCACTATAGCTACTAAACCCTTTTCCTGTTTTTAACTCCTGTATGAGTGCTGCGTTCATATCATCATTGATTTTTCGTTATTGATTTTTCGTTTTGCTCCTGCCGCTTTCTTGATTTGTAATAAGCCAGACAGACCAACAGTTCTATTCTTATGCAACCATCTTGTCACTGTTGAAGTATCTCTAGCCAAGGGTTTCCCGATTTATTGCTGCTCCTTTACTTGTCCACTCGGCATTGAGCCACCACAACATCTGTAGTTTTTCTTTCTGGTTTCCCAATCTGGCTGTCTGTAGCAGTTTTTTTAGTTCCTCTTCGCTCTGCGTGTTCTCAATCTTAAATGGGCGGCTCATGAGTATTTAAACCGTTCAAGTTTGCTTGGTTCTATTATATGGAGCTTCATATTTAATTTATATAACGCCATCTTTTAAATTGGGTGCGACTCTTTTAGTAAGATGGGGAGTGGAACTTAGACAAGTATTGGAAGAGGTGGAGGGGTAGTAGAACAACGAGCTTTGAAAACTTGCTTGCTCAAAGGAATACCACTAGAGTACAAAGCCAGGTGATTGCTTTTATGTTCTTGTTGTAGATGAAACTGCCAATACTCATCCCAATCGCCACTGATGTATAAAGAACCCAGGGGTAAAACAGCCTCAGCACCCCTCATGGTCCATCTAGCCCCAGTGGTATCCATATCAATACGAAACTCCCGAAAAAACCTTTGTAACCGCTTGTAATTTGATGTCACAAGTGTCTTACCCACGAAAGCTGTTGACAGTTGAGATAAATTAAGACTGCGTACTCTTATCACTGCTACTAAAAATTGTGCCAAAAATGTTAATCGTTCACCATGCCACTGAAAGTGCTTTCCTAGAATTAGGCATAATATATTAAACTCGGACATAGGGTTTCGTTTTTATTTTTATAGCAATTTAAGATGAAACCCTTTTCCTGCCTTGTTTACACTTTTTTCTCCTGTCCCCACGTGCCTGCACACTCTCCCTCTATTTTATCTTGACTGCGTTTATCAAAATATCTTTGTTTGTAACAACCGTCTCAATAGTTCGTATCCATTCTCAAGTAACTTACTCTCTATCTGGGAGTGTTCTAACCCACAAATGCTGTCTGAGTCTAATACCATTCTTATGTGAAGCTGCACAGAATTAATTGGCTAAAATCCTTATATTATATATAGGTACTACTTCTATGCGACTTCATCAAAAATGGGTATAACCAACTAACTATTTGAAGAAATAGTTCTCGTGCTTGTGACCAAAACATACCTTGATTTGATCTAGATTCTTGCATGGGGTGTGGAACTGTTCCTGTTTCTTTCACTTTTTACAAGCGAATTCCATCAAGTACATTTTTGCCTGTCAATACTACTCTGGTTGACTTGTCATTTATTATATAGTACTCCGTACTACCAAAAGAGTCGCACCTTTTTAAATTAATCATCCCAATAGAAGTGATAAAACAAATATTCATTTTTAAAATCATGATCATCAGTTACATGGTGGATATATTTATTATCAATTAACTTCTGTCCAATAGTTACCCCTTTAGCTTCGGAAGTCTTTAAGTATCCCATTATCCAATCTACTGCTTCACTACCGATAAAACATCTAGAATATTTTTGTAGACGATATTTTCGAGCCTTAATTTTTACCCCACCAATATCTCGCATAGCTCTTACTAAAGAAGCAGTATTAATATGGGAAACAATATCATCTTTTTCTGTGAGTTTCTTCAGTTGTTCGTCATGATACCAAATTCTGATATTTGTGTTATCTTCCACTACTAGACATAATGGGTTACCTTCTAGGGACACTTTACGTCCTTTTTGAAAGGATGTTTTAAAAGCTGGGAGGTATCATAAAAAAGCTCAGAAGACATATGGTGAGAATTATAGAAAACAGCACCTTGTGAGCAAATGACTAAGAGTTATCCTAGGAATTTAACGTGGGAACAGTGGGAGTTAATCCCACAGCTGTTTCCAGAGGCAAAACCAGGTGGTCGTCCACGTACAACAACATGTATGTACCCAGTAGTAAACGCGATTTTATACCTACTGTGTCAAGGATGTACATGGCGGGAATTACCAGGAGAACCTCCTTGGTCTACAGTCTATGGCTATTTATTTCAGAAGATGGGGCAAAGACCGTACTTGGCTTCAGGTTCATGACAAACTATATCAATGGGTTCGGGTAGCACCCAGTCGAGAACCAAGTCCATGGGAAGCAGCCTTTG
>CBZS010000450.1 GCA_000613065.1 Richelia intracellularis | reverse complement strand
TCGTTCAAATGTTCTGGTTATATTCCCTCTCCCAATAAATGTTCCGTTGCAATCCCTGAAAAGAACTTCTCAAATAAATATAGTGGTGCACTGATAAAGCCTAAGCCATTGAGAATCATTGCTTTGAGCACTTGGTGTACGCTGATTATTTCTTGGGAATGAGTTCCAAGCAGTTGGTTGAACAAATCAACCAAACTCATTTCATCAATAATCCTTGCCACTATGCCTAAGTGAGCTATATCTTGTACTTTGATTTGTGATTCTGAAAAACTCATATTTCAAAAATACAACATTTTGCGTTCGCACCTGCGGAATGTGTGTTTCAAACGCTAATTCATCCCGCACTTATGCAACGCCATAAATTTATCCACCAACCATAACTCCAGGACAAAGGATTAAGATGAAAGGGCAAAGCGAAAAAGGTATATAGAAGCTATTTGGGATCTATTTACCAAGGTAAAAGTCCAATACCCATCTGGGTTTTATGGTTCTTAGAGTCATTTATCATGATTTCTCGGTTTCTTGAATGCCCATACTTACTAGGTTCGTTAAAACGGCTTTACTAAAGCCTTGGCATTTCAAGAAAAGATCCCAAATGCCTTCTATATATAAGAAGGTAGCAAATAACTGTTAGGAGTAGCTTGAAGTAACTGCTGTAACACTGGTTGAATTGCAAACCCACTACCTATCAAATAAAGTAGCAATAGTAATATTAATTCCCGTTTGTTTCTAAGCCTAGCAAAAAGCTCATGAGTCGATAGCGTTCTCTGAGCCTCAAGCCAATTACCAACAAGACTATATTATATGCAAATACTTTAGTTTTTAACCCTCCAATAAGCTATTTGCTCGCAAGAAGACCTGTGACTATCCATTGACCATTATCTACTTTCAAAAACACGCTAATAGCTAAAGCTAGCAGAGATAAGGGTAGAAGATCACGTAATCTTATCCTTCCGAAAATGAGGCCAACAGCTAGCAGTATTAAGATGTCTCCAACCCATTCGATGCTGTTACCTGGTATCAACCCTACTAGACCAATAACACTCCGATACTCATTTGGGGAAATAATAAACTAACAGGCAGAAGTAGTCTCAACAGATTCAAACCCAGCTTTCTTGCTATGAGCACTAATCCAGAAGGAAACAAGGCATAGGACGTTAATCTTACTCTGATAGAAGTTGTCAGAAAACCCCAGTAATTTATTAGAGTGTCAATAATTGTTTGAAACAAGACTCTATAACCTGGTGGTTGGTTCAGATACCAGTCTTGTGCAATCCAGTTTTGGTCTACATATTGTCTTGCTAAAGGTAGTAAATCTACTTCATTCCAAGCCATGTTTGCTTTTAATAATAATCTTATGCCTAGTAAAACTAGCACTCCCATAATTTATATTGCTATCCAAAGTGCATCCGTAAAATTACATTTATTCTGGATATTTAGCCTATTTATGCTTTATTTTTAGGCATTGCATAAGTACACGAGAAACTAGCGTTTGAAATCATTGAAAACGCGTTGATTTTTTAGTGAAATGATCCCCTTATTCAGCAACGCCTATTTTTGCTTTATTTTTTGTAAATGAGATGAATATATATAGGTAACAGAAAAAATAGCCCACATTTGAGTACAGCAATAAACAAAGATTTTTACTATTAAATTAGTATTATTAATGACACTATTACTTGTAATAAAAGTAATAGGAACTAGCACTTTTCAAATATTGCAATCTACTTCCAAAACTACAGTATAATCAAAGACCAATAACATATTTGTTATTTCGCCTAATTCTGATGAAAATTGGGGATTTACACAAGGATTATCAATGGTCAATTTTGGCTCTAAGTATGCTTTTTTTAATAAAAATGGAACAATAATTATTTCGCCTAAATTTGAAACTGTCAGTTCTTTCTCTGAACGGCTGACACTAGTCGAAATAGATGATAAATGGGGCTATATAGATAAAAGTGGCGAAGTAGTTATTGCGCCACAATTTGATGATGCTTATTACTTTACTAATGGATTAACAAGAGTCAAAACATCCTCTTAGAGGATGTTTTAAAAGGTGGGACCTATCATAAAAAAGCTGACAAGGTATATGCTGAGAATTATAGAAAACAGCACCCCGTGAGCAAAGAACTAAGAATTATCCTAGCAATGGAACGTGGGAACAGTGGGAGTTAATCCCAGAGCTGTTCCCAGAGGCAAAACCAGGTGGTCGTCCAGGTACAACAACATGTATGTACCCAGTAGTAAACGCGATTTTATATGTACTGTGTCAAGGAAGTACATGGCGGGGATTACTAGGAGA
>CBZS010000449.1 GCA_000613065.1 Richelia intracellularis | reverse complement strand
CTGTTGGTGTAATATTTGGGCAATGCGACTCAAGAACTGGGTATTGTTGGGCTGTAACTCTGTGCTATTGGGAGCAAATGTAATTGTACCGATGTTAGTAGGAACTCTTTGTAAGCGAACTCTTGTATTGGGGAAATTCAGTCTGGTGACATCATCAATTAAGATCTTTTTGGCATCTACACCAATTTCGCGAAGGATTAAATATAGAAGGTTGAGACTAAGGGGTTGGATATTAATAGTAATGGCTTCGTAACGCAGTAATGTACCAGGTCCAGGCCGTTTGAATGTTTGCAGTGCCGCTTATGTACTGTTGAGAAATATAGTTTGAGTTTCGGAAACTGTGGGAGGTCTTTCTGGGGTTTGCTCATGTTGTTGGGATTTAATAGCTACGGCTAAATCAGCAATAATATCATCAGAAGCTGTAGGAATTTCGATTAATTGTAGGTTTACTGATTCTGGACTTCTATTTAAGCGAGATGCAATTAATTGTCTGTATTCTTTTTTATCCTGGACTTTATACAAATTTTTGGGGCCGTTGCTGAATCAGGGGATGATTTCACTAAATTTCCAACGATTTTTCAATGGTTTCAAACCCTAATTCATCCCGCACTTATACAACGCCCTTTTTGGTAACCACATTCATGTGAATAAACAAGTTCTGTTCTTGTTCACTAATTAATAGTTTGTTTATTTCCGAGCGAGATTCACCATTCCGGAATTTGGCAAAATTGTCTCGCCATAATTCCGTCCCAACTTGGATTAATTGATTATCTTTTTGGTTTTGGCTAAGTTCTTGTTGGAGTTGGGTTAAAATTTGACTTAAGGGAAATAATAGGGTTAGGACTGGAATTCAAATCACAGTTAAACGGCTGGAAAGATTGCCAATTATTTCTAGAGAATTTGTGGGAACAGGAATTTTCTCTAAAAGCTGCTGGAGCCGATGACTTTCTTCATCTTCTTGATGCCATGTTCTAACTTGATGACGAATTCCTAGAGTATCTATTTGACTGCTAAAAATACCAACATTGCCATTAAAGTAATGGCAGCTAAATTAGTTAAAAATAGTAGCCCACCACCACGGACAATTTTTAAACCATCCGGTAAATTTAAGCGAACTGTAACCCCAATCCCATAACCAACTACACAGAAAGGGGGCATTAAGGCAACTGCAATAGCAACTCCGGGGATGGATGTAATAACTCCTTTTTCTTCCTTACAGGTAGCAATAGAACCTATGGCACGAGAAAACAAAGCAATGACTAAATCAAGAACATTAGGCTTAATCCGGGCAGCAATTTCTGGGGTGAGTTCCTTAAAGGGTAAAATACTCACAAAGATAAAAGCAAAAGCGAACGCTACGAAACAACTCAAGGCTAAATTGATAATTGCTCCAATCGCTAAAATAAAATCCCCAGTAGTGAATGCTAACCCATTAGCAAGAATCATCCCCATTAAAGGATAAATCAACATAGCACCGATAATCACCGCTGAAATATTTAATACTAAACCCAGAGTTGCGAACGCTACGGAAAATAATACTTGCAACCAATAACTTGCGTCTCGTAAACTGACGGAGTCTATTCAGTTACAGTAAATCTCTATCTCTTCTATCATTGGTAATGCCTATATTTGTGGCAAACCAATAATGAAAACCTTTAATAATTTCCATGTTCAAAATTGGAACTAGAAAGAAAACAGGTATGAAGGGAAGGTTATTCATGCATGGAAGATACACTTTCATTGAGGGGTTTAGCATTGCTAAATCCCTGATGAATGCCCTGTAGACTTAAAATTAACTCTGATTTTCGGCGTTGCTAAATCCCTGATTCAGCAACGCCAAAATTAGTACCATCGCTATCTGAGGGCATATATATTGTATGGGGATAATGCTTACTACCCTCGCAATTAGTAAAATTATTTTATATATCTCCCAACCAATGAGATTTGATGATTCTGGAGATCTTACTAACTAAGCTAACTAAAAATAGGAGCTTCCATTTCCACCGCATTTAGTTTATCATTCGCATCCCAAATTTCTTGTAACATTGGTTCTAAACCATTACCATTCACTGCGGAAATTAAGAATACTGGAGCATGGGAAAGATGACTTAGTTGAGTGGCTAATTTATCCAAATCTATATTTTGCATATCTACTGCGTCGATTTTACTCAATGCTAATATTTGGGGACGGCTTCCTAAGTCATGTCCATAGGCTGCCAATTCTTGTTGAATCGTTTGATAATCCCCTAGCACATTCTCACTAGTGGCATCAATCAAGTGTAATAACACCTGAGTACGTTCAATATGTCGCAAAAAATCATGTCCCAATCCTGCACCTTGAGATGCTCCGGCAATTAAACCAGGAATGTCTGCAAAGACTGTACCATCACCTGTAGGTTTACGTACTACCCCTAAATTAGGGATCAACGTAGTAAAAGGGTAATCAGCAATTTTAGGACGTGCAGCTGATATGGTGGATATCAGAGTAGATTTCCCGGCATTGGGTAATCCAATAATCCCTACCTCTGCCAATAGCTTTAACTCTAGCCGTAATTCTCTAATTTCTCCTGGTAATCCTGGTAAAGCCTGCTCAGGAGCTCGATTGCGGTTACTTAGGAAGTGTTTATT
>CBZS010000448.1 GCA_000613065.1 Richelia intracellularis | reverse complement strand
TTTTTTCCTAAACTAAAACAATATTGCCAGCAAGAAAATCATAGTTTTTATAAGAGCAGCAATTGGAAATTTTATAAGACTCAGGAAGAATTATCATTATATGTCCGTAATAAAAAAAATCAATTCATTTATCTAATTGCTAGTCGTCAGATAGTGACTGCGGAGAATCTTGAAGTTCTGGCACTGGTAACTGAGAACAATTTTGAAGATGGTTTACCAATAGAAGTAACAATTAAAGAAATTATTACAACAGGGGGAATACCAGTTATTCCATGGGGTGCTGGCAAATGGATAGGCAAGAGGGGTAAAATTATAGGTGATATTTTAGATAAGAATAGGCACTCTATACTTTTTTTTGGCGATAATGGTAATCGTCCATTATTCTGGTTCCACTCTTCTTACTTACAAATAGCTAGAAGGAAAGGATTGCGAATTTTACCAGGAAGTGATCCACTTCCATTAAGCTCTGAATCTTCTCGTCCAGGAAGTTTTGGATTTATAATTAAGGGTAATTTCAATCATGAAAAGCCAGGACAGGCTATTAAGCAAATATTGCTCGAACCAAATATTGATATTCAGTCTTATGGCTCTTTGGAATCTCCTTGGAATTTTATTCTGAATCAAGTCGGTATCAGATTCGGGAGAGAAAAATAAGATAATAATCTTATAAAAACCAAACAATAACACTATATATCTTCATAATTTTAATTTCATTTAATTAAGTAAAGATACTTGCAATGTTTAATATTTTTTCCGAATAAAAGTTTATAGTTCACAAAAAAAATAGATATGAAATTAAAATATAGTATCCCTTCTGAAAGTCGAGTTTTAGTCACAGGAGCTACTGGATTTACAGGCTCAGTATTAATAAAAAAATTAATAGAACAGGGAGTAGATGTAGTTGCGAACGCTCGTACAACATCAAATATTGATTCCTTTAAGGGGATGGCAATTGAATGGATAAGAGGAGATGTCTTTGATGAGAAAATTATTAATGAGGCTGTGCAAGGTGTTAACTATATCTTCCACATAGTAACACCTTTCCGAGAAGCAAAGTCAGCCGATGTTGTTTATCATAATGTTCATGTCTTAAGTACCCAATTGCTCGCAAGGGCAGCTTTAGTAGAGCCTAATTTCAAACGATTTATTCATATTTCCACGATGGGAGTTCATGGGCATATTGAGAATCCTCCTGGAGATGAAAATAGCCCTATGAGGCCAGGTGATATATACCAAGAGACTAAATTAGAAGGAGAGATTTGGATTAGAAATTTTGCGGTTAAAGAAGGACTACCAATTACTGTAGTTAGACCAACTGGTATTTATGGACCGGGAGATAAAAGATTTTTGAAAATATATAAATGGGTAGCTAAAAAGTGCATACCAGTAATTGGTACAGGTAACAACTTACTCCATTTTATTCATGTGGATGACTTAACTGACTTCTTAATTTTGGCAGCAACTCATCCAAAAGCGATAGGAGAAGTATTTATCTGTGGTAGCCCGGAAGCTATGACTTTTAAGCAAATGGTTGCTATTATTAGTAAATATTATGGTGTCTCTGTGAAATTTATTAGATTACCAAAATCACTTTTATTCTTCCTAGGCTACTGTTTTGAAATTATTTGTCAACCTCTAGGTATAGAACCACCTATTTATAGAAGGCGTTTAGCATTTTTTACTAAAGATCGCTCATTTAATCCAGAAAAAATGAGGAATCTACTTGGTTTTGTACCTGCACATTCAGATGAAGAAGGATTAAAAGAATTAGCTCAATGGTATCTCGATAACGACCGGATATCTCTTTAGATAAAATTATTTAATTATTTTGCATATAATTAGTAGTGATGACACCGAATAGTTTTAAGGTTAATGAAATTAGTAAGAAAAAAGTTTCCCGGTGGCACCAGTATGCAGCATTAGTTGTGGGCAAAACTGATCTACTGAGGTTACTGAAATACGAACTTATTACATTCTTTTTAGCGAACCTACCAGGAGCATTAGGGATTTACTTGCGGAGCAAGCTCTATCCACTAATCTTGGGCAAAGTTGGTTCAAACGTGGTTTTTGGACGGGGAATCACCCTTCGCCATCCTCACAAAATTTGTATTGGTGAGAATGTGATTATTGACGATAATTGCATGTTGGATGCGAAAGGACAGTCAAATAGGGGAATTTCGTTGGGTGATGAGGTCTTTATCGGTCGCAACTCACTCATTTACTGCAAAGATGGAGATATTCAACTTCAAACTAAAGTCAATGTAGGTACTAATTGTCAATTATTTTCTTCCCAACAGTTGAGCATTGGAAGAGGAACAATGATTGCAGCCTATAGCTATTTGATGAGCGGTGGTCGTTATGATTACCATTCAGAAGTTCCGCTAGCTGAACAAACTAGCTATTCCCAAGGGCCTACTGTGATTGGTCATGGATGTTGGTTAGGGGCGAAAGTAGTAGTCCTGGATGGTGTCTTCATTGGTGATCATACTGTAGTTGGGGCAGGAGCGGTAGTAACTAAAGACGTTCCATCCGGAGTAGTTGTAACAGGGATACCAGCCAAGGTGCAATGTAAAGAATCGTCAACAGTTAGTGCAGAGTAATTTCAAGTCCAAGATGCTATTAACCTATGATAAAAAGCTTGCTATCTCGTATAGACTTCTCATATATCTATGCCTTTATGAGTGAAGCAACTTTGGCTTTGACCTTTGTTTTTTATATCATTTTGGCACGGGTTCTTGGACCTGAACAATATGGTGTGTTTGCTGGGGCAGTTGCTTTAGGAGCAATTCTCTCTTTATTTATTCAATTTGGTTTTCCCGTATTGATCACTCGTGAAGT
>CBZS010000447.1 GCA_000613065.1 Richelia intracellularis | reverse complement strand
TTATTTTTTGCCTCTTCCCTATCTGGGGTGATGGCGTTTTTGTGTATTTTATCTGTTACTAATCCTCCTATCCAAGAACGACCCGAAACTGAAAAGCAAAGAAGATTTTGGCAGATTTTAGCTAGTCCCAGGGTACAAATTCCCTCTTTGGTCATGTTTTTGGTGGGACTAGATTTTGGGATAGTACATACTTTTATTCCCCTATTTATTCAAGAGGCAGGGGTAGAGTTGAATGCAGGACTATTTTATGCTGTGGCTGCGATCGCTAGCTTCAGTGTCAGGTTGTTTTGTGCTAGAGCCAGTGATAGGTTTGGTAGGGGCTTGTTTGTTA
>CBZS010000446.1 GCA_000613065.1 Richelia intracellularis | reverse complement strand
TTAGTTACCAAAGAAGATAATATTTACGACAGGGAGCACCAAAAAAAGTGTAGAATCCAGGACCGCTCCTCACTGGGGATTGTGCTGATGCTTCATCATCAGTACCAGTTCCATAATCTCCATGTATATGAAATCAACTTGAATCCAAGTGGAAGCTGTCCATTTTCACTCCAAATCTATCTGCTGCTGATAGTGGGACTCGGATAAAAATTTCCGTTAATCCTGCATCATATAGTTTGTCTAACACTCTGCCCAAGAGTTCATCGTTCAAATGTTCTGGTTGTATTCCCTCTGCCAATAAATGTTCCGTTGCAATCCCTGAAAAGAACTTCTCAAATGAATATAGTGGTGCACTGATAAAGCCTAAGCCATTGATAATCATTGCTTTGACCACTTGGCCTGCGCTGATTATTTATTGGGGATGAGTTCCAAGCAGTTGGTTGAACAAATCAACCAAACTCATTTCATCAATAATCCCTGCCACTATGCCTAAGTGCTGGATATCTTCTACTTTGATTTGTGATTCTGAAAAACTCATACTTGAAAAATACAACATTTTGCGATCGCACCTGCGGAATGTGGGTAACAACAGAACAACCTCATTACCCATGTCTTGATTCTGGCTCCATCAGCAAAAAAATGGTAGAGCATATAAACTGCCCTACCGCCTGACTCTTTATTAATTCGTAACAATGGCATCAACCGATGGGAGCCAACGCTTAACTACTCAACACCTGGAGTTAATAGTTCTTTCTTCTCACCTGGTCTCACAGTAATATTGCCATCATCATCAACATCTACTATCGCAGTGTCACCATCTTGAATTCTACCAGAGAGAATCTCTTCTGCGAGGCTATCTTCCAGCAAGCGCATAATCGCCCGGCGTAATGGTCTGGCACCGTAGCTAGGATTATAACCTTCCT
>CBZS010000445.1 GCA_000613065.1 Richelia intracellularis | reverse complement strand
TGTTTTAGAATCTTATCGTGCATTTGTCCCCAATACGGTGAGCGATGCTGCAAAGCAATTGCTACGGGAATACACGACGATTTGGCAAAGAGTAATGCAAAATCATACAGAAAATTGCTCTAGCCAAAGACATGTAAAGTATTGACACCAAAGCAAAATGCCTTTAGCCGTATATTTTGGTATCGTACTTAGCTACCATTTATTATTATGCAATTTTGGTTTACCTAACTATTAAATTTCAATTTATAGGGATTAAGGGGAACACTGATAGCTGGTAGTTGTCAGTTGGTAGTTGACCTGGCCACGTCACCGCGTTACCCTCTCCCCTCTTCCTGTTGCCTGACTTTTCACCCAGGAGCTTGATTTATGGATAATTGAGCTAATTTTGCTAATGGTACTTCTTCAACCTGCGGTAACTTTTCTAATGATAGGCGAGTCGCTTGAGTCCCGCCAGACAAGCGTTTCAGTAATTCTGGTCGCGGATCATGTAATAGATAGACAATGCGATCGCCCTCTTCCCAACCATATTTTGCTGGTATTACCTGCAAGTGTCCTTTCCTTTCCAATAACAAGGGTACTAATTCCCCGGCCTCAATTAACCTTTGTATTCCTTCCTGTTGTTGAGTGAATTCTGTCCTAGTAAATGTTGTAGTTCCCAATTTTACTTGTCCAGCAGTTAAATACTGATTCCAGGTTTTGATGGCTACATTCGGGGCAAATGCTTGGCTGACCTTATTTTTTTCACCAGAATTATTATTCTGGGATTTTCTGGGAAATATTGCCAAAACCCTAGGTGGTTCAAACTCTTCTGCAGCCCTTTGAGCAAGAACAAAGTTTACTTCCCCATTATTCGTCATAGCTAAAAAGGTACCCATGGATACCAATCCAGCTTCTTCTAATACTCCTGTATCTAAAGCACTACTGGCAATTACCCGAATATTTTGCGCTTCTGCCTGTTCCGAAGCTTGCTCATCGGTATCAATCATAACTACTGGCTCTCCCCTATCTTGGAAGAATCGAGCAATTAATAAACTTAGGGGATTACAACCTACAATTACCAATCCAGTGGTGTTTGTGGCAGTAATTTGCAACCATTGGGCAAGGAAACCAGCTGTCAAGCCCTGACAGACAACGGTCATAATAATTGTCAGGAATACTAATGCTTTAATGGAATCACCACCGTTTATACCCCTTTGGGTGAGCAAAATGCCAAATAAGGAGGCAATGGATGCACAAACAATGCCCCTGGGAGCTACCCAACTTAAAAATACTTTCTGCCGCCAGTTGAGATTACTATTCCAGGTGCACAGCAGGATATTGATGGGGCGAACCACAAACATGAGTACCAAAACTGCACCCAAACTACCCCAACCCAAGGCAAAGACGCTATCAATTGACAAATCAGCTGCCAAGAGGATGAACAACACCGAAAGGCTTAAAACGGTCAATTGACCTTTAAAATGGCGTAACAATCGCTCATCTGGGACAGAAGAATTAGCAAATACAGCCCCTGCTACTACCGTTGTCATTACCCCTGATTCACTACGAATCATCTGAGCGATCGCAAATAAGCCCCAAAGAGTCGCTAGTACTACTAAATTTTTCAGTTCAAACGACAAGAAATTAGCACGTTTGAAGATTAAACTCATTAAGTAACCGCCTGCACCTCCAATGGCTGCACCAATGCCTAGGCGTACTAACAAACCAACAATGGCATTCACCGGATCAGTATCACCATTCAAAATGGTATCTAGCACCACAAATGCCAGAATAGCTCCTACGGGGTC
>CBZS010000444.1 GCA_000613065.1 Richelia intracellularis | reverse complement strand
CTTGGCTATTCCTTTTCTGCGATGTTGGGTAGCTTATTCGCACCTGCAGGTGTCATTCCTGCCATGATATTGGGACTATTTATTCTCAATTTGCTTAGGAAGATAACTATTTTTGAGGGTAAAGTCAGATATAATCTTTTTGGCGTTGCTGAATCAGAGGATGATTTCACTAAATTTTCAACGATTTATCAATGGTTTCAAACGCTAATTCATCCCGCACTTATGCAACGCCATCTTTTTTTACTCGTATGAAGCAAAATTGATATTACTTTCAAGCAAGGGATATGAGTGAGTCCCAATGACAACATTTTCGTTCTTGAGGTTATGTAGGTCAACTGTTTTCATCATGTTGCCTTTTACCTATTTAAAATTCAGCCTCCAATCAGCTTTGAGAAACAACCAGGAACATAGTTTTAGTTTTATGCTTTGCATCTAAATTAAGCATAAAGTCTAACCCTGATTGTGAATATTTTTCAGTTCTCTCTACATGAATTTTTACCTATAAAATTAGTTGGGAGTACGATAATCTTTCCCTAAGTCCTATTGTTGAAATCAGGAGGAAATATGTTTGACCTTGGTTGGTTTTCTGCCAAACTATTCTTAAAAGGCAAACTATTACGAGATCCGGCCAATTTTGCCTTAAAAACTAGTCTTGCTAGTGGTATAGCTTTGTTTGTCCTGATACCGTTAGCATTAACGAAACTACCACTATGTATTCCCATTACTATCTCGAGTTTAGTTGCTGGCTCAATGATGCCATTTCTCCTTAAGGATTTCAAAATTAAGTAATGTGTAAGTAATATCATAATATCTGTTTCTGTTAACCACTACACCATCATCAGATTCAGAAATATAGAAGATATTACTTACCTTTTACTTTCATGTAAGTGAAAGTGGTTGGTGTTCGTAATCGCCCACCAACCATCCTGCTTTAAAATCAATAATAAGTAATGACAGAATTAGAAGAATTAGTCCACAAGGTAGAATATTTATAAAAAAATATTTCAGAATGGGCTCCTACAAAGCAAGATGTAGTATCAACTAAAAAAAAACATTATTACTATTGCATAAACATGCTTTTATTCACTATGTAAAAAATACAAGCCCAGAATCTATCTCATCACTATTAAAGACTGATATTGAATATATGATATACAACTTACTCCTTGAGGATAAGTTAGTAGGAGTAACAAAAGTTCCTCTTTTACAAAGATTACAACAAGTTATAGATAAAATGAGACCATATATAAACAAATACAATGAAAATATTGAATTACTATGCTTCAAGCCACCAGATACCCTAGAAATTAGTTTAATTCATAATTATGACAGCAAATCAACTAG
>CBZS010000443.1 GCA_000613065.1 Richelia intracellularis | reverse complement strand
GAGGAATAACTGACACCGAATCCCTAGGTAATCTCAGACGAGTTAAGGTTTCACCAAAGACAAAAGCACTACCACCTCTGGCAGCAGTAGATAGATATCTACCCAGACCAATTGACGAGATTCCCAAATCTTCCTCTACCTACATTTGGCCTGCGAAAGGAACTCTAACCTCTGGTTATGGTCCGCGTTGGGGAAGAATGCACAGAGGTATTGACATTGCCAACTCTACTGGTACGCCAATTTATGCGGCTGGAGATGGTGTAGTTACTTCTGCTGGGTGGAGTCGCGGCGGTTACGGCAAATTGGTCAAAATTCGCCATGCGAACGGCAGTGAAACTCGCTATGCCCACAACAGCAAAATTTTGGTGAAAGTCGGTCAAAAAGTGCAACAGGGTAAAACCATAGCCTTAATGGGTAGTACAGGCTTTAGTACTGGCCCTCATCTTCACTTTGAAATTCGTCCAGCAGGTAAAGGAGCGGTTAATCCCATTGCTCTGTTACCAGAAAGGCTGTAACTTCATAAGCTTGTAAAAGTTATTAATGAATGATGGATAATGGGGGAGTTATTATTCCCTCCTTTTTTTTTTGGTTTGGCATTTAGGAGTTGAAGTCTGTTAGAAGCATTTTCACTGTTTCTTCTCCTAGCTCCTTGATCACCTTATTCTTGATACAAAGCAGTTAGTGCCACAGCCAGCGCATCAGCTGCGTCATCTGGCTTGGGAATTTCTTCTAAATTCAGTTCCCGTGCCACAGCTTCTTGTACTTGGAACTTTTCGGCATTACCATAACCAGTTAAAGCTTGTTTAATTTGAGCTGGAGTAAATTCTACATAGGGTAAATTATGCTGTGCTAATACCAACATCAGTACACCTCTAGCTTGAGCTACTAAAATAGTATTAGCCATACGGTAGAAAAACTAATTTTTCGATCGCTACTAAATCTGGTTTAATCTCTTTCACTAGGGTATGAAGGTCATCATATAAAGTACATAACCTTTGACCCATTTCTTGCTTAGCAGGTGTACTGATAATGCCAAAATCAAGTCATACTCACAGTTGTTTGATATGCT
>CBZS010000442.1 GCA_000613065.1 Richelia intracellularis | reverse complement strand
GCCACGACTAGAACCAATTACTACCCCACAATCTGGTAACGGTGAGATTAAACCTGAATCTTTAAGTGCAGATGCAACAACCAACTGAGTTAATTCATTTAACCCAGTTGGTTGTAGATTGATTAATCCTAAAGGTAGTGGGGAGAGTTCTGGAAAAGGTTGATGAAATTGAATGCCAGACTTACCTGTAATTA
>CBZS010000441.1 GCA_000613065.1 Richelia intracellularis | reverse complement strand
CCACCAGTTCTATACTTCTGCAACCTTTTTGTCACTGTTGAAGTATCTCTAGCCAAAGGTTTCCCGATTTATTGCTGCTCCTTTACTTGTCCACTCGGCATTGAGCCACCACAACATCTGTAGTTTTTCTTTCTGCTTTCCCAACCTGGCTGTCTGTAGCAGTTTTTTTAGTTCCTTTTCGCTCTGGGTGTTCTCAATCTTAAATGGGCGGCTCATGAGTATTTAAACCGATCAAGTTTGCTTGGCTCTATTATATGTAGGTTCATATTAAACTGGTATGACGGTCAACAATTACCTTATCTCTGATTTGTAATTTTTTTCCCGTCATAGTGATCTGCTTTCATGATGTTTTTTGAGGAGTGGCTTATGCCTCAAGGTTATTTATAGGAAAAAAATTTGAGTAACTTGTGAAGGGTGTACCCATGCACTTATATTTATAATTAATTCCTTGGTGTAATTGTCTATTTAAACCCCGTCTAATGTTAAATCTGTAGTTTTGATCAGAGCATTTGTTTAATGCTCTAAAAGATGACTTGTGTTATTAGACAAGGAATTATATTCTCTGCCAAACAAAGCCCAGATTTCGATATAAATGAGATTGATGGACCTGATACTGAATGTCAACTCGCCACACTATTAATTTATTTTTCGTTACTGGTACCTTAATTCGGTAAAATTCAGGATGAGATGGAAGAGAACACAAGACATTATGATAGCTAAAACCGATTTAAATATTTCTGCTTTAGAAACAGAATACAGCCAAAAAGCACCAAGAGAAATTATCGAATTTGCCTTCAAAGCTTTCAATAATATGGCCATTTCTTTTAGTGGTGCGGAGGATGTTGTCTTAATTGATATTGCATCAAAAATTACTAAAGATTTCCGCGTTTTTACTTTGGATACTGGACGCTTACACCCGGAAACATACCAATTTTTGGACGAAGTGAGAAAGCATTATGGTATCAAATTAGAAGTGATGTTTCCCGATGCGGCAGAAGTTCAAGCTTTAGTAGAAGAGAAGGGACTATTTAGCTTCTACACCGATGGTCATAAAGAGTGCTGTGGTGTCCGTAAAGTTAGACCCCTACGTCGCAAACTCAGCACCCTTGACGCTTGGATTACGGGTCAACGCAAAGACCAGAGCCCCAGTACTCGTAACCATATCCCTGTAATGGAAGTAGATGCTTCTTTCTCTACCCCAGACCATTCTCTAGTTAAGTTTAATCCCCTAGCGAATTGGTCTTCTACTCAAGTGTGGGAATATATTAGGGCTTTAGGTGTACCTTACAACAAGCTACATGAAAAGGGTTTTACTAGCATTGGTTGTGAACCTTGCACCAAGGCTGTGTTACCCAACCAGCATGAACGAGAAGGACGTTGGTGGTGGGAAGAATCTACGCTCAAAGAGTGCGGTTTACATCTAGGTAATTTAAGCAAGTAGCAGTAATCAATAGGGTGCGACTCTTTTAGTAAGATGGGGAGTGGTACTTAGACAGGTATTGGAAAAGGTGAAGGGGTAGTAGAACAACGAGCTTTGCTTTGATAACTTGCTTGATCAAATGAATACCACTAGAGTACAAAGCCAGGTGATTGCGTTTATGTTCTTGTTGTAGATGAAACTGCCAATACTCATCCCAATCGCC
>CBZS010000440.1 GCA_000613065.1 Richelia intracellularis | reverse complement strand
CTGTACTTTAGAGGATAATCAGTGGCAAGTTGTACCCTTTGAAGTAGAGACTACAGACGATGCTGTAACCATTACAACCGCAAAGATGGGAGTGCAAGTACAACGTCATCCCTGTCAAGTCAGTTGTTTTGATAGATTTGGTCATATTTTTGCCGCAGATACAGGCATGGGTATAGGCTGGCGCTCTGAGCAAACTACTACCTGGAAGCAAATCAGCCCACAGGAAAAATTCTATGGTTTTGGGGAACGGGTAGGAATGTTAAACCATAGGGGAAAACGTTTTACTCACTGGACAACAGATTGCGTTGACTACAATGCACTCACGGATGAAATGTACCAGGCAATTCCTTTTTTCATGTCTGTTTCTCCTGAGATTAATTATGGTGTGTTTTTTAATACGACACACTGGAGTCAGTTTGATGTGGGTGCAGAACAAGCAGATGTATTACAAATGACCACCCACAGCAGGGAGTTGGATTACTATATTATTTATGGTGAAGAACCCGGAGATATTATTGAGAGTTATACCCAATTAACAGGAAGAATTGACCTACCTCCTTTGTGGAGCTTGGGTTATCACCAATGCCGTTGGAGTTATGACTCAGAAACAAAAGTACGACAACTAGTAAAAGAATTCCGCGATCGCCACATTCCTTGCGATGTGATTCACTTAGATATTGACTATATGCAGGGATATAGAGTTTTTACGTGGAATAACAGGCAGTTTCCCAATCCCCAGCAGTTAATAAAAGACTTGAATCGGGTAGGCTTTCAAGTAGTTAATATTATCGATCCGGGGGTGAAATATGAGCTAGACACCGATTATCATGTTTGCGATCGCGGACTAGAACAGGATTATTTTGTTCGTCATCCGGATGGTAAACTATTTCATGGTTATGTATGGCCTGATCGTGCTGTATTTCCTGACTTTTTACGTACAGATGTGCGTCAGTGGTGGGGAAATTTGCATCGCAGTCTCACAGATATTGGTATTGCTGGTATCTGGAATGATATGAATGAGCCAGCATTGGATGATCGACCCTTTTGTGATGAAGGGGATAAAATTACCTTTCCTTTGAATACACTACAAGGTGATACAGAGGAACGAGTCACCCATGCTGAAACCCATAACCTATATGGAATGATGATGACAAAGGCTTGTCGGGAAGCCTTAGAAACGTTGCGTTCGCAACGCTCTTTTGTTCTCACTCGTTCTGGTTATGCAGGTATACAAAAATGGTCGGCGGTATGGACTGGAGATAATCAATCTTTGTGGGAATATTTAGAAATATCCCTACCCATGCTTTGTAATTTAGGCTTATCGGGGGTTCCCTTCGTTGGCGCAGATATTGGTGGTTTCGCCGGCAATGCCACACCAGAATTATTTGCTCGTTGGATGCAGATTGGGGTCTTTTATCCTTTGATGCGCAGTCACTCGATGATTCATACTAAGCCCCATGAGCCATGGTCGTTTGGTGAGGAAGTAGAAAAAATTTGTCGTGAATATATAGAGTTACGTTACCGATTGCTGCCATATCTCTACAGTTTATTTTGGTCAGCAGCAAATACGGGAAGTCCCATCCTTAGACCTCTATTCTACCACTATCCCCAAGATTCTCAAACTTACGAACTATACGATCAAGTTCTTTTAGGTTCATCCCTGATGGCTGCACCCGTTTATCGTCCTGGAGTAGAGTCTCGTTCAGTTTATCTTCCGGCAGGAACTTGGTATGACTGGTGGACAGGGGAAAGTCGTACTGGTGAAAAGTATATTTTAGCGCACGCCCCCCTAGAAAAAATGCCTATATATATTCGTGAAGGATCTATAATTCCTTTGGCTCCAGTCATGCAGTATGTGGGGGAATTAGCAGTGGATGAATTAAGGCTATTGGTTGCTCCTGGGACGGGAGAATTTACCCTATACGAAGATGATGGTACTTCCTTTGACTATCGTCAAGAACTTTATGTAACCACTACCTACCGGGTCTATCAGCAAGGAGCAGAAGTAGTAGTGGAAGTTATACCCAGACAAGGAGAATGGGTTCCCAATCCTCGTAAAGTCATAGTTGCAGTTATTGGTAAAGGAGAACAAGAATTTGTTGATGAAGGTATGGGCAAAACTTTGGTCTTTTAATTTTAAACTGCATCTACTTTAAAAGCCATAGTTTTAAGCAGATTACTTGTTTAGTTATCTAAAAGCAGAATTGCGGTTATTAGAGAGGCAATTAAATTATATTCCTTAACAAAATTCAGATTGAGACATAGATGAAGTTTATACAGTGATTTATAAGTGTATAAACAATATTTTTTATTTTCTAAATGGTTCATACTTATATAGTTCCTAGATTATGTTGGATTGAACTGAAAAATGTTCCTTTCTTTGACAAAGTTTTCCCATAACTTAACTGTCAGTTAACTGAAATTTCGCATCATCAGTACTACTATCTATTAGTTAGAACAATTAATTTATTCAATGCTCATTACCCCTTAGGTAACAATTACTTCCTATTGGTTATGAGGCTTATTTTGAAGGCATTTACTATTAATTTTGCGCTAAATTATATCGCTTATGATTTCGATTCATCAGCTTGCATCTATGAAGTAAAAAATGGTGGTTATTGTGAGGATGCTCATCGAAAAAACTTTAATTTTGATTCACTGATTATGGTATCTAAACATTGATATAATCGTCGGTATATTGAGAAAACTTTCTTTATTTTATTTATAGCCTTTCATCATATATACATTATTTTATATACAAATATTAGAGTTTTATTTAGGGAAACTTTATGTCTAAAATGGGCTGACTTGAGAACAATTATTAATTTGTAGAGAAGAGCCTCAAAATGAAGCACGACCACGAGAATGAGATTAATAATCAGTCTAATAACCGCCCGTTTCAAGATGTTCTTCAGACTCGAATATCTAGACGTAATCTATTTGCTCGTAGTGATGAGTATGTTTACTGTTCTGTTACTAACAATAGCCGGCGTGAAGTGGCTGATGCAGCCAATCCTCTTGCTCCTAACGCCGACGGACATATTATCCGTTGGCGCGATGACGATCATCATATTGGTACTACTTTTAAATGGGATATTTTCGTTATTGCTCAAGATACCCATGGAACAGAAGATAGCTTCAGGGATCCTGATGGACTCTGGGCAGATCCTGATGGACGGTTATTTATTCAAACTGATGGTGCTCAAAAGGATGAATGGAATAACCAAATGTTGGTAGCTGATACCAACATTTGGTTATTCAATTCATCGCATCTTCACTGAAGTAACAGGAGATGAAATTACAGGTCTTACAGTTACTCCTAATCGCCGTACAATGTTTATTAATACCCAACATCCTGGCAATGGTGATCCTGAATTAACAAACTTACCTGCACCACATGGTAGTGGCAATATTCCCCGGGATTGTACCTTTGTAATTACTCGTAAGTGGGGTCGGCATCGTGTTGTTGGTTCTTAGAATAGTAACTTAGTTCTAGTATTACTTAATAATTCTAGGGCTGTTAGCTTGCAAACATGGTAATCATTAGATATTGTTTTTCCATCTTTCCAAAGAAAGGTGGATTTTATTTTATAATTTCCATAATGATTAGTTTATCCAGATTGCTTGCTGTGCGACTACAGAACAAGAATTTCGGGGTTACTTTCCTACGTTTTAATATCATGATTCAATAACAATTTTTCCAACCGTGTAGAAATTATTTTTATATTCTAAAGTCTTGGATAAACCTAATAAAATATCTCTATTATCGGACGTATAAATTAGCTTAATTTTTACATCGTAAGTGCCTGGAGGCAAGGAGTTATGGATGGTTAGTTGTTCTTGTTGTAATATCTTTTTACCTGGGAGCCAAGTAGTATTTTCTGTATGATATTCTTGAGGCTGTTTTACGCCTGGGTTCTTTATACATCAGTGGCGATTGGGATGAGTATTGGCAGTTTCATCTACAACAAGAACATAAACCCAATCACCTGGCTTTGTACTCTAGTGGTATTCCTTTGCTCAAGCAAGTTTTCAAAGCTCGTTGTTCTACTACGCCTCCACCTCTTTCAATACCTGTCTAAGTTCCACTCCCCGTCTTACTAAAAGAGTCGCACCCAATCTATTTTTAGCATCAGACTTTACCTGGTTTCTCAAGTAATATTGTTTATTAATTTATAATACGGCGTTGCTGAATCAGGGGATGATTTCACTAAATTTTCAACGATTTCTCAATGGTTTCAAACCCTAATTCATCCCGCACTTATGCAACGCCATAAATTTGAAATAAACCAGATATTCAGCCATCTGATTTAGTTCAACAACACTAACCCATTAAGTGGGGTACAAATAACTTTTGATAAAACTATGGGATGATGTAATTCTGTTTGAAAATATTGTCAATGATGGTGCGATGTTCGGTATTGGCAGCACCTCAATAAACTTCATAGAAATCGACCATACTATTTTTCTTCCCGCTCCGCAAGTAAATTCCAAGAACTGCACCGGGGTGAGTAAACCAGAGATTATCTTTACCGTCAGCACGGGTATCATGTAAGTCCCAGAAAGTCGATGTAACCCAGGATTCATTGCGATTTAATGGGTTCTTACAAGCAGGGGAGTGAAAAAGCGGTTGAAAGCAACATATTGAAATTTAACCGTACCGGATTTTTTGGTAAAAGATAGTTTCCAGGAACCATCGGACTGTATCCAATCTTCAGCAACTTTTTTCCACTTACCACCATCTTTTTGCCATGCACGAACTTTCCACCCAAAGGCTGAATGTAATAGATTATCCGTGCCTTTCCAAGAAAAACGACCTTTGGCATTAACTGTTGTAGCTTTGAGACGATTATTATTTCTTCTAGGAGTAAGAATGGGTCTGGCTTGAAGGATTGGTTGTTTTTGAATTAACCCGGGTTCAATACTTCTAATTGGTGGTTTCTCACTGCTTTCTTCACCTGCGGTTTTTGTAGAAATTTTGAAGATATTTTCTCTATTCATTTCTAACAAATATTCTATAGGCGGATGCTTGATTTCTTGTGGTGCCCTACGTATAGAACCATCATCTTCAAAGGATTTGAAGGAATCACCTAACTGAGGAACTCTGAAATCTGGATTTAGAAACAGTTTTTCATAGCTAGAAACTTGATATCTTCCTTTTTCGATACATCAAATGTATCGAAAATATTCAGTGATATGCAGCCTTACTTACAAAACTTCATGATGGCTTCGCGAATTCGGTAGCTCGGAGAATTTTTCGAATTTTCCAGTGCTGGGTTAATCGCACTTAATACTTACATATATTGTATTTTTTAATTCAAAGTAAATACTTTATATTGATTATTTGCAACAAGTTAAGATTAGATTATTTATTTATGTTAAATAATATTAAGCTCGCGAACGCAATCAAATGTGAGTATCTTATTTGACTTAAGTTTCTTTCTGTTGTTTGTAAATTTGCTTAAATCTTTTTTGCTGCTGATTATGATCTACAATGGGTTCAGGATAGCCTGTTGCATGACGTTCTAGAGGGGAAATTTTACCAGTCACTAAGTATTGAGTATCTAGCGATCGCAATTCGGTCACCCACTGTCTGATATACTCTGCCTCAGAGTCGAATTTTTTGGCTTGACTGGCTGGATTAAATATTCGCAATGGTTTAGGGTCCATACCACTAGAGGCACTCCACTGCCAACCTCCATTATTTGCAGATAAATCCCCATCTATCAGGTTCTGCATGAAATACAGTTCTCCCCATTGGGGATTGATAATCAAATCTTTGGTTAGGAAACTAGCTACAATCATCCGACAACGGTTATGCATCCATCCAGTTTGATTTAATTGACGCATAGCTGCATCAACTATGGGATAACCAGTTCTACCCTCGCACCAAGCTTGAAAATGTTCGGTGTTGTTCTCCCAAGGGAAGTTTTTGAAGGTATCCCGGTAAGCACCCTCTGCTAACTCTGGGTAATGGTACATGACGTGTTGATAAAATTCTCGCCAAGCCAATTCTTGTTGATATGTGCGGATACTGGCTTGGGTTTCGTCGCTGCGGCTATTTTCTAAAGCTTTCAGGGTAGCTTGCCATACTGTGCGAATACCAATGACTCCAAATTTCAAGGCTGCACTTAACTTCGAGGTTCCCTCAATATTAGGGAAATTACGCTGTTCTTGGTATTCATTAATGCTAGTATTGCAGAAATTCTCTAACTGTTCCCTGGCTGCGGTTTCTCCCGGTTCTATAATTAATTCCCCATCCCAGATAAATCCTAAATTTTTAGCTGTTGGTAGGGCAATAGCTCCATTCTCGGTGGTAATTTTCTGTTGTGCATCTGTTAGCCCGACTATATTCTCTAACTTCTCTACGGGGTTTGCCTTGGGTTTACCACTCCAATTCTTCCAAAAAGGACTGTAAACCGTATAAGGCTGCTTAGTACCAGTAAAAATCTCATCGGGTGAATGTAATAGCTGATCCCAATTTTGAGCCAGAATCTGAATACCCTGAGCTTGTAAAGATTCTGCTACTATGCGATCGCGTTTTTGAGCATAGGGTTCCACATCCCAATTCCAGAATACTGCTTTGGCATTCAATGCGATCGCTAATTGGGGAATAACTTTAACAGGATTCCCCTGAAGAATTAACAACTGACTACGAGCCTTTTGGTATTCTGCTTGTAAGGCTTGTAAACAACCCATCATATATGTCACCCTCACGGGAGCAATATCATTTCCCTCGAGGATATAAGGATCGAGGCAAAACAAGCCCACCACTTGACGGCTTAATTCTCTTCCCTTCGTCAGCCCAGTATTATCAGCAATGCGTAAATCCCGTCGATGCCAAAACAGAATTAAATCGGACATTTTATGCTTTGATATTTGGTTCGCCTGTACTAGTTTAAGACAAATGGGATCTATTTCTAGCAACGAGATAAATATTTTGTTGTTCCTCGTTCCTTAACTCTGGCGAGGAATGTAGTAATTTAGGCTCCTGTCTCAAAGCCCTGATGGAGGTTAAAGCCTGTGTACTACTCACCGCAAATCGTGCTCTTTGAACCCATCAATAACAGTACTTAGAGTCGGATAAATATTCTCCACACCAATATTCTCTAACAAATGCGATCGCCGCAACTGTGCATATAAATCCTGCTTTAGCTTTGCGATGCCCAACACAATACCCCTACTTGTCAATTTCCCTTGTAAATCCATCAGGGGATCAATGGCAGTAATATCGACTTCAGCGATCGCTTCTGTATTCAGAATAAACTATTCCACTGGATTTATTTCTGCTTCAATGGCTTCTAATGCCCTACGTTTAAAATCTTCCACGTTGGCAAAGCACAGAGGAGCATCATAGCAGCGGTAAAGAACCAAACCGGGGATAGTTGTTACCCCCTCCCAGTCTTCAATATCATGTAATCCTGGTAAATTTTCAACTTTCCCCAATACCGCATCGTGGGGACGGGCTACCCGAGCGAATAAATCAATTACGGAAAGAGCGAGTGCTACTGCTACACCAAGTAAAATATCTGTGAGCAGTACTCCCAAGGTAGTAATAATAGCGAGGAAAAACTCACTGCGGCGAAATTTGAGTAATCTGCGAAATTGTCGTAATTCTATCAGTTTAGTTGCAGCATAAATCACAATTGCTCCCAACGCAGCTTTAGAGAATAATACCAATAAAGGACGCAGAAACAATAGAACTAAAACCACTACCACCAAACCCACCAGGGAAAATAATTGAGTTCTACTGCCTAAAGAATCACCAATTACACTACGACTACCGCTACTACTCACAGGAAAACCCTGCATTAATCCATTACCCAAATTGGACATACCCAAAGCTAATAATTCTTGATTGGCATCAATCTTGTAATGGTGGCGACTGGCAAAGACTCTTGCTGTTAGCACATTATCAGAATAACCGACAAGGGCAATCCCAATAGCAGAAGCTATAAGTTGAGAAACATTTTGCAATGAGATTGGAGGCAATGCAAAATGGGGTAAACCAGCAGGAATTGCCCCTACAACAGCCACACCTCGCCCATCTAAGTTGAATAAGGCTACTGCTAATTTTGCTAACAATACTGCCAAAAGAGGAGCAGGTGCATTGGGAAAACGCAGCTGAATTGCAAATAAAAATACTAGGACTAGTACAGCTAAAATCAGTGTTGGTTGGTGAATTTGCGTAAGTTCCCGCAAATTCACCAACCAATTGCCCAAAGAGAGTATTCCCATCTATTTTTGTGCCACTGATTTTACCCAATTGTCCAGCAATCATAATTACTGCTACCCCCGCCATATAACCAATGAGAATTGGTTTAGATAGCAAGTCGGCGAGAAAACCCAGTCTAGCAATATAGCCAATAATACAAACAGAACCCACCATCAAAGCCAACAAGGAAGCAACACTGGCATAATTAGCATCGTTACTCCCAACAACAGATGAAATCGACACTGCTGCCATGACTGCCGTAGTTGATTCTGGTCCTACCGAGAGCTGAGGAGATGAGCCAAATAAGGTGTATATAATCATTGGTGGCAAAATTGCCCACAATCCCATCACGGGTTGTACCCCTGCTAATTCACCGTAAGCCATACATTGAGGAATTAAGTAAGCAGCAACGGTGATAACTGCAAGCATATCTCCACGCAACCATCGCTTTTGGTCGGAAAGGAGGATTTTTAGTCCTGGTAGCAAGGGAAGGGGTTTGTTTCTGAACTTTGGGGACACGGGTCATGTGGCACTACGTGCAAGTAATAATCTTACTAATCAAATATTTGAGATTTTAACAATGTCTTAACTTAATTGTGTAGTAATATGCCTCGTTATTGATGGATATAGAACTATCGCAGTTATGAACTTGGGCGCAGTGATTGCGCCCCTAAAATTTGATGTGAAAAGCTTACACGATCTATAACTGTGTCGCTATTCAAATTCTACCCAAATGCTTCCTTCCTCAACACGGATAGGGAAAACGGGTAATGGCTTGGGTTGGGATGCCATACCCATAACTTTACCTACGACAGGAGGCCAAGGTGTCCATTCTTTGACTTCACCACTACATAAATCAAACTGACTGCGATGCCAAGGACATACGATAGAACCATCGGGGGTAATTTTACCGTTTTTCATTTTTAACTTTAAGTGGGGACACACATTGTCCACAGCGTAAAGCTTTCCTTCATGATTTAATACCAAAATCTTGCGTTCGCCTACTTTTACTACTTCCCGACCTCCTGGTGATAGTGCACCTTCAGCTAGAACTTTTGTCCAACTCATGAGAACTCCTGATTCTTATTAGCCCTATTGTTTAGTTTGCCGCAATTGTTACCTGTGCGAAGGCTTAGTTATATTTGTATAGAAAAAGTAGTGAAAAGTGAAGGAAAAACTTGTACAACTACGAACTATCAACTAATAACCATCAAAAAAACCGTTATGGCATCAGCAAATAGTGAGCATAGTAGATTTATGCGAGAAGCGATCGCTCTCTCAATTAAAAGTGTCAATTCTGGGCAAGGGGGACCTTTTGGGGCAGTAATTGTTAAAGATGGGGAAATTATTGCCAAAGCCCATAATATGGTGACATCCATCAACGATCCTACTGCTCATGCAGAGATTGTAGCGATTCGTCAAGCCTGTCAAAAACTAAAAACCTTTAAACTCAATGGTTGTCAACTCTATACTAGTTGCGAACCATGTCCCATGTGTTTGGGGGCTATTTATTGGTCAAGAGTAGATCGAGTTTACTATGCCAATACTAAGGCTGATGCGGCAGATATTGATTTTGATGACCAATTTATCTATGAAGAGCTAGACTTACCAATCAGCGATCGACGATTGCCCATAATACAAATTCTCAGAGATGAGGCTTTACAAGCCTTTAAATTATGGTCAGAAAAAGTAGATAAGATAGAATATTAGTAACTATGAAAAGGCTATTAATTACGGGTGCAAGTGGATTTATAGGATGGAATTTATGCCAATTATCAACATCAGAATGGGAAGTTTATGGCACTTATTTTTGTAATACTCTGGATATTACCAATGTGAATATGTTGTCAGTATATTTAACAGATATTCATACTTTAAAAAGCTTATTTATTCAAATAAAAACCGAAGCCGTAATTCATACTGCGGCACAGTCTCAGCCTAATGTTTGTCAAAATAATACCCAGGAGTCTCATGTAATTAATGTCAAAGCTAGTTGTGATATTGCTAGGCTTTGTGCAGATGCTAAAATCCCTTATATATTTACTTTTACTGATCTAGTTTTTTATGGTTACAATCCGCCTTAGAAAGAGACGGATTCTGTACATACTATTAATATTTATGGTGAGCAAAAAGTGATGGCAGAGCAGGAATTTGTAAATATTTATCCTGCCGCTGCTATTTGTAGAATGCCATGAATTTTTGGTGCAGGTCTGCCAGGCTCGAAAAGCTTTTTACAACCATTTATTGAATCTCTTACTAGAGGGAAAAATTTCAATTCGTTTACCGATGAATTTCGTATCCCTGTAAGTGGCATTACAGCTGCTAGAGGGCTATTATTAGCATTAGAGAAACAAGTAACAGGCATTCTTAATTTAGGAGGTAAAGAAAGGATATACCGCTATTATTTTGGTCGTTTATTAGTAGAAATATTAGACATTTCTGAATCACAAATTATTGTTTGTCGCCAACATGATGTTAGAATGTCTGCACCCAGACCAGCAGATGTTTATTTAGATAGCTCCCAAGCTATTCAACTAGGATATTCACCTTTATTTATAAGAGAATAATTACAGATATGTTTAAATTACAACTGAACATTAATAACAATTATTTTTTATTGAAAGTGCCTTTCTGAATATGGTATCAAGATAGTGAAAGTTGTTCCTTTTCCTAATGTTGTCTGAACTTTAATCTCTCCA
>CBZS010000439.1 GCA_000613065.1 Richelia intracellularis | reverse complement strand
ATAATCAGTTACAACAGGGGGCAATACGATATCCTGGGATTTTACTTGGTACAAATGCATCAATACTGTTCTTTTCTAATAGTTTTTTTGCGGCAGTTAGGGTTGCAGGAAGTGGATATACCCATCTGAATCAGACTATCATTTGCAAATTGTCTTCAGTCTAAAGGGCTGCATCCGCAACAAATAAAGCATCAATTTGCCATTGTTTGTGGAAATGTGCCATAAGTGTTCCAAACATGGCATAATCGACTTCATTACCATGTGCAACTCTTAAATATAAAGGAATATCTCCATCACCACTCCACATCAAGTCAAGGATAAATTGTTTCAAATCTGGTCGGTGGTCTCTAGAATAACCATATGTAATTGTAATTAATCCTGATTGTGCTGATGCTTCATCATCAGTACCAGTTCCATAATCCCCATGTACATGAAATCAACTTGAATCGAAGTGGAAGCTGTCCATTTTCACTCCAAATCTATCTGCTGCTGATAGTGGGACTCGGATAAAAATTTCCGTTAATCCTGCATCATATAGTTTGTCTAACACTCTGCCCAAGGGTTCATCGTTCAAATGTTCTGGTTGTATTCCTTCTCTCAATAAATATTCCGTTGCAATCCCTGAAAAGAACTTCTCAAATAAATATAGTGGTGCACTGATAAAGCCTAAGCCATTGAGAATCATTGCTTTGACCACTTGGCCTGCGCTGATTCTTTCTTGAGGATGAGTTCGAAGCAGTTGGTTGAACAAATCAACCAAACTCATTTGATCAATAATCCCTGCCACTATGCCTAAGTGCTCGATATCTTGTACTTTTATTTCTGATTCTGAAAAACTCATACTTCAAAAATACAACATTTTACGATCGCACCTGGGGAATGTGGGATAGATGCAATAGTCACGTTCAAAATGCTTGTGGTGCAACAATTGTACAACATGAGTGATGAAGAACTGGACTACCAGGTCAATGACCGACTATCGTTCATGAGATTTTTGGGCTTGGGGTTAGCAGATCCAGTACCAGATGCAACTACAGTTTGGTTATTTCGGCAGCAGTTGAAGCAGCAGGGTCTTATTGAAGAACTGTTTGAGCAATTAATTTGATACCTACCTGAGAGACCAAGGCTACTAAGCTAAGGGGGGTCAAATAGTAGATGCCACACTGATTCCAGTTTCCAAGCAGCATAATACTAAGGAAGAGAAGCAAAAACTTGCCCAAGGATAAATTCCCGAAAGTTGGCAGCAAAAGCCTCATCGCTTGTCCCAGAAGGATACCGATGCTCCCTGGACAAAAAAGAATGGTCAGAGTTCCTTTGCTTATAAAAACCACATCAGTCTCGATGTGGAGTACGGTTTTATTCGTCGCTATCAAGTCACGGATGCCTCAGTGCATGATTCCCAAGTGTTAGGGGCACTGTTGGATGTTCAAAACCAGGGGCAAGAGGTTTGGGCAGATACTGCCTATGGTAGTGAATCTATTGAATGGATTCTACAGATTTTACAATTCCTCAGTCACATTCATGAACGAGCCTACTGCAATCATCCATTGACTGCAAAACACAAAGAAAAGAATCGAGAGCGTTCTCAAGTCAGAGCTAAGGTCGAACACGTTTTTGGTCAGTGGGTTAATGAAATGGGAGGCAAGTTAATGGGTTCCATTGGTAAGCAGTCAGTCAAGGCGACTATTGGAGTGAAGAATTTACTCTACAACTTCAAATGTTATGGATTTTGGGAGAATAAAAATCCTAAAGCTGTGGGAGAATTGCGTCTAAATTGGCTCTATTGAGCCAGATTTCACCTAGAAATCGTTCGGGTTGAGCTATTTTTTGCCCAACTTCACTTTCTTGTAGTTCTTCGAACCCCCTCAGATTACCTAAGACTTGATTCATCGAGGTGCCCTTGATAGTCAGTTGTCATTTCATCAACTTGCATGGAAATATTGAAGTTATTGAAGATGGACAACACCGGGGACGTGGTAGACCTCGCAAGGATTCTCAACCGACCCTAATTTCCCATATTCAAGCGGAATTTGTACCCAAATAAACTGCAATTACCATTGCCACAGAACAGGCTGGCAGGTTTATTCTTGCCACCAATGTTCTTGATGCCGACAAACTTAGCAACGAAGATGTTTTACGTGAATATAAGGCACAACAATCTACAGAACCTGGTTTTCGGTTTCTCAAAGATCCATTGTTTTTTACTTCCACTGTGTTTCTAAATTCAAGGAAAAGAGTGGCGGCTTTGGCAATGGTTATGGGTTTGTGTTTGCTAGTTTACAGCCTAGGTCACAGGGCATTACGCCAATCTCTAAAACGAGGCTCCCAAACAATTCAAAATCAGTTAGGTAAACCAACTGCCACTCCTACTTTTCGTTGGGTGTTTCAATGTTTCATGTCAATTCATTTATTAACGTTGGCTTCTTTGAAACAGATTTCCAACCTCAGTGAACAGCGGTGCTGGATTCTACAGTTTTTTGGTGCTGTCTGTGGTAAATATTATCTTCTTTGCTAACTAACCTGCGGAATGTGGGCTCTAAATTTATACCAGACATATTAGATAAATATCAGGGGATTCTACCATCTTCTAATAGAAGCAATGTTGAGCTGGTCTACAAGGAATGATTGGTTAAATTAGGGTAATGTAAAGTGAAAAATTGAAAAAAGAGGATTCAAGCTTGAATCTATTGACAACAAATGCTAAATGTATATCCTAATCAATTAAGAATCCTCACATTTGCAAAATATCTTTGCTCCCAGAGGATTTTTCCATTATTCTTTGGCATACATTGTCTAAAAGCTAAATTTTTACGGCGTTGCTGAATCAGGGGATGATTTCACTAAATTTTCAAGGATTTCTCAATGGTTTCAAGCGCTAATTCATCCCGCACTTATGCAACGCCATTTTTACATTAGTAAAAAGATTCAACATCCGAAAAAATATCTGAACAATAGCAATGCGAACTATTACAGAAACTATTCACAGTAAGTCATCAGGGACAAGCAACAGCCATTATTCCCCTTCTGTGCCGCTTTCTATTTATCGAGAGTTAGCAGCAGAATTACAAGCAACTCAAGGTAAATTAGATACCCTCGGGACTATAAATCACCAACTAACCCAAGAAAATCAACTATTACGTCAGGAAATAGACAAAGCCGTTCAGTTGGTATTGCAATTACAACAACGGATTAATACTCCTCACCAAAATAGTAGCTCAAATAGCTCAGAGAGTTATCCTAGACAACGGCAAGAAAAACCATCACCCCAAAAATTCCCCAAGTCCCCGACTCCGAAAATACAGACTTATCCTACTACCAAGCCTAAAGCTACAAAGCCTCAAGAATATACTGACCCTCCATCTTTCGTGTCTCCCATAGTAGATGAAATAGCAATATCCTCAGAGCCATTGATTCTTGAGGAGCAGGAAGTTTCCTACTATTCAACAAGTGAGGAAAATCCAAGCATTAGTAGTTGGCGGTTATTTCTATGTGTATTGTTAATTGTAATTACGGCATTTGGGGCGGGATACGTGATTGTTCGCCCTCTATTTCAAGGTAATAGTCGTTAGAAGGTAAAGATAGAGAGTGTTTCACCAAATCTGTGACAGTACAGGTATGGTATTTGTTGAGGACTTGAATCTAGTTGGGTTGTCTGGTGGGATGTTAGGTAAGCATTGTCTTGATGTGATTTTTAGTTAGTTTTTCAGCATCCTCCAATAAACTTGTTTAAAATGTGATCTTCTAATAAGTAGATGCACGGAAAACAAGCCAGACTTGCCCAGGCTGAAGAAGCAAGACAGATAATAAGGAATTATCAGAACGTACTCATCATTGCTCGAATTGCGGGTATACGACTTATAGAGATGTAGCAGTCGCTTTGCTATACCTGAACTTATAGCCGTGGTGAGCACAGTAGTAATTTAGCTGAAGTTCCTCTTTGACTAAAAACGAAATCTATGCATAGTCAGACTTAAAGAGATTTCAAGTCCAAGCTTAATGGGTACAAATCATGCTAATCCCGAGTAAATCTATTGCTTTTTTTTGTATAGCTTTAGGCTGAGTAATCTTCTCAAAAACGAAGGATTTACGACCAATTGTTGTAGAAATTGTATTTTTAACAATTGTAGCTAAATCATTCAATAAAGTTTGGAAGCTATGAACGGGCAAATTATCTGAGGTACGCTTTTTGTTCGCTTTATTTTTAGCTTTTTCGCTCTTTTTGGCAGGAGATACAACAGACTCTTTTCTCGCTGCTGCTTCCCAATCATCTTCATCAAAAAGTATTGGAGCTAAAAGTTATAGCATATGCCATTCTACATAATAATAAGACAACATACATAGAAAGATATGGGATTTTACACGTTCGGCTGTATCGTGGTAAATTGGGCGAACTTTTAAATTAACAGTTTTATAACTACGGAAAGCTTGTTCTACTTGTGAAAGATTTTTATAGGCTTTGACCCTATCCGTAGCAGATAAAGTTTCTTCATCCAAAAATGTACGAATTAGGTGATTTTTGAAAAAAAAATTACCAGCTAAAGCGGTTGAATCAACATATCCCATTTGGGCAACAGTGGATTTCGCTGTAATCTAGACTCGACTTGTTTCATAGCTTTCTTTGTTAGAGAAATCCCTTTTTGGTAAACAGTTTTACTTAAACTCAAGATAGGATATAAGCCTTTCCAAGTCATACTCGAAGCCCAGGAAAGCATGACTTCAACATCAACAAGCTTCGCCCCCCCCCCATTCCAATGCTGGTCAATAATACCCCAACAACCCTCTATGGGATTGTATTTACTATAGTAAGGAGGATAGTAAAGCAATTGAATTGGTATATTTAGGAGATCAACAAACTCAACCATCCTTTTTTTTATTGAGTTCTTACTCCACTACTTTCCGGACCATTATCAACTTTAATTTGTATCAGTTCGGTATCCTGCTTTTGTTCTGGTGTCATTGTCTTCCACCATTGAATTAGAGTATCAACAATAAAATCCCTGGTTTTACAAGAAGAACTACCAAAGTTAATATACAATAATTGCCCACTATCTTCATCAAGAATCCCACAGGGACTATATTTTTCTGTGCATCCCATATCATGATCCTCAGCTTGATTGTCTCCTCTGGTTTTTCCACCACGAGAATAAGCCCCGATATTAACGGTAGCTTTGCAATCCATGCTTAGTGGTTTAACTTTTAGGCTTGTTTGTTGATTGCGGCTCAAATTCTTTGATGTTGTTGAAGATATCATGGGTTTGTGGAATTTTTTTTGAGGTTTGGCTTTTACTACTTTACGAAGACCATAGTCCATTCGATTCAATACTTGTGCCATTGTACTGGCGCAAGGCAATTGCTCCTGGGGAAATCCCTGTTCTTTGAGTTTTTCTAGTGCGGATGTTGCTGTTAACCGGGTATAGGCTAAGGAAGTTTTAAATGTTGGGTCTTGTTGAGAATCAGATTGTACAATTTGTCCCAGGGATAATGCCACAAGAGAAGATGTTGTTTCTCCTAGCAACGCTTTGCTGTGGTAAAGGCTGATTGTAATCCCACACAGATTATCCCTGTTCTTTTTTGCGCTAACCCTAACTCTATATTTTCTCTACCCCAAGGGAATACTGTTTGTGCTAACCTTGGTCTACCTTGGCAATATTTCAACGTTATCTGAGCTTGAAAGCCCCGAGGTTCTACTCCATTCATTTTCCATGCTGCCAACCGCAAGTCTTATATTTGTGATCTTGTTAATGATTTGGGTTCCTCTGCTGGGTCTAGCATACTCCAAAATACTTGCCCCTGTTTTTTTACTGATCAACATTACATCTTACTTTTATTGGTAAATTCTTTCGTATAAATCACCTTAGATTAATCTATCCGACTAATAGCAGAAGGTAATAATATGCCTCTTGAATAAGAGGAGTAATATCATCTGATGGCTGGAGGTTTTGAAGGACTCAGTAATTTGGAGTCGTCTTTGTTTGACAGGATGTTTTAAACGTCCAAGTGAGTTACAAATCATGCAAGTCGCCTGACCATGATACGTATCATTGCAATATAGATTAAAGTCTCAGAAGTTTCAGGTAGCCTTTCATAGTCCTTACTTAATCTTCTACACCAATTGAGCTACCCGAAAGTTAGTTCTACAACCCAAGGTTTTGGTAAAAGGGTAAAACCCTTCTTTTCTAAGGGTCTGAGAACCACTTCCACAATCCAACGAAAAACATCGATTATCCAGTGGGCAAAATCTTCCTCCCGATATCCTCCATCCATCCAGATAGTGTGCAGTCTTTAAACTTTATCTTTCATCTGATAAACCTGCCAGAACGTGCACGTTTAGTTTAGCCCCTGGACATTCTGGCACAGTTGCAGAAGTAACCAAGACTCGCAAAACTAGCCCTAACAAGTCAACCGTAATAAATCCCTTACGTCCATGTATTTGTTTTCCTGGGTAGAAACCAACATCCGTAGAAATCATGGTTGCGGTTTCAACTGATTGGCTATCAAAGCCTGCTTCCCATGGACTTGGTTCTCGACTGCCTGCTACCCGAACCCATTCATATAGTTTGTCATGAACCTAAAGCCAAGTAAGGTTTTTGCGCCATCCTCTGAAATAACCATAGACTGTAGACCAAGGTGGTAAATCTCCTGGTAATGCCCGCCATGTAGATCCTTGACACAGTAGGTATCAAATCGGGTTTACTACTGCGTACATAGATGTTGTTGTACGTGGACGACCACCTGGTTTTGCCTCTGGAAACAGCTGTGGGATTAACTCCCACTCTTCCCACGTTAAATTGCTAGGATAATTCTTAGTCATTGCTCACGGGGTGCTGTTTTCTATAATTCTCAGCATATGCCTTGTGAGCTTTTTTCTGATACCTCCTACCTTTTAAAACATCCTCTGAGGATATTTTTCCGAAACCGCCAGAGAAACGCGAACGAGGTATGCCACATTCTTCATTTCGTTATGTACTCAATACTTTACTGTATATATTGATAACAGGGTGTCGTTGGTGTCACGTTCCAAAAGGAGAAATATGGGGATCAAAGAACTGTGCACATCGATGGCTCAAACTTTGGCAGTTGGACGGGACCTTAGAGGCTTTACAACCCACATTCCGCAGGTTAGTTAGCAAAGAAGATAATATTTACGACAGGGAGCACCAAAAAACTGTATAATCCAGCATCCCTCCTCACTGAGGTTGGAAATCTGTTTCAAAGAAGCGAACGTTAATAAATGAATTGACATGAAACATTGAAACACCCAACGTAAAGTAGAAGCTGATTATTTCTTGGGGATGAGTTCCAAGCAGTTGGTTGATTTGTTCAACCAAACTCATTTCATCAATAATCCCTGCCACAATCCCTGCCACTACGCCTAAGTGAACGATATCTTGTACTTTAATTTGTGATTCTGAAAAACTCATATTTCAAAAATACAACATTTTGCGATCGCACCTGCGGGATGTGGCTTTACAAGCACGAATATTGGGGATTGGACAAGAGAAAAAGTTCATCAACTGGAGTTATGCCGGGGTGGACGGGTATTTTTCCCCCTGGAAAGGGGGATGGTGACGGTGTTCCTTACGGTGGGAAAGGAAAGGGTATTTAATACACACTCTTACTGAAGGCTCAGGAATGCCTTTATCCAATCCGACCCCACCTGCCAATGGTAGTGAAACAGATCAGGTGATACCACTTCTAGACAGTGTAAAGGTTAAGACCAACAAACGCGGTAGACCCTGTAAACTCCTGAAAGTACTTGCTGCTGAAAAAGCCTACGATTCTAAGGATAAGCGCCCTGCTTTACGTAGACGTGGTATTCGGCCGCAATGGCCCAAGCGGGTTTGGAAGAGAAAGAAGAACAAGGGCAGACCCATTAAAATTTCCGTCCCAGGTTTTCAACAAGAACGTTGTTTCTCATGGTTTCAAAAAAAATATCGTCGTCTTGTTGTCAGATGGGAAAGAATTTCAGCTTGTTTTTATCCTTTTTTGTCTCTTGCAACAATCCATATTTGGATCAAAAAAAATATATTAGTGGGATAGCTTTATATAAAGCGTCCAATACTCCTTCTGCATCAATTTTTGACTGATTTATCTGATATGAAAAACTGTTCTCTTTTTTCTCAATTATGAAATGTTTTTCAACATTAAATTTCTTGATAACTTTACCTACTCTTACACCAATATTATCCTCGCCTTTTAGTGGACGAGCTTTTCTCGAAGTTGCTGCAACAATTTTATCTAATTCCTTTTTTTTTGCTTGTAATAATTCTTCTCTATTTTTCTTTATTTCTGGTGCGAATAAAGGATTTAGACAAGCTATTAATCTTTAGCCTGGATTATCTTCGCTTTTTATTGATGCTAAATTTCGTTCATAAAACAGAGATAATTGAATAGCTGATTTTTCTACTAATTTCTTTATTTGAGACCCTCGCTCTTAAAGCGCTAATCCAGTCTAAACCTTCTTTCTCTTTTAAGTCTTCTCGAATCTTTGCTTGAGTAATAATTCCAGGGTCTCCGACCCAGACTACTCTCTTAATACCAAATTTCAAGATAACCTTATCTATTTAATTAGTAAATGTCTTTGGGTCGGATGTATTTCCCTCAAATACTTCTACTGGGATTGGACAACCTTTCTCATTACATAATAGCCCAAATACTATTTGTAATTTACCACGTTTTTATCACGGTTATAACCATATTTTACTAACGGACAAGCTTTCCCTTCTAAATATGTAGAACTAACCTCATATAGAACCAAACATCCTTCCATCAGATGAAGTTTGGCAAGATGATTTTCAATTTTTCCTTGGCGTTTCAATAAAAAATCCATCGCCAAACAGAATTCATCTTCATCCACTCCTTCTAATCCTAAAACTTCCGCTAAACTGGAGAAAAAAGTTTCTCTATCTAGCCCTCTTCCTGTTGCTAATTTAGAAGTTGGTTTGACAAGACGATCCACTATCATAGCCTCAATTATTCTGCTGCTGTTTTAACTATCAATTAAGGTATGTAATCCTAATTTTATTAAGCTTGATAGTGTTCCCACCACATGACCATCAGGACGGCTACGAATGATTTTAAATATTTATTCTAAATCTTCTACTACTTTACCTCCTTTAAGCAAAATTTTTAAATCATCTACCGTTTCTAAAGGCAGTTTTGAAAGATTCGCAAGGGTACGTTTACGAACTTTTCCGTCCTCACGGTATGACTCGCGAAGCAGAACGGCTGGGGGAGAGTTTCTGTTAGGAATACGTTCTATATATATGACTACAATTATCTCATCTTTATCTTCTAAAAATATTAATAAAATATTGAATCACATGGGTACATCAATTTTGTGTAAAAACCCTAAAGCTTTGGAAGGTTAAAGCTTAAAGGCCTATTTAGTACATATGCCCCGGGGGAACTTAATATTAAGCTCTGAAGAAGGCCTTCTCTCCTTTGGGAATTACGAACTTAAAGAATAAAGATGCTTAGTGAGGGTAAACAAATTTGTGTCTAATGGAAGGGGGTGTCAAATCTAGATGAGTGATAACGTGGTACTTTTAGTTTGGGTGGGACTCTTTTAGTAAGACGGGGAGTGGAACTTAGACAGCTATTGGAAGAGCTGGAGGGGTAGTAGAACAACGAGCTTTGAGAACTTACTTGAGCAAAGGAATACCACTAGAGTACAAAGCCAGGTGATTGGGTTTATGTTCTTGTTGTAGATGAAACTGCCTGCCAATACTCATCCCAATCGCCACTGATGTATAAAGAACCCAGGGGAAAAACATCCTCAGCACCCCTCATGGTCCATCTAGCCCCAGTGATATCCATCCTGTCTGTCTTTAATCAGGTGGCGACAAGCACCCTCAATCACCCCCGTGGCCATGGGGAATCCAGCTTTTAAGTAATCGTCATATTTTAGGTATTTGGCATTGTTAAGTAAATATCTAGCACAGGTAGGTATCCACGGGTTTACGTTCTTGGGGGTGAGTTTGGGTAAAGTCGCACTCCGGCGTATACCTGGGCCAACTGAACTTCATTTACCTTCAAAGATAAGCTGTAAACCTTTGCTCTCCCAAGCTTATGCCTGTGTTGAAGTCTGAGAATAAAAGACAAATGCAGCTTTCCACAAATACTCAATCACATGGATAATATCACTGTCTTAGTTCATGAGAGAGAATATTGCTGTGCTGGTAGATTAAACTCCCCATCCAAAGGAAAGAGGGTATTTATCTTTCTTCCTCCATAACCGATTTAATTGGCGATTACTGTGCCAAATAATGTGGTCAATTTCCGCGACAATTTTTTCGGCGTTGCTGAATCCGGGGATGATTTCACTAAATTTTCAACGATTTATCAATGGTTTCAAACCCTAATTCATGCCCTGATTCAGCAACGCCATTATTCTTATATCATACTCCGTACTACCAAAAGAGTCGCACCCATTTAAATTTTGGCTCATTATCTTTATTTTTGAGTACAAGTAACATTACTTATTTCATTTTTCTCTCCAAGTTTTACCATTTATACTGAGTGATAACCACATATGTTGCAGGAAAAAGATAAAAGGGAAGGGTTAATAAACCCCATCCTCATTCCCTCTTGATAGTAACCATGCCACTATGATTAGGCTTGTGGTTTAGGCAAACCTGGAATAGTTACATCTATGGATTGGACTTCGGCGGATAAGTTAGTCAAAGGTGGCTTGATTTCTTTTTGATTGCCAACTACCAATGTGACAAACTTATCTGGTTGTAGATATTTCCTTGCTACTCGCTGCACATCAGCAACTGTAGTCGCTTCCACCGCACGACGGTAGCGAAAGAGAAAATCAGCTGGATAGCCATAATATTCATATCGCATTAATCGAGACAGAGTTTGTTTGGGATCTTGGAAATTAAATACAAAGGAATTGAGAGTAGATTCTTTGGCAAAAGCTAGTTCTTCTGGATCGATTGGCTTTTTTTGAATGTGCTTAACTTCATTTTTTACTGCTTTGACGAATTGTACCGTGGCATCAGAGCGGGTTTGTCCTCCAGAAATGAATATTCCTGGATAGTCATATCTTGGACTCCATACACCATATACAGAGTAAGCTAAACCTTGACGGGTTCTAATTTCATTAAATAAGCGTCCACCAAAGCCATTGAGAACTCCATTTAATACATCTAATGCTGGATAATCCTGACTATCAAATTGTCCACCCAAATGTCCGATAAAAATATTACTTTGGGTTAGTTGGGGTTGATTAACGAAAAAGATACCATTAGATTTTGCTTGAGAGACTTTGGGTAAAGTGGAAGATTTCGTTGCAACCTCAGTATTGGTTTCCCATTCTCCAAACCTGGCTTGAATTAGGGACTTCATTCTTGCTGGTTCAAAATCTCCTACAACCCCTAATATCATGTGATTGGGGTGAAAGTATTGCTGATAAAATTTGACTAAGTCTGCACGAGAAATGTTATCAAGGGTTGCATATTCAGTTGTACGGGCATAGGGGCTATGTTGACCGTAGATTAATTTTTTGAATTCCCTACTTGCAATTCCGTCAGGGCTATCATTACGCCGGGCAATTTGTCCCTTTGCTTGGGTTTTGGCTAAATCCAGTTTTTCCTGAGCAAATACTGGTTCGCGGATAACTTCTGTAAATAATTCAAATACCTGATCTAAGTCTTCACGCAATGCACTAAATTCAGCACTACCAGATGTAACTCCAATCGAAGTTTCTACAGTTGCGGCTTTTTTTTTCCAGCATTTGGTTGAGTTGATTGGCAGAATGCTTTTTAGTTCCTCCCGTTCGCATTACCGTACCAACTAAGCTACCTAACCCTGTTTGATTGCCTAGTTCAAAGCGATTGCCTGTACGAATAACCATAGAGCCACTAACTAAAGGTAGCTTGTGGTCTTCCATGAGGTAAACCACCATGCCATTTTTCAGCACATAACGCTCATATTCGGGTAACTTCACATCTGCCAGGGGTGGAAATGTTAAGTCTGTGTAGTGTTTTGCTTCTGTTGCAGCCCAAGAAAAGCTAAATGTTGTAAATAAAAAAGCGATCGCAATTATCAGGGCATAGGTAAATCGTTTCCCATGAAAAATCATGGATTTGAGTTGTTTGAGTGCCATTATTTCTTAGTTCCTTTGTATTAATGCCTGAAATGGGTAAAGGGGAAATGTTTTTAGTTGTTATTTGTCTCCTAACCATCCTGGGGTAACAGTTTACCCACGGTGCGGTTCTCCGGGGTAAATGTTGCTTTTGCTACTCTCTGAACATCATTTGCAGTTACCGCTTCTAAGGCATCGATTTGTTTAAATAAGTTGCGCCAGGAGCCAGTTTTGATTTCATACTCTAATAACTGCTGCGCCATACCCATATTAGAATCGAGGTTACGTAATAATCTTGCTCTGGCTTGCGTTTTCACCCGCTCTAATTCTGTTTTTGATACTAACTCAGTTTTTAATCGGTTAATTTCTTTACCTAATGCGGATGCTACTTTATCCACGGATTCTCCAGGGGCAGTGAGGGCATAAAACAGCATTAAGTTAGGATACTTGTCACCGGGATAACCACTAAAACCTTGGGCGGTTAAAGCTAATCTTTGTTCTTCTACCAAGGATTTATATAACCGGGAGGTACGTCCATCGCTCAGTAATCGACCGATAATGTTATATACCGCTTCATCGGGGTGGGTAATAGAAGGGCGATGATATCCCTCTAAATACCAAGGTTGGGATTTTAATTTAAGGGTGACTTCTTTGGCTTGTGCTTGCTTCGGCTCTACAGGAAGCTTGTCGTTGGGTTCTGGTCTAGATTGGTAACGTCCAAAATAAACTTTTGCTAATTTTTTCACCTCATTGGGCTGAACATCTCCCACAATAGCGATGGTAATTTTACTAGGTATATAGTGGGTAACAAAGAAATCTTCTATATCCTCCCTTGTTAAGTTGCGGATATCTTGCTCATAACCAATTACAGGTCTTCTGTACGGATGTACTGTATAAGCAGCATCAATGAACTTTTCCAACATCTGACCAATAGGTGAATTATCCACCCGCAACCGTCGTTCTTCTAGAATGACATTTTTCTCTTTATAAAATTCCCGCCATACCGGATCTAAAAAACGCTCGGATTCTAGGAACATCCATAACTCTAATTTATTGGCAGGAAAACTGTAAAAGTAACGAGTTGCTTCTGTGGATGTAGTTGCATTTAAACCCACACCTCCAGCTTGTTCAACAATTCGCCCTAGCTCATTTTGATTTACAACCTTAGCTGCTAAGATTTCTGTTGCATCAAATTTAGTTTTAAGCTCGGCAACTTCGTCGGTTTTTCCTGCTGCTTTTGCGGCTTGAAGTTCCTTCTCTAACTGATCTAAACGCTCAAGTAAGGGTTTTTCCAATTGGTAATTTTTGGTACCAATGCGAGTTGTTCCCTTAAATGCTAAGTGCTCCAGAAAGTGTGCTAATCCTGTTTTACCTTTTGGCTCATCAACCCCACCTACATCTGTATAGGTAACAAAAGAAACTACTGGAGCATCGTGATTCTCTAGGACAATGAACTTCATTCCATTATCGAGACGGAATTCAGTCATATTCTGAATAACCTGATCCAGGTATGGTTGAATTGAGGTGCTGTTGGCAGGAGTTTTGGTTTTGGCAAACGCAACTCCTGGTAGTAATCCCCAAGAGCAGAAAATAACCAACAGCAGAGTAATTAGTATTTTAGCGATCGCTTTTTTCAGCGCAATTGGTTTTAGATAATGGGAGTGACTCATAAGCAACAAATAGGAGTAAAAAGAATCAAAAAGTTAATTTTCGTGAACAAACTAAGAAGAATGGCTGTAAACAGAGCGTTAATCTAGTAATAGGCTTTCCCAGCTTTTTGTGCTGAACGTTAGACAATAATGTTACGGATGCTGTTCCGCAGATATCACTATAACTGTTATGCGCGTTTTTAATTCTTCTTTGCCTTCAGAAACACAAACCCGCGATCGCATTTTACACGCGGCGCTAAAGTTATTTGCATCCCAGGGATTTGACGGTACTACCACCAGAGATTTGGCTAAAGCTGCTAATGTGGCTGAGGGAACTATCTTTCGTCATTTCTCTAATAAAAAGGCGATTCTAGTCGAAGTAGCAACTGCCGGATGGGTAGATATTTTAACTGATTTACTGACAGAATTGAGCGAAATGGCTAGTTACAAGGCCGTGGCTCAAGTCATGCGGCGGCGCATGTGGAATATGAAAAAAAATGCCGAAATGATGCGAGTATGTTTCATGGAAGCACAATTCCATCCAGATTTACGCGATCGCATTCAGGTGGAAGTGATTGATAAAATGACTGATGTGGCAGAGGCATTTTTTCAAACGGCTATGGATAAGGGAATCTATCGTCAGATGGATGCCAAGTTAGTGGCAAAGGTATTTCTAGGAATGTTTGCGATCGCTGGCTTTTCCCAGGATACCTTAATCCATCCTGATGCTTCAGCGCAAGAAATCCAACAAATGGCGGAAGGTTTGGCAGAAATTTTCCTCAATGGAGTATTGGTTAAAAGTTATACCAATTTAAGATGAATCTATATAATAGAGCCAAGCAAACTTGATCAGTTTTAATACTCATGAGCCGCCCATTTTAGATTGAGAACACCCAGAGCGAAGAGGAACTAAAAAAACTGCTACAGACAGACAGGCAGGTTGGGAAAGCAGAAAGAAAAACTACAGATGTTGTGGTGGCTCAATGCCGAGTGGACAAGTAAAGGAGCAGCAATAAATCGGGAAACCCTTGGCTAGAGATACTTCAACAGTGACAAGATGGTTGCAGAAGTATAGAACTGGTGGTCTGTCTGGCTTATTAGAAATCAAGAAAGCGGCAGGAGGAAAACGAAAAATCAATGATGATGCGACCGCAGCACTCATACAGGAGTTAAAAACAGGAAAAGGGTTTAGTAGCTATGGTGGCATAGTAGAATGGTTCAAAAAAGAGCATGGACTTGATATTGAGTATGGAACGGTTTATGCATTGGTTCGATATGGATTGGGAGCAAAACTAAAAGTACCGCGTCCTCAAAGCTACAAACAGGATGAAAAGCTGGTATCTGAGTTAAAAAAAAATCGGTATCATTCTCAATTGTCTAGAAAAACATCTAGCACAGGGAAAGTGCGTTCATTATTTATGTCAGGATGAAACTAGGGTTGGATTGAAAACCCTCACAGGAAAAGTTATTACTGCTTCTGGAGTCAGGGTAAGCGCATCTCAAATTCTATTGACAAGCGGGTTGAGAGGTATCATTATGTTGGGATAAACAAGCAGTAAGAACAGTCAGCATATAATTATTATCCATAGCAGCTCGATTAGATTTGGGTGCGACTCTTTTAGTAAGAGGATGTTTTAAAAGGTGGGAGGTATCAGAAAAAAGCTCACAAGGCATATGCTGAGAATTATAGAAAACAGCACCCCGTGAGCAATGACTAAGAATTTTCCTAGCAATTGAACGTGGGAACAGTGGGAGTTAATCGCACAGCTGTTTCCAGAGGCAAAACCAGGTGTAGTCCACGTACAACAACATGTATGTACCCAGTAGTAAACGCGATTTGATACTTACTGTGTCAAGGATCTACATGGCGGGCATTACCAGGAGATTTATCACCTTGGTCTACAGTCTATGTATGGCTATTTCAGAAGATGGGGCAAAGAGCGTACTTGGCTTCAGGTTCATGACAAACTATATCAATGGGTTCGGGTAGCAGCCAGTCGAGAACCAAGTCTATCGGAAGCAGCCTTTGATAGCCAATCAGTTGAAACCGCAACCATGATTTGTATGGATGTTGGTTTCGAGGCAGGAAAACAAATACATGGACGTAAGGGATTTATTACGGTTGACTTGTTAGGGCTAGTTTTGCGAGTCTTGGTTACTTCTGCAACTGTGCCAGAACGTCGAGGGGCTAAACTAAACGTGCACGTTCTGGCAGGTTTATCAGATGAAAGATAAAGTTTAAAGACTGCACACTATCTATCTGGATGGAGGATATCGGGGGGAAGATTTTGCCCACTGGATAATCGATGTTTTTCGTTGGATTGTGGAACTGGTTCTCAGACCCTTAGAAAAGAAGGGTTTTACCCTTTTACCAAAACCTTGGGTTGTAGAACTAACTTTCGGGTGGCTCAATTGGTGTAGAAGATTAAGTAAGGACTATGAAAGGCTACCTGAAACTTCTGAGACTTTAATTTATATTGCAATGAAACGTATCATGGTCAGGGGACTTGCATGATTTGTAACTCACTTCAACTCTTAAAACATCCTCTTAGTAAGACGGGGAGTGGAACTTAGACAGCTATTGGAAGAGGTGGAGGGGTAGTAGAACAACGAGCTTTGAGAACTTGCTTGCTCAAAGGAATACCACTAGAGTACAAAGCCAGGTGATTGGGTTTATGTTCTTGTTGTAGATGAAACTGCCAATACTCATCCCAATCGCCACTGATGTATAAAGAACCCAGGGGTAAAACAGCCTAAGCACCCCTCATGGTCCATCTAGCCCCAGTGATATCCATCCTGTCTTTAATCAGGTGGCGACAAGCACCCTCAATCACCCCCGTGGCGATGGGGAATCCAGCTTTTAAGTAATCGTCATGTCATATTTGAGGTATTTGGCATTGTTAAGTAAATATCTAGCACAGGTATCCACGGGTTTACGTTCTTGGGGGGTGAGTTTGGGTAAAGTCGCACTCCGGCGCATACCTGGGGCAACTGAACTTGATTTACCTTCAAGGATAAGCTGTAAACGTTTGCTCTACCAAGCTTATGCCTGTGTTGAAGTCTGAGAATAAAAGACAAATGCAGCTTTCCACAAATACTCAATCACATGGATAATATCCCTGTCTTAGTTCATGAGAGAGAATATTGCTGTGCTGGTAGATTAAACTCCTCATCCAAAGGGAATAGCGTATTTATCTTTCTTCCTCCATAACCGATTTTATTGGCGATTACTGTGCCAAATAATGTGGTCAATTTCCGCGACAATTTTTTCTTCTGTGTTCTGTTTAGTGAGTCTGTGCATGCACACTCTCCCTCTATATTCATCTTGACTGCGTTTATCAAAATATCTTTGTTTGTAACAACCGTCTCAATAGTTCGTATCCATTCTCAAGTTACTTTCTCTCTATGTGGGAGTGTTCGAACCCACAAATGCTGTCTGAGTCTAACCAACTAACTATCTGTTCAAATAGTTCTCGTGCTTGTGATCAAAACATACCTTGATTTGATGTAGATGCTTCCATAGGGTGTGGAACGGTTCCTGTTTTTTCACTTTTTACAAGCCAATTCAATCAAGTATATTTTTGGCTGTCAATACTACTCTGGTTGACTTGTCATTTATTATTCTTATATCATACTCCGTACTACCAAAAGAGTCGCACCCATTAGATTTTTGCCGATTACTACGTTTCAAAGATTGCTCTAGGTTTAAAGCATTAAGACCTATTCGCCGCAGAAGTGCTAAGTTTTGTGGAGCATGACCAGTACGGACACCACAAGCATCTTGAGAAAAAGTGACATCTAAAGTCCAATGTAACCCATTTTCCACACCCCAATTAAGACGAATCACTTGTCCTAAGTTACGAGCATCACAATTTAAACTAGTTAGATAAAACTGAACTTCACAGGTTGTTTGATTCCAAAGATGTGGTACCCGCACAACCATGACAAACCATTTAAGACCAACCAAATTGTCTTGGCTATACAAAGTTTGCAGTTGAGAAATAGGAACACACCAAATTTGACGTTTTTTAGTACGATGATGAGCTTTCTCTACCCGTTTATCATAACTATGGATAATACCTTTAAAGCCTTGAGATAACTGTTGCTCAAACCAATTTTTCACTTGTCCGTAAAGTGTAGGATGATTACCTTTGAGTCCTAAAACATAATCTGCTTTTGCATTCAAGATTTGGGATGCAATTGCTGTTTGCGTACCCATGGCATCAATGGTAATAATACATCCAGCCATGTCTAATAATTCCAATAATACAGGGATTGCTGTAATTTCATTCCATTGATTTATCGTCTTGTTTTACTTGTCCTAAAACAAGACGATGTTCACTCGACCATGCACTAACTAGATGTAACGCTGATTTACCCTGTTCTCTATGATAGGAAACTTTGAGGGTCTTACCATCAATGGGAATTACCTGTGCTCCTGGGGCTTCAACGATTGATTGTACCCAACGTCAAAAGCATCGCTCAAATACTTTTGGGTTAGTGGGTTCAAACACCCGTCGAAAGGTATCTGCACTTGGGATGCCTTCTGGTAAAGCTAAAAACTGCTCCAACCAGTCGTATTTACTCAATCCATAATTTTCCATGTCCTCCCATCCCTTACCTCCTGCAATCACTGATAGTATTCCAATGATTAAAATATCTGTTAAGAAATGGACACGGGTTCTTTCTACAGGTGGATCTTCTATCTCACTAAAAACTAATGACATTTTTTCTGTCAATGCAGTGGCATTGGCTATACTCAAATTTTTTGAGCTTTTAATCTTTGGTTTTGAAGATTTGAAACCCGTAGGCGCAAGTTTTCTTCTCAGAGATAGCATTAGACTAAGCCGTTCAGTTAAGATAGAGCCTTTGCTTCCTTACCATACTACTTAACTTCTTTAATACTTAAATCTCCATTTTTGTGTCCCACGAGTGTTCCTGCTATTGGGGAAGATTCGGTGGCCTTAACTTTTTTTGGGGATGCCCCTCCAGTACTCCCCCAAAGGGCGTTGGCGTTCGCACTTGACAATCAAAACATACTTCATAATTATGTACAATAATCTGTATTTTTCACTACAAAATTAGATGCGCTTACCCTGGTAAATAGGGGAGTAATTAAACCGAATACTTGAATAAATACACTAGCAAGGAAAATTTACAGTAGTACTACGGAGTGAGGTTTAACTAACTCTACAAACTGCCACAATGGTGTGGTGATTTCCTGGTTCTCCGCTAATACTGGTGTGGGTTCTAGCAATAAAGGGTATCCAGTCCACCCTTCCCTAAATTCCTGGTGACTGAGATGACATAACCCAACGCCAGAAGCGCCCAGAATCACCTGTTTCTTGGTAATCTCATAAATAACAATATAATGGTTCCCCTGCCAATGAGCGTTCGCAGGAAGTGATTGTTGTATTAATTTATCAAAACTGGCTTTTACTGGTCGAGTAGCAAAGCCAATAGTTTCAGCAGTAACAGCCAAACCTTGCATCGATGCACCACTGCGGTTGGTATTTGCCATTTCCCGCAATCGATTCAAACTCAGCCTTTTACCGCAATATTGAGCCACCATTAAGAAGCTGGTAGCACCGCAATCAGCAACACTTTGTTGTTCAAAAAACGGGTAGCGTTTAGTAACCTTTCCTCATAATTTCTGGATTTTGACTTGGGGACGGGGAAAACAAGAGCTTTGTTTTTGTTGTGGGGGTAAATTTTCGGTTATGACAGTATGATTGATATCCTTATCTTTTATTGTAGAAATATCATCAGTACTAACAACATTAGCTAATTCCGACCAATGTTGTAATGCCATTAACCATTCAGACTCTTTGAGAATTTAAACTACTGTTAGTTTAACCACTTGCCAATATTGATAGTCATTATCTTCTGTGGAAGAATAAACACTAACAGAAGTAAAAGATTTACCATGCTGACTTATTAACTCTCCTTTGTGCACCAACCACAACGGAGAATACTGGAGCAATTCTGTTGTAAACTTCCCTGGAGAAAGACGATGGGGTGTGAATAAAGATAAAGCCTGAAAAATACCCTTTCCTGTAGTATTACGAGGTAAAGGTAACTGCTGATGACATAATACTAATAAATCCCAAAGTTGTGCTTGTTGCCATAAGCGATCGCGGATGCTGGGATACCCAAGCACCAAGGCTTGTAATTTATCTGCAGGCAAGTAACAAAATTTTTAATTAGCCGATGCTCTAGCCTGAAGTTCCCCTTTGACTAAAAACAAAATCTATGCCTAGTGAGACTTACAGAGATTTCAAGTCAAAGCTTACTGGGTACAAATCATGCTAATTCCGAGTAAATCTATTGCTCTTTGTTGTATAGCTGTAGGCTGAGTAATCTTCTCAAAAACGAAGGATTTACGGCGTTGCTGAATCAGGGGATGATTTCACTAAATTTTCAACGATTTCTCAATGGTTTCAAACGCTAATTCATCCCGCACTTATGCAACGCCGGATTTACTACCAATTGTTGTAGAAATTGTATTTTTAACAATTGTAGCTAAATCATCCAATAAAGTTTGGAAGCTATGAATGGGCAAATTCTCTGAGGTACGCTTTTTGTTCGCTTTATTTTTAGCTTTTTCGCTCTTTTTGGCAGGAGATACAACAGACTATTTTCTCGCTGCTGTTGCTTCTCAATCATCTTCATCAAAAAGTATTGGAGCTAAAAGTTCTCGCATATGCCACTCTACATAATAATAAGACAACATACATAGAAATATATGGGCTTTTACACGTTCGGCTGTATAGTGGGAAATTTGACGAACTTTTAAATAAACAGTTTTATAACTACGGAAAGCTTGTTCTACTTGTCAGAGATTTTTATCGGCTTTTAGCGTATCCGTAGCAGATAAAGTTACTTCATCCAAAGATGTACGAATTATATATAGAAGCCATTTGGTATCTTTTCTTGAAATGCCAAGGCTTTAGTAAAGCTGTTTTAACCAACCTAGTAACTATGGGGATTCAAGAAACCGAGAAATCATGATAAATGACTGTAAGAACCATAAAACCCAGATGGGTATTGGACTTTTACCTTGGTAAATAGATCCCAAATAGGTTCTATAAACCATCCAATACTGCTTCTGCATCAATTTTTTCCTGATTTCTCTGATATGAAACACTTTTCTCTTGTATGTCAATTATGCAATGTTTTTCAACATTAAATTTCTTGATAACTTTACCTACTCTTACACCAATATTATCCTCGCCTTTTAGTGGACGAGCTTTTCTCAAAGTTGCTGCAACAATTTTATCTAATTCCTTTTCTGTTGCTTGTAATAATTATTCTCTATTTTTATTGATTTCTGCTGCCAATCAAGGATTTAGACAAGCTATTAATCTTTACCCTGGATAATCTTCGCTTTTAATTGATGCTAAATTTCGTTGATCAAACAGAGATAATTGAATAGCTGATTGTTCTACTAATTTATTTATTTGAGGCCCTCGCTCTTAAAGCGCTAATCCAGTCTAAACCTTCTTTATCTTTTAAGTCTTCTCGAACCTTGCTTGAGTAATGATTCCACGGTCTCCGACCCAGACTAATCTCTTAATACCAAATCTCGAGGGAACCTTATCTATTTGATAAGTAAATGTCTTTGGAACGGATGTATTTCCCTCAAATACTTATACTGCTATTGGACAACCTTTATCATTACATAATAGCCCAAATACTATTTGTAATTTACCACGTTTTTTCTCACGGTTATAACCATATTTTGCTAACGGACAAGCTTTTCCTTCTAAATATGTAGAACTAACGTCATATAGAACCAAACATCCTTCCTTCAGATAAAGTTTGGCAAGATGATTTTCAATTTATCCTTGGAGTTCCAATAAAAAATATATCGCCAAATATAATTCATCCTTATCAGCTCCTTATAATCCTAAAACTTGCCCTAAACTGGAGAAAAAAGTTTCTCCATCTAGCGCTCTTACTGTTGCTAATTTAGAAGCTGTTTTGACAATACGCGCAACTATAATAGCGTCAATCATTCTTCTTCTGCTGTTTTAGCTATCAATTAATATATGTAAATATAATTTCATTAAGCTTGATAGTGTTGCCGCCGCATGACCATGAATACGGCTAGGAATGATTTTAAATATTTCTTAGAAATATTCTAATCTTTTACCTAAGCATTAGGAATAATGATGGTTAATTTGTTTTTTTTATCTATATCTCAAGTCATAAATTCTACTTTTTTTTATCTTGATTATTCTCTGATTTAATATTATCTATTTCAGCTCTTTTCCTAGTTGAAATACCCATATTTTTCAATAATCTATTTACATGACGGGCAGAAATCTCAATACCCAATTCCTTTGCTAAATGTCTACTTAACCATAAGGCAGTCCAAGACTTAAAAGAATAACCATAATGGCTGGGACTATTACTTACTAATTCCTTTAAGCTTTCTAGATATTCTTCATTCACAATTTTTGGTCTACCGACAGGACGTTCATGCCATTTATGAGCCATACCTGAGCGAGCAATTGCCATCCAATACCTTGCCATTTCTTGAGAACAGCCAATAGTTTCACAAATATAAGCCTGCGATTTATCCATATCTGCTAGTAGCATAATTTCAATGCGACGACGATATTCTCTTTGTAAACCCCCTTGTAAGTATTTAAGTAATTTATTTCGTTGAAAAGGGGTTAAAAACTTGCCGTCATAGACATTAATCTTTGCTAATAATTCTTGTGTATAATAAGACTGTGACATCATTATTTTCACTCCATTCAAAAATAGAAACAAACAACTTTTTGACAGTGAATAATATCAAAAAATATCATATCTTGAGCTAATTAAAGTTCGATAAATAGCGGTAGGCAATTGCCTCATACTCAATTAATTAAGCATGGTCTATTTCGAACTTATTTTAAGAAGGGGCGTTGCTGAATCAGGAGATAATTACACTAACTGTTCAACGATTTATCAATGGTTTCAAACGCTAATTGTTCCCGCACTTATGCAACAAGAAACAAGCTTAAATATAGAGTGCTTATCATTCTTTATGATTAATAAGAATTATGCTTGCAAATAGTTATGATTAATTTTATATGTAATTCATTATGGGTCCTTCAAAAGTAAATAAAGCCATGCTGAATATCAGTTCTTTACTATTTTTAGTAAGATTCATAAATTATATCTATTGGTAAAAATTGAGAAATTTTTCAATAATTTTGCCCTACTATCAGTGTCTGCATAACTCCATGTTTATTTATTTGATATCTAAAGAATGACAATTGACATAGAGTTACTATATTTACTATTGTTCTTGAAGCTACCTATATTTAGCATACCTTTAATAGCCTTAAACTTGCATGGGTTATATCTCTCAGGGCTTG
>CBZS010000438.1 GCA_000613065.1 Richelia intracellularis | reverse complement strand
GTGTTTATATTTTTCGGAAGGAGTAACGAACTCAACATAAACGTCGTCACACAGGTACTGTATCAGAATATAAAAAAAATGTAAAATTTTGTGAATTTATTTTTTAGTTCCGAATCTAGCAAAATTTTTAATACTTTAAAATTTTTAACTATGAGTATATACTTGTATACACAACTTGTGATTATAGTATTATATTTATGTTCGTTTAAGTGCTTAAATTTAGTAATAGATCATGGAAAAGAAAAAGATTATTAGCAATCCCCAATTACTAATAATCTTTTAAGCAATTAGCCAGCTATAACATAGCGCGACGTACAAGTAATAAGTTTTTACGGCGTTGCTGAATCAGGGGATGATTTCACTAAATTTTCAACGATTTCTCAATGGTTTCAAACGCTAATCCTAGTCGGACTTATGCAACGCCGACTAGGATTATCATGATTTTTGTTCCTGCATATTTTGTGTAATTCTCGTATCAAGGCAAGGCTATGGCTTAGTTTAGAGCCGGAGTCTATCCTTAGTTCTGGCAACGAACAAGTCATGCCACAGATATTTTCTGAACTTTTCCCTTCAAGCAAGACAGAAAGCCAACAGCGTACTTACAGCTTCTTCCCTCGAATTGCATAATCCAACAATTCCATGGGGTGCATAATATCTATTATATTTTCTTGTAAATGTTTTTTTATCTGTAAACTACAGCCAGGATTGGGAGAAGCAATTAAATCAGCACCCGTACTTAATAAGTTCCTTACCTTTTGCTTACCTAACTCTTCTGCAACTTCTGGTTCCAACATATTATAAACCCCCGCACTACCACAACAAATTGCCGCGTCCACTGGTTCTTTTAAACTTACCCCTGGAATTTGTTTTAATAGTTGACGAGGTTGGATGCTTATCTTTTGTCCATGTAATAGATGACAAGCATCTTGATAAACTACATTCAGTGATTGATCTGACAAAGGAAATAATTTCGCTGTTAAGCCAACATCGACCAAAAATTCCTGAGCATCTCTAACTTTTGCGGCAAAATCTTTTGCCTTTTTCTTATATTCTGAGTCATCTGCTAGAATATCGTCGTATTTCTTTAATGTATGACCACAGCCAGCAGCGTTAATAATTACATAATCAGCACCAGTCCCCGCAAAACTATCAATCATGTGTTTTGCTATAGTTTTAGCTTGTTCTGTTTCCCCTTGGTGCTCTGGGAGTGCTGCACAACAGCTTTGGGATTTAGGAATGACTACCTCGCAACCATTCGCTGTTAATACTCTCACCGTAGCTTCATTGACAGGGGAGAAAAATAATCTTTGGACACACCCTAAAATTACCCCCACTCGATAGCGTTTCTTCCCTTGAGCAGGAATTACATCTGGTAAATTATCTTGGAAGGATTGAAAAGTGATTTCTGGCAAAATGGATTCCATGGCAGCCAAACGGGGGGAGATATTATCAAGTAATTTGGTAGCACGGAAGAATTTAGAAAGACCTAATTTTTGATAAACCAATAAAGGAAATAGAAGAATCCTTAACCTATCGGGATAGGGAAATAAGGAAAATATCAGTTTGCGGATAACAGTATCTCCGAAACTGCGAGCATAATTGCGGGTGACTTGGTGACGAGTCGCAGCAATTAATTTGTCATACTCGACCCCAGAGGGGCAAGTAGTAAGACAAGCCAGACAACCCAAGCAGGAATCAAAATGTTGGACAGTGGATTTATTTAAAGCTATTTCCTCTTCATTAATTGCATCCATTAAATAAATTCTGCCTCTGGGGGAATCCATTTCTTTACCAATTACCCGATAACTAGGGCAGGTGGAAAGACAAAAACCACAGTGAACGCAACTATCAATTAATTTTGGTTCTGGTGGATGGTTGTTATCAAAGCCTGTGTTATTTTTTACACTAGCTGTTTTATTAATTTTATTATTTGAAGTTTGCATAATTAGTTGATTTGATCTAACTCCCTACTTTTTCTGAGCAATCTCACCCTGTCCCGAAGGACATCTGGCGTTGCATAAGTGCGGGATTAATTAACGTTTGAAAGCATTGAGCGTTGAAAGTTTAGTGAAATAATCCGCTGATTCAGCAAAGCCGGATATCTCTCTCCTTACTAATGAGAGGGAAAGATCTTTGCGTAGCAAAAAGTGGGGGTGAGGTTTTAATCGAGTGACTCGATAAGCCGCCATGTATTTACGACCTTTAACTAAAAACTATATGCCACTTACAAAACGCCCAGGACTTAAAATATTTTTACTATCAAATTTTTGCTTAATTCCCTGCATTAAGGATAATGCATTACCGTTATAGCCCCAAACATCTATCTTTTCTTTGATTTGGTTTGGTGCTGCAAGGAGACTCAAAAAACCACTGTGATTTTCGCAGATATTTCGCATTTTTAAGACTTCTTGTTCGTTCGCACATCGTAATATACCTAAACCACTGGCAATATGAATTATCCCCATTGCTCCCTGGGTAAAAAGGTCTGTCGCCGCAGTTGGCAATATTCCTATTTTGCACGTAATTGTAAGCGTTTGAGTGATATTATGCATTGATTCTCGCAATCTTTGCCATAAGTCTGACTCATTTTCCTCTGTATGGGTTACACCTGTTAAACCTAACTTTTCACCCATCTGTAATAGTTGTTTTGATTGTTCGCTGACGCTTTCAGGGATACTTTGGAAACGCGCTATTAAGGCTAAACCCTTACCCACAGACAAATCGAAAACTAACTGTTCAGAGATTAAATCGGCTTGGGTAGGAGTTAGGGCAGAACCGCGGAGGGTATTTGCTGCTTGGAATATAGCATTTATATCCCCAGTTAAAACTACAGTCTGGGATGCTTGTGGTATAGGATAAAGGCGAAGCGTAACTTGAGCGACCGCTCCTAATGTACCATAGGAAGCTGTAAATAGTTTCATTAAGTCGTAGCCAGCAACATTTTTTACTACTCTTCCCCCGGCTTTCACTATCTCCCCATCGCTGCGAATGAAAGTAATACCTAATATTTGGTCTCGTACGCTGCCATAACCTTGTCGTAGAGAACCAGTATTGGCAGTAGCAATAATGCCACCAATTGTTGCATCATCTGGGTATGTAGGATCGAGGGCAATGAATTGATTGGCTTGGGCTAAAGTATTTTGTAAATCAGCAAATTTTATTCCAGCTTCCACAGTGACTGTCAAATCACCTACGGCATGATTGATAAGTTGATTCAGGTAGATTGTACTAATAACTATATCTATACCTTTGGCTAAACTACCCCAAGAGAGTTTACTACCACTACCACACATTAACACTGGCCATTGATTACAATAAGCTTGTGCGATAACCGCACCTAATTCTGCTTGAGTATGGGGATACACAATGCAACTCGGGGTCATTCCCGGCTCAACTGCACCTAAAATAGCTGTTTGCAAACTAGGTGTAATATTTTTCCATTCAGTACTATTCTTTTCCCCAACTATGGATACCATAGATAGGTAAGCATTTTGTAGCTTGTCGTTTGACATCGCTTTATTTCACTCAATTATTGAATCTCCATATAACAATTTACGCTTAATTTAACTTTCTTAACATTTGTGATGCCCTCACCCTACACCAATGCTATAAATGAATGATAGTGACCTGTCGTTGCATAATACTATTCTACTAATATTATTTTGTTAATCCAAATATGGATTGTTGCAAGAGAAAAAAAAGCATCAAAAAAAGCTGAAATTCGTTCCCTTCTGACAACAATACGACCATATTTTTTTTACCATGGGAAACAACGTTCTTGTTGAAAAGGTGGGACGGAAATTTTAATGGGTCTGCCCTTGTTCTTCTTTGTCTTCCAAGCCCCCTTGGGCCATTGCGGCCTAATACCACGTCTACCTAAAGCAGCGCGCTTATGCTTAGAATCGTAACCTTTTTCAGCAGCAAGCACTTTCAGGAGTTTACGGGTCTACCGCGTTTGTTGGTCTTAACCTTTACACTGTCTAGAAGTGGTATAACCTGATCTGTTTCACTACCATTGGCAGGTGTGGTGCGATTAGATAAAGGCATTCCTGAGGCTTCAGTAAGAGTGTGTATTAAAATACCCTTTGCTTTTCCACCGTAAGCAACACCATCACCACCCGCTTGTCCAGGGGCAAAAAGACCCGTGCACGGCGCTATAACTCCAGTTTATTAACCCTTTCTCTTGTCCAATCCCCAATCTTCGTGGTTGTAAAGGCTCTAACCTCCTGTCCAACTGCTAACGTTTGAACCATTGATGTGCAGACCTCTTTGATGCCCATATTTTTCCTTTTCGAACGTCACATCAACGACACCCTATTATCAATATATACATTAAAGTATTGAGTACATAACGAAATGAAGAATATGGCATTCTTCCTTCGCGTTTCTCTGGCGGTTTCGGAAAAATATCCTCAAACAAAGATCACTCCAAATCACTGAGTCCTTCAAAAGGTCCAGCCATCAGATGATATAAACCCTCTTACTCAACAGGCATATTATCACCTTCTGCTATTAGTGGGATAGATTGGATGTTCATGGCTGGCTTCTTTGAAACAGATTTCCAACCTCAGTGAGGAGCGATGCTGGATTATACAGTTTTTTGGTGCTCCCTGTCGTAAATATTATCTTCTTTGCTAACTAACCTGCGGAATGGGGAGTTTAATCTAGCAGCAGAGGAATATTCTCATAAACTAAGACAGGGATATTATTCATGTGATTGAGTATTTGTGGAAAGCTGCATTTGTCTTTTATTCTCAGACTGCAACACAGGCAGAAGCTTGGGTGAGCAAACGTTTACAGCTTATCCTTGAAGGTAAATCAAGTTCAGTTGCCCCAGGCAGGTCTCCGCCGGAGTGCCACTTTACCCAAACTCACCCTCCAAGAACGTAAACCCGTGGATACCTGTGCTAGATATTTACTTAACAATGCCAAATACCTCAAATATGACGATTACTTAAAAGCTGAATTCCCCATCGCCACGGGGGTGATTGAGAGTGCTTGTTGCCACCTGATTAGAGACAGGATGGATATGACTGGGGCTAGATGGAGCATGAGGTGTGCTGAGGCTATTTTACTCCTCGGTTCTTTATACCTCAGTGGCCATGGGGATGAGTCTTGCCAGTTTCATCTACAACAAGAACATAAACGCAATCAACTGGCTTTGTACTCTAGTGGTATTCCTTTGATCAAGCAAGTTTTCAAAGCTCTTTATTCTACTACCCCTCGACGTCTTCCAATACCTGTCTAAGTTCCACTCCCCGTCTTATTAAAAGAGTCGCACCTTTTGAAAAGAGCTGTGTTTTTTTATTGTCTGATCAACTAGGCGAAGTACGTGATCGCTATCAGCACACCATAGTGTTAAAACCATAAGTGTATTGTCAGCGATCACGAAAACTTTCGAGAGGAATAACCTTAAGCTTGTTCGCCTTGCTGAATCAGGGGATGATTTCACTACATTTGAAAGTATTTCTCAATAGTTTCAAACGCTAATTCATTCCGCACTTATGCAACGCCAGCTTCTTTAGCTATTCACGACAAAAGAAGGGATTAAAGAGTACTTACTAAACAAGTTCAATAATGCTCTGAATTTTCCCGCCAGATTTATGAATATTCTGAACTGCGGGAGACATTTGGCTGAAAGCGACCACACATTCCTGTTTACTATACTTTAGCAGCCTTGCTGCACCCTTACTTGCAGCATAAGTAATTTTGAATCGCTTATCCGTATTATCGTAGGAAGAACCGTTACCCTTGGCTAAAGATTTTATAGGAGTAGCTAAATTGGCACCTATAGAGGTAATTAACCGGGCACGCTTATCGCTATCATTGGTCGCAGACCCCCGTAACAAAGAAAACATACGGTTAAAACATTCATTTTTAATCCCAGTCTGGGAACGAATACTACGGGGATAGGGAACGATATCTTCACCAAAGTTTTGGATATATTCTTCGCTATCTATATAAGAATCTATCTCAGCATCATATCCCTCGCTGTTGTATAGTGCTACATGTTCAGCAACTTCTGACTGATCTTGCGGGGGACGACCCAATAGATGTTTGAAGTTGAGTTCGATAAACCGATACTGAGATGATTTATCAAAGAATAGCGACTGATACAAAGTAGAGTGAGCTAGTATTCTGACAAAGTTCCGAACACTAATGTCACTATTGCGAAGAAGTGATTCAGCACTATATAGGCGCTCGTTCTCCATAACATACTGATTGCCCAACACCTGTTTGTAAACTCTCTGAATTAGCACTTGTAGATCATCTTCAGTTGGAAAAGGGCGTAGTTCCAAGGGGGCATCTTCAAAAGTATCTAGACCCAGTGATGCTGACCTAGTTAAATTTCCCATTAGTTTTCTCCTGAAACTATGAACATGTATTTTTTAGTGGACTTGACTCGTCATCAATAATTGTTAGCTCTTTTTGGTTAGTGTAATTTATATATCTGCAAGAAGATATATAAATTACATTACATTAGGGTCGCTCATGAACAAGTTTTTCACTTATTTATGAGTATTCTTAGCCTAATTACAGAAGAGCCATAATTTTGAACAGATACTTTGGAGATTAAAGGAAAATGGTGCCTCTGATCTCGTTATTTGAGTAATAAATTAACAAAAATTAAAGAAAGTAAAGTAGAGTTAACTTATTTAGGCTAATTATCCGGAAACTATCCCACTAATATATTTTTGTTAATCCAAATATGGATTGGGTAGGACTCTTTTGGTAGTACAGAGTATGATATAAAAATCATAAATGACAAGTCAGCCAGAGTAGTATTGACAGCCAAAAATGTACTTGATGGAGTTGGCCTGTAAAAAGTGAAAAAACAGGAACAGTTCCACACCCTATGCAAGGATCTACATCAAATCAAGGTATGTTTGGGTCACAAGCACAAAAACTATTTGAAGAGATAGTTAGTTGGTTCGACTCAGACATGATTTGTGGGTTAGAACACTCCCAGATAGAGAGTAAGTTATTTGAGAATGGATACCAACTATTGAGACGGTTGTTACCAACAAAGATATTTTGATAAAGGCACTCAAGATGAAATAGAGGGAGAGCGTGCAGGCACAGACTCAGTAAACATAAGAGATAATAACCTATGTCACTAATAGCAGAAAGTGATAATATGCCTGTTGAGTAAGAGGGGTTATATCATCTGATGGCTGGACGTTTTGAAGGACTGAGTAATTTGGAGTGGTCTTTGTTTGAGGATATTTTTCCGAAACCGCCAGAGAAACGCGAAGGAGGAATGCCACATTCTTCATTTCGTGATGAACTCAAGACCTTACTGTATATATTGATAACAGGGTGTCGTTGGTGTGACGTTCCAAAAGGAGAAATATGGGCATGAAAGAGCTCTACATATCGATGGCTTAAAGGTTGGCAGTTGGAGGGGAAGTTAGAGGCTTTACAAGTACGAATATTGGAGATTGGACAAGATAAAGGGTTAATCAACTGGAGTTATGGCGCGGTGGACGAGTATTTTTCCCCCAGGAAAGGGGGCTGGTGATGGTGTTGCTTACGATGGAAAAGGAAAGGGTATTTTAATACACACTCTTATTGAAGGCTCAGAAATGACTTTATCCAATCGCACCACACCTAGCAATCGTAGTAAAAGAGATCAGGTGATACCACTTCTAGACAGTGTAAAGGTTAAAACCAACAAACGCGGTAGAACCGTAAAGCCCTGAAAGTGCTTGCTGCTGACAAAGGCTACTATTCTAAGGATAAGCGCGCTGCTTTAGGTAGACGTGGTATTCGGCCGTAATGACCCAAGGGGCTTTGGAAGACAAAGAAGAACAAGGGCAGACCCATTAAAATTTCCGTCCTAGGTTTTCAACAAGAAAGTTGTTTCCCATGGGTTCAAAAAAAATATCGTCGTCTTGTTGTCAGATGGGAAGGAATTTCAGCTTGTTTTGATGGTTTTTTGTCTCTTGCAATAATCCATATTTGGATTAACAAAATTATGGGCACCTGGAAAAATTGAGCAAGTAGCTCGCGAGATGAGAGTATAGGCAGATCAGAAGCTGGGGTTGAATCGCCATGGAAAAAAGAAAAGTCGGGGAAGTTGAACCGCGATACCAGAAGTTAGAAAGCAAGATGACCCTGTTGATGAAGTTAGAGGAGATGCTGCCTTAGTCATAATTTCGTCCGATTTTAGAACAATTGCATGACAAGCCCAGAAAAAATAATGCTGGCCGAAACCCCATAGATGCAATAGTCATGTTCAAAATGCTTGTGCTGCAACAACTGTACAACATAACATCAGTGATGAAGAACTGGAGTCCCAGCTCAATGACCGACTATAATTCATGAGATTTTTGCGCTTGGGACTAGCAGAACTAGTACCAGATGCAACTACAGTTTGGTTATTTCGGCAGCACTTGAAGGAGCAGGGTCTTATTAAAAAACTATTTGAGCAATTAATTTGATAGGTACCTAAGAGACCAAGGCTACCAAGCTAAGGGAGGTCAAATAATAGATGGCACACTGATTCCAGTTCCCAAGGAGAATAATACTAAGGAAGAGAAGGAAAAATTTGCCCAAGGAAAAATTCCTGAAAGTTGGGAGCAAAAGCTTCATGGCTTGTCCCAGAAGGATACCGATGCTCCCTGGAAAAAGAAGAATAGTCAGAGTTACTTTGGTTATAAAAACCACATCAGTCTCGATGTGGAGTACGGTTTTATTCGTCGCTATCAAGTCACGGATGCCTCAGTGCATGATTCCCAAGTGTTAGGGGCACTGTTGGATGAGCAAAACGAGGGGGAAAAGGTTTGGGCAGATAGTGTCTATCGTAATGAATCTATTGAATGCATTCTACAGATTTTACAATTCCTCAGTCACATGCATGAACGAGCCTACCGCAATCATCCATTGACTGCAAAACACAAAGAGGAGAATCGAGAGCCTTCTCAACTCACAGCTAAGGTCGAAAACGTTTTTGTTCACTGGGTTAATGAAATGAGAGGCAAGTTAATGCGTTCCATTCATAAGCACTCAGTCAAGGCGACTATTGAAGTTGTAGACTAAATTGCTTCTCTTCAGGCAGATTTCAACTATAAATCGTTCCGGTTGAGCTATTTTTTGCCCAACTTCACTTTCTTGTAGTTGTTCGAACCCCCTCAGATTACCTAAGACTTGATTAATCGAGGTGTCCTTATATTAGTAGGGATAGATTCATAGTTCATCGGAGAGGGCGTTAGAAGTTTATCTTCATCCCCCAGGTTAGTTGGAAAATTTTAGTATTTTTCAGAAACCAATTAGAAATAAGGCTTTAGGTGTTGATGAGGTTGTATTCCATACTTTGCGGTTGAAATCCTGACAAGGCTCAATCTTAAAATTATTGAGACTAATGTCAATAATTTTAAGATTGAGACTAAAAGATTTAATCATCACTTGCATCTTATCTACAGGTGAAAGTGCTTTAAGCAGAAGATTTGAACTATTTTTCTAATAAGGTAATTCATAAGAAATAATTTACGAATGAAAGTAAGATGTAATCTTGATCAGTAAAAAAACAGGGGCAAGTACTTTGGAGTATGCTAGACCCAGCAGAGGAACCCAAATCATTAACAAGATCACAAATAGAAGACTTGCGGTTGCCAGCATCGAAAATGAATGGAGTAGAACGTCGGGGCTTTTAAGCTGAGATGACGTTAAAATATTGCCAAGGTAGAGCAAGGTTAGCACAAACAGTATTCCGTTGGGCTAGAGAACATATAGAGTTAGGGTTAGCGGAAAAAAGAACAGGGATAATCTGTGTGGGATTAAAATCAGCCTTTAGGGGAGCAAAGCAAAGCGTTGGCAGGAGAAACAACCTCTTCTGTTGTGGCATTATCCCTGGGACAAATTGCAGAATCTGATTCTCAATAACACCCAACATTTAAAACTTCCTTAGCCTATACCCGGTTAACAGCAACATCCGCACTACAAAAACTCAAAGAACAGGGATTTAGCCGGGAGCAATTGCCTTGCGCCAATACAATGGCACAAGTATTGAATCGAATCGGCTATGGTCTTCGTAAAGTCGTAAAAGCCAAACCTCAAAAAAATTGTACAAACGAATGAGATCTTCAACAACATCAAAGAATTTGAGCCGCAATGAACAAACAAGCCTCAAAGTCAAAGGACTAAGCATGGATTGCAAACCTACCGTTAATATCGGAGGTTATTCTCGTGGTGGAAAACCAGAGGAGACAATCAAGCTGAGGATCATGATATAGGATGCACAGAAAAATATACTCCCTGTGGGATTCTTGATGAAGATAGTGGATAGTTATTGTATATTAACGTTGGTAATTCTTCTTATAAAACCAGGGATTTTATTGTTGATACTCTAATTCAATGGTGGAAGACAATGACACCAGAACAAAAGCAGCATACCGAACTGATACAGATTAATGTTGATAATGGTCCGGAAAGTAGTGGAGTAAGAACTCAATTAAAAAAAAGGATGGTTGAGTTTGTTAATCTCCTAAATATACCAATTCAATTGCTTTACTATCCTCCTTACAATAGTAAATACAATGCCATAGAGGGTTGTTGGAGTATTCTTGACGAGCA
>CBZS010000437.1 GCA_000613065.1 Richelia intracellularis | reverse complement strand
TAAACAAAATATGAAAACTATAGCAATGGGCATACTTGGATAGGACATCATTTTGGGGTAGAAAACTGTCAAACCCCCCCGTTACTTTACAACTCACCTCGTCGTGGGATAACTCATCAACTGTCGATGGAAAAACATCCTAACATCTGGGCCACTGTTATATATCTATTTGCTTCTAAAAATGTCTGACCACTAACTTCTATTTTCATTGGAAACTGTTAATGGATGCTTCCGAATTACTGGCAACAATTACCCAATTAATTCAACAAGCAGAACAAGGAGAAATTGATCCTTGGGATGTACAAGTAATTGAGGTGATTGACCGTTACTTAGAACTTATGGGTAAGGAATCTAGCCCTAGGGGTTACGAATCTGATTTATCCCAATCAGGACAAGCTTTTCTATCAGCATCAATGTTAGTTTTGTTCAAAGCCAACTCATTGATGGAATTGCAATCAGCGGCTGAAGAAATAGAAGTATTACCAGAAGATGAATTACTAGAAGAGATAGATGGCATTTCATTCCATGGAGCGAGACTAGCATTAGAAAAACAACTGCGTCGTCGTCCTGCAGCAATGCCTCCACCAAAACGCCGTGTATCCCTGCAAGAGTTAATCGAACAATTGCACATCATGGCAGACAGGTTAAAGGATTTGGAGAAATCAGAGAAACCTGTTCGCACGAGAAGAAAAGCCACTGTAAAAACAATGAGGGCGGCTTTAGAACTAGCACACCAAGAAAATCTGACTGAAGTTGCTGGTGAATTAGAGCAGTTATTACGATTGAAAGCAGATGAATTATGTTTAGAAGAAAATTGGTTGAATTTGGAACAATTAGTCGAGCTTTGGGCTAAAAATCAATCAATTGATCCTTCTGCCCATCATTCGCCCAATAGTCATACTGTTGGAGTTTTCTGGGCACTATTATTACTCTCAGCCCAATCAAAGGTTGAGTTAGTTCAAGAAGAATTTTACCAGGATGTAAAAATTCGCCTGATTGCTCATTCTCAAGAGAATCACAGTAAATTGCCAGCGGAATTAGCCGTGGTGAACTTGAATGCTATGGGTAAAGCAGTATAGCCTTGTTCTCCTCTTCATTTTCTGTATAGTTTTCGAGAATTTATTGATTCATATTCTCGGATTTGGTTATCTCTAGTTATACTTATGGTTGCAGAAAGTGCGAGAAGTTACTGCTTCCCTACTCGGAACTTATGACGTTTGATCATCGATCAATAAAATGATTAAGTATCATTCAATAATAGTAAACTGGCTTGTGGTTGAGGGATAAATTCTATGAAAGCGATGATTCTCGCGGCTGGTAAAGGTACTCGCGTCCGCCCAATTACCTATACAATTCCCAAACCAATGATTCCTATCCTGCAAAAGCCAGTGATGGAATTTTTGTTGGAATTACTACGTCAACACGGATTTGACCAAATTATGGTCAATGTTAGCCATTTGGCGGAAGAAATCGAAAGTTATTTCCGCGATGGTCAAAGATTTGGTGTGCAGCTTGGTTATTCTTTTGAAGGGCGTATTGTTGATGGTAATTTGGTGGGAGAAGCCATCGGTTCTGCTGGTGGTATGCGAAAAATTCAAGATTTTTCTCCTTTTTTTGATGATACTTTTGTGGTGTTGTGCGGAGATGCTCTAATTGATTTAGATTTAACTGCTGCTGTTAAATGGCATCGAGCAAAGGGTTCAATTGCTACTATTATTACTAAACCTGTTTCTAAAGAAGAAGTTTCTAGTTACGGTGTAGTGGTAACTGATGATGATGGACGGGTACAAACTTTCCAAGAAAACCAAAATTAGAAGAAGCTTTAAGTACTAATATAAATACTGGTATTTATATTTTTGAACCAGAGGTATTAAATTATATTCCTTCAGCGGTAGAGTACGACATTGGTAGCGATTTATTCCCGAAATTAGTGGAAATTGGCGCGCCTTTCTACGCTCTACCTGTGAATTTTGAATGGGTAGATATTGGTAAGGTTCCAGACTATTGGCGAGCTATTCGCGGTGTCTTGTCGGGAGATATAAAAAATGTGCAAATCCCCGGTCAACAAGTGGCACCAGGAATTTATACTGGTTTGAATGTGGATGTCAACTGGGACAAAGTTGATATTACAGGGCCAGTATATATCGGTGGCATGACCAGAATTGAAGATGGAGCAAAAATTATTGGCCCAGCTATGATTGGTCCTAATTGCTGGATCTGCAATGATGCTACTGTGGAAAACAGCGTGATTTTTGAATGGTCTCGTTTAGGCCCTGGAGTTCGTTTAGTTGATAAGCTGGTGTTTGGTCGCTACTGCGTGGACAAGACTGGAGCTACCATTGATGTCCAAGCTGCGGCTTTAGATTGGTTAATTACTGATGCTCGCCAAACTCCACCGACTCAAACCCCTGTGGAACGACAAGCGATCGCAGAACTACTAGGCAGTAATGGCTATTTATAATACATTACAAATTAATACAATACCTTGACTATTCCCCCTTTACCCTGAAAGGACAAGGGGGCATAATGGTGTTTACATCATCCTGCAAGACTTTCGATTAAATGCTAGTGGCGGCAATCTTCAATTGCTTCCTTGACGTATATAAACAATTGCCGACAGTGATTATCAGTTTGGAGTGGTAGCTCTTCATTTTTTACCACCACACTCATCTTACTTTCTGTTTCCGTTGCTGTGGATTTGTCAATCAGTATCTCCACAACCACTAACTTAGCAAAAGGCACTTTACCTGGAACTTCACGAGCCATGATGTAATCAGATGTGTAAGAAACGACATCTAAGGTGATTTTTGAAAAATAAATTACCAGCTAAAGCGGTTGAATGAAGATATCCCATTTGGGCAACAGTGGATTTCGCTGTAATCTAGACTCCACTTGTTCCATAGCTTTCTTTGTTAGAGAAATTCCTTTTTGGTAAACAGTTTTACTTAAACTCAAGATAGGATATAAGCCTTTCCAAGTCATACTCGAAGCCCAGGAAACCATGACTTCAACATCAACAAGCTTGGCCCCCCCCCATTCCAATGCTGGTCAAGAATACCCCAACAACCCTCTATGGGATTGT
>CBZS010000436.1 GCA_000613065.1 Richelia intracellularis | reverse complement strand
CGGAGCAATATAACGGGTAGGAAGGGTATTATCAGCCGCTTTTTCCTTCACTGGTTCCGGTAATAAATCAGAGGTCATGGCTGTCCACTCATCGTTGATTTGTCGGACTTCCCTGCGGGTAATGCGATCGCCTTTTTGTGCGGCTTCACTTACCATTACCTGTACTTCTGGGGCAGCCTTGGCGGTTTCCACAAAAGCCCGTTTACTGAAGTTGTTGATCGCACTGGGTTGGAGTTTACCCTCTTCTAACAGGGTATCCGCACTATTTGCCAACTGAATCCAACTGTAAGCTTGACTCTTACTAATTTCGCGTTCCTTCAACCAACCAAGAAAACCAGTACCTCTGCCATCACCTCCTACCTTCTCTCTATCGCGCACAGCCCGTAAAATCCGTCCACGCCAAATTTCAGTTTGTAAATCAAAGCGATCGCAAACTTGCCATGCCACTTCAACCCTTTGCAAAAACTCATGTTCGGGAATTTCCTCATCTTCCGGATCGGGTAGTTCAAAGCTTAAATCTGTCGGTTGTTGCAGAGCGTCGGCGATTTCGTTGATATTATCGGTTGATTGCACGGCTGGGAACATAGATTAACAGACCGGCATATTATCACATAATCTCGCTACAAGTTATCAGTTTAATTTATCGGCGTTGCTGATAAATTAAACTGATAACTTGTAGGCGAGGCAGGGGAAAAGGAGCAGGGAGAAGGTGGAGTGGAAACAACATTTTTATCTTTAATTTAATTCTTAATTCCCTTAAACCGTTCCTTTGCTTCTTGAAACGCATTTTGCATCACGAATTGAATTTGTTTGGGTTCTGGCTTCTTACCTCCCATCAAATCACCAAAATATACACAAGCTCCTTCACCCAATGCCCAGGTATATGCAGCAGCCCAAGATGCCGCAATGACACTGCCTAGAGCTGGTATAAATTTAATTAATTCCCTACCTACAGCCTTAGCAACAAAACCACCTGCGAACGCGCTAATTAATCCCCCTGCTTGGGATGGAGTAATGGTTTCCCCATAAAGTTTACCTAGCAAGCCAACCATAGATAATTGCAATGCAGTCAGTACAGGCATGGTGGCAAGGGGTAAAGGTACTGCAGCAAGGGTAGCTGCCATAATGGAGAAGGCTAAGATATAACGCCTACCCACATCCCGGTATAAATTACCAATTTCTTCCCCTGCTTCTTTTTCCAGTAGCTGATAAATCGTCCTCGCTTCCGCTTCTGGCAATAAATTTGCCAAGGAATCCCGCAATTCTTCTAAGCCATAGAAAACTGGGTTATAACCATCTTCCTCTAGGGTAAAGTCAATTAATACCGTGCGATCATACAATCCAACGAAATCTTTTTGGATGTTATCAAAAGCCCGTTGAATGTCTGGAAAATCAGGAGGATAAGTAGGGTGTTCTATTGTATCTGGAGGATATAATTCATGTAGACAAGTGAGTGCTAATAAACAAGGGATATCGGGATATTTGCGGCGTAATTCCTCGGCAATGTTCCGCAGACTATCTGTAGCAAAGTCACACATTTTTACAGTTAGGACTAAAACCCTAGCTCCCCTACTTTCCTGTTGTAAATACCCAATCAGTTCTTGAATAATTTCTTGAGTATCTTTTTTGGCATCTCCTAAACCAACGGTATCAGTAAAAATCAGTAGGGGTAAGTCACTGGAAGGATAGGCATAACGTTCTGTGTGCTGGGTATGGGGGCGAAATCCTTGTCCAATGATTTCCGCCGATACCCCTGTTAAACCTCGAATGATAGAGCTTTTACCCGCCTGGGGTTTGCCAATTAATAATGCTTCGGTAGTGGGTAATTCATTTCTCACCGTTTCTAAAATTTCTGCTACCTGGGCATCACTGACGCTAAACCATTGCAGCGCGGTTTGTGCAGCCTTATCTACGGGTAGCAATTGGGTTAAACGTGTCGTTGTCTGATTCCAAGCATCAGCAATGCGACTTTTCCAGTGATTACTCATGCAATTTTAGATTTTGGAGTTTGGTTATGCTAAGCTCCACCTAGCCTACGGTCTTTTTACTTCCCACTATAATCTTATCAAATTCACATTCACGGTCATATTCATGCCTGCGTTGTTAGTTTTGATATGATAAATCTGCGGAAAAACCTGAAAAACACTTCTGCCTTGTAACCCTAATGATAAGTCTTTTAACAGAGATCATATTACTCTCCTTGGGCATAATCTGACCACAAAGTAGTAATTTATCTTAAACTTTGGTAGTTAGCATCACCTAGAATTAGATGCTCCAATAATAGAATGCTGAGGAGTTGATCACCTGCTAATAACTGCCTTGTTAAATCAATATCTTCCTGACTAGGTTCTACATTCCCAGAGGGGTGATTATGGGGTACTATCAGCCTGGTTGCTCCTTGACGAATCACCTCCCTAAATATCTCCCCCGGAGGGGCTAGGGTTTCTCTAGCAGTACCAATGGTAATTACTTTGGTTCCTAACAGACGATTTTTCACGTCCAACAGTAGTACAGCAAACTTTTCCTTAGTTTGCGACATCAAATCTTGGCTCAAAGCTGCTGCTGATGTAGGACTGTCAATTTCTGTACGCTCATTAGGACGAGACAGAAAAGTTCGCTTCCTTAATTCTACGGCTGCGAGGATGGTGGTAGCTTTAGCTGGACGAATATACTAATAACGGTTAAGAGCTGGACTTTTGTATAGCGGTAATAACAAGTATTATAAATTAATAAACAATATTACTTGAGAAACCAGGTAAAGTCTGATGTTAAAAATAGAGACGTTGCTGAATCAGGGGATGATTTCACTAAATTTTCAACGATTTATCAATGGTTTAAAACGCTAATTCATCCCCTGATTCAGCAACGCCCGATTATCTAGTGGGCAAAATCTTCCCCCCGATATCCTCCATCCATCCAGATAGTGTACAGTCTTTTAACTTTATCTTTATCTTTCATCTGATAAACCTGCTTAAGTGCACGTTTAGCCCTTGCACGTTCTGGCACACTTGCAGATGTAACCAAGACTCGCAAAACTAGCCCTAATAAGTCAACCGTAATAAATCCCTTACGTCCATGTATTTCTTTTCCTGCGTCGAAACCAACATCCGTACAAATCATGGTTGCAGTTTCAACTGATTGGCTATCAAAGGCTGCTTGCCATGGAGTTGGTTCTCGACTGGCTGCTACCCGAACCCATTGATATAGTTTGTCATGAACCTGAAGCCAAGTACCGTGTTTGGGCCATCTTCTGAAATAGCCATAGACTGTAGACCAAGGTGGTAAATCTCTTGGTAATGCCCGCCATGTAGATCCTTGACACAGTACCTATTAAATTGCGTTTACTACTGGGTACATACATGTTGTTGTACGTGGACGAGCACCTGGTTTGTCCTCTGGAAACACCTCTGGGATTAACTCCCACTGTTCCCACCTTAAATTGCTAGGATAATTCTTAGTCATTTGCTCACGGGGTCCTGTTTTCTATAATTCTCAGCATATGCCTTGTGAGCTTTTTTATGATACCTCCCACCTTTTAAAACATCCTCTAACTCCTGTTTACAAAGTTTATGCTTTTTAATACATAAGAGTTATATGACTCTGCATCACTAGCAATTGCTTTATTGGGATCCTATGTGTTAATCAAGGTATGAATGCTTTGGATTAAAATTTATCTTGCATAAAATGATAATTAAAGAATAAATGGTAATGATTGGTACTATTAGTAAAAAGCCAAAATTAAAATTTGAAGTAATTACACCTAATTGAAAATTTACTAATAATACTTATCCTACTAAAATAGACATAAGACAACTAGTCTAATTAACTTTTTTGCTATAGAAAACAGCAATTAATGTTGGAAAAAGTATCCCTAAAACGATGAATGGACCCCTTGCATTTTCTCGTTTTTTTGTAGGTGGCTTGTAGGCAATTATTAGCCCTAAAATTGCTAAAATAAAAATGATAATTCTGCCAACTAAGGTTTGTTTTTTTAGGGAAGCATGGGGACGAATATAGGGAATATAAATATCTCTAGTAAGCATGTAACTAAGAGCAAGTAACTGAGAGTCCATAGTTGACATAAATGCAGCTAACGCTCCTACCATTACGAGAGAAGATATCCAAATAGGTGTATATTCCAAAAGCATCATCGGGAAAATTTGAACGCTAGTTTTTGCAGTTAAGTCTGTAAATTTGAGATTCCCCCACATCCCAATTAATACAGGACAAATAAATAAAATTGTTGCGATTCAGAGATATCAGGTGATTTTTGAAAAAGAAATTACCAGCTAAAGCGGTTGAATCAAAATATCCCATTTGGGCAACAGTGGATTTCCCTGTAATCTAGACTCGACTTGTTTCATAGCTTTCTTTGTTCGAGAAATCCCTTTTTGGTAAACAGTATTACTTCAACTCAAGATAGGATATAAGCCTTTCC
>CBZS010000435.1 GCA_000613065.1 Richelia intracellularis | reverse complement strand
GTCATTGTCTTCCACCATTGAATTAGAGTATCAACAATAAAATCCCTGGTTTTATAAGAAGAACTACCAAAGTTAATATAAATTGCCCACTATCTTCATCAAGAATCCCACAGGGAGTATATTTTTCTGTGGATCCCATATCATGATCCTCTGCTTGATTGTCTCCTCTGGTTTTTCCACCACGAGAATAACCCCCGATATTAACGGTAAGTTTGCAATCCATGCTTAGCCGTTTGACTTTGAAGCTTGTTTGTTGATTGCGGCTGAAATTCTTTGATGTTGTTGAAGATATGATCCGTTTGTGGAATTTTTTTTGAGGTTTGGCTTTTACTACTTTACGAAGACCATAGCCCATTCATTCGATTCAATACTTGTGCCATTGTACTGGGGCAAGGCAATTGCTCCTGGCTAAATCCCTGTTCTTTGAGTTTTTCTAGTGCGGATGTTGCTGTTAACCGGGTATAGGCTAAGGAATTTTTAAATGTTGGGTCTTGTTGAGAATCAGATTCCGCAATTTGTCCCAGGGATAATGCCACAACAGAAGAGGTTGTTTCTCCTGGCAACGCTTTGCTGTGCTAAAGGCTGATTGTAATCCCACACAGATTATCCCTGTTCTTTTTTCCGGTAACCCTAACTCTATATTTTCTCTACCCCAAGGGAATACTGTTTGTGCTAACCTTGCTCTACCTTGGCAATATTTCAACGTCATCTGAGCTTGAAACCCCCGACGTTCTACTCCATTCATTTTCGATGCTGCCAACCGAAAGTCTTCTATTTGTGATCTTGTTCATGATTTGGGTTCCTCTGCTGGGTCTAGCATA
>CBZS010000434.1 GCA_000613065.1 Richelia intracellularis | reverse complement strand
CCCCCAATTCTCCCTTCTATGTACCGTTGCTAACAAAACCCGATAGTTTCCCCAGTCTAAACCAGGAACATTACAAGCTGGTTCTGTGGCTGCGACTTTTAATAACGCATCAATAACAGTATTCCCTGTTAAATGTACTTCCCCCAATACCCCCGATGCCTGCAAATTCTCTACCGCTAAGGGAGTAGGAGCAAAATGGAACTGGGTCAGTTGGGAAATTAACCGTCGATTTGCTTCTTCCGGGAAAGGATTAAATAAATCATCTGTCCTTAAACCAGCTTCCACATGACCTACAGGTATTTTGTGATAAAAAGCAGCCAAAGCCGCAGCGAAAGCGGTAGTAGTATCTCCTTGGACAATTACTAAAGCTGGATGATGATCTTCAAATAGCTTTTCCAAACCCTGCAAACTACGACAAGTAATATCGCTCAGAGATTGGCGATGCTGCATAATTTCTAAATTGCAATCGCTATCCAGGTTAAAAAGTTGCATCACCTGCTGGACCATTTCCCGGTGCTGTCCTGTTAAAATTACTTGGGTTTGTACACCAGGGCAATCTTGAAACACCTGAATTACCGGAGCTAATTTAATTGCTTCCGGACGAGTACCCAAAATAATGTAAACTAGTTTCTTATTACTCATTAGTCATGGGTTATTACTCACTAATCAATGCTATGGTGAACCCAAAAAAGTCAATAGTCAACTAATTTTAGATTTTTATGCAAAGAATGAAGTATTACGAAAAGTTAATTTTCAGATTTTTGTCTTATTTTTAGATATATGAATCCTGGGTGATCACCAATAATTCTGTATATTCTGTGTGAGCAGCAATCTCTAAGGATATCTCAAACTTATAGATATAAAAAAACCCGGTTTCACCGGGATAAAGCGTTGTTTGTCGAATTTAGCACAGATATTTTATATATATTTTTAAAAGTTTATACATCGATATTACAAGTTAGAGGACAAGCTGCATAAACCGTTGATTGTATTTCTTCAGCTTCTCCATGTAGCCAGCTTAACCACTTCACTTCCTTGGGATGAATTCCTTTAGCTGTCAAAATTCCTGCTCCTATTACCACAGCTAAAATATTAAACGATATTAAACCACCTGCTACCAACAAAACAGCGCTCATTGGCATCACAGACTGTAAAACAACTGTCAACAAACAGCCAACAGTAGCCATCAAAACAACTAAAGGAAAACCGACAACCAACAAACATACTGCCAAGGTGAAAGTCCAGATCAAAAAACTTTTGATCATTAACAAGGAGTAGGTCTTGCCTAAATTAGATGTTTGAGACAAAGCCATCATTAATTTCCTCCCAAAATTGATAACAGGAATTTTAATTGAGAAACATCTCTCTGGTGCTGATTTGCATCGGGATCAATGTTTAATGATGTCCAGTATATAAAAACCTATTGGGAATATAAGCTTTTATTTATTAAAATTTACACTTGGCAGAAGAAAAACTTAAATTTATATCCTGTAAATTATGGTATCTGAGTAATCTCAGTTTTACCTCTATCCAGAGAAGTATACATAAAAGTTGTCAAATCTCAAGATACCTCACTGTGCTAAATATTAAGTCAAGTAAATCAGACAGAATTGTTGAATATTGCTTTATAGCTATTTAGTTGAATATTCTTTTCTAACTATTTAAACGCCATAAAAGAGAATAATTAAAGGAGGAATGGCTATACCCGGATTTCTCACAAGTGAGAAAAAATACTTGGATGAGTCAGATTTAGGATAAATTAATTGGGTGCGACTCTTTTAGTCAGACGGGAAGCGGAACTTACAGAGGAATTGAAAGAGGTGGAGGGGTAGTACAACAAGGAGCTTTGAAAACTTGCTTGTTTAAAGGAATACCACTAGAGTACAAAGCCAGGTGATTGCGTTTATGTTCTTGTTGTAGATGAATTTATCCCACTAATATAATTTTGTTAATCCAAATATGGATTGTTGCAAGATACAAAAAAGCATCAAAACAAGCTGAAATTCTTTCCCATCTGACAACAAACAAGATGACGATATTTTTTTTGAAACCATGGGAAACAACGTTCTTGTTGAAAACGTGAGACGGAAATTT
>CBZS010000433.1 GCA_000613065.1 Richelia intracellularis | reverse complement strand
GTTACAAGTAAGTGACTCTCCTTTATTGTTATACTTGTAGTTTTATTCCTTGATAGTTAGTTCAGGGGAGGCTTGAGGTTAGTTTGACTCCTGGCAGAATATAAAATAAACAAATCCTAATAGAAGTAAAAGAATTTATCAAAATAGCAGTTGCCCTGGCTAGCGCCCAAATAGCTCAAGCCACAACAGGTTTCATAGATACTATTAGGAGCTGAAACCTTCGCTTATGGCTTTATTAATAATAATGATGATTACTGGTATTTTTACGGGAGTAAGTCCAGCTATTCTTCAAGCTTATGGTGCAGGGCACAACGGACGGGTAGGAAAAATCATGCGGCAGGGCTTATGGTTAGCTCTAATTCTAACTGCCCCAGGAATGTTATTCCTGTCACATCTTGATACTTTGATGCTTAAATGGTGGCAAGCTCCTACAATCGTCAATTCAGCCAATTCCTACTTAGATAGTATGCTGTGGGGACTATTTCCAGCATTGGGGTTTGCTGTGTTGCGAAGTTTAGTATGTTCTATTTCTCAACCACCTCCAGTAATGGTCATCGTAATTGTTGCAACTATTTTCAAGACTATTGGTAATTATACCCTTGCATTTGGTAAATTTGGCTTTCCAAAAATGGAACTGGTGGGTTTAGCTACTGCTAGTGCCATCGCTCATTGCCTAATGTTTGTTTTTCTACTTATTTATGTATTGGGTCATAAATCATTAAATCGGTTTCAATTATTTCAAAACTTCCACAAAATCGATCCAAAAATTCTCTGGGAACTTGTTTGGGTTGGTTTTCCTATCGGTATACTCGCAATTATTTAAAATTCATTAGTATGAATTATGACTTCTTCCCTGGGAGCTTTGGGAACTGATATACTAGCAGCCCAATCATTGTTTTGCAAACAATGATTGTAATCTTTATGGTTCCTTTAGCCATGTCCCATGCAACCACGGTACGTGTTGGACAGTGGATTGGCAAGCGGAACTGTCAAGCTGCAAAACAAGCAGGGTATTTGAGTCTGGGATTAAGTGGATTTTTTATGGCAATTACTGCGATCGCTTTATGATTAAAATTAGAAAAAGTGATTGGTTTATAGATATACATAAGCAATCCAGATAATAGAGCAGTAATTGCGATTGCTTTACCTATGCTGGCAGTAGCTGCTTGTGGATAGATTTTAGATGGAGTACAAAAAACTGCGAGTGGAGCACTGCAAGGTTTAAAAGATACTCGCATACCTATGTTACTCAGCCTAGTTGCATATTGGTGCATGGGTTTAACCATTGGCTATTTATTAGGCTTTAATTTCGGTTTTGGTGGTGCTGGTTTGTGGATTGGACAGTCAGTTGGTTTTGGTCTCGGAGCACTATTTTTTACCTGGCGGTTCCATTTTTTAATGAGAGATCAAAGCTCACAACCTGAAATTAGATGAGATTTTTGTAACAGGATGTAAACTATACTATAAGTAATAGGAATTCTCACATAGAACGATGGAACTACAGCAGATTGAAGCCTATCTCAATAGTGCTGATGCTCAAAACCGCATCAAAGCTATTGTAGAGTTACGTCAGCATAATCCCGAAGTTGTTGTTCCCCTGCTGAAGAAGCGGATGCATGACAAAGAATTTATGATTCGCTCTTATGTTGCGATGGGTTTTGGTTACAAGCAAACAGAAGAAGGGTTTCAGGCACTTTTAAATATAATTGCAAATGAGAAAGATCCGAATGTGCTGGCAGAAGCAGCTAACTCTCTTGCTAAGTATGGTTTAGAAAGGGCATTACCTTACCTAGAGGAATTATTTGAGCAGGAATCTCATTGGTTGATAAGACAAAGTATTTTTGCTGTGATGGAAGAAATAATCGACTCAGAAATGCTATTAAAATTCTGCCAACTTGGACTAGAGGGAACAGATCCCCTTGTTAGACAAACAGCGTTGGCTCATTTAGGTCGGTTATCTGATACTCCCCAAAAAGAAACAGCTTTAGAAATATTACTTCCTTTAGCTGCATCCAATATTTGGCAAGTTCGCTCTAGAGTTGCCAAAGCGTTGAGAAAATTTGATTCGTCTTCAGCACAGACGGCGTTATTGCAACTGCGGCAAGATCCAGATCATCGAGTCGTAGCTGCTACATTAGAAGGAATGATAGACTCAGCCAGCTAAATCATTCATATTTTGATTTATAAATTCTTGATAAGTTGAAGGGAGTAGGGAGATAAGGATAAATTCGTACAACTAACGACCATCAACTGCCAGCATTATTTAATACTAAAGATGATTAATCTAAGTTGCTGAATTAATGTCCTAGAAAGGACTTAATATCAACCAAAATTCACCTGCAGGAATATTCGGAGAAATATCCGCAATAGCGGATAAATTGGTAAGGTGCGTGGTTAGTATTTTGTAACCCAGATTCCGCAGCTTAGTTACCAAAGAAGATAATATTTACGACAGGGAGCACCAAAAAACTGTATAATCCAGCACAGCTCCTAACTGAGGACTCTGCTGATGCTTCATCATAAGTATCAGTTCCATAATCCCCATCTATATGAAATGAACTTGAATCCAAGTGGAAGCTATCCATTTTGACTCCAAATCTATCTGCTCCTGATAGTGCGACTCGGATAAAAATTTCCGTTAATCCTGCATGATATAGTTTTTCTAAGAGGATGTTTTAAAAGGTGGGAGCTATCATAAAAAAGCTCACAAGGCATATGGTGAGAATTATAGAAAACAGCACCCCCTGAGCAAATGACTAAGAATTATCCTACCAATTTAACGTGGGAACAGTGGGAGTTAATCCCACAGATGTTTCCAGAGGCAAAACCAGGTGGTCGTCCACGTACAACAACATGTATGTACCCAGTAGTAAACGCGATTTGATACGTACTGTGTCAAGGATGTACATGGCGGGCATTACCAGGAGATTTACCACCTTGGTCTACAGTCTATGGCTATTTCAGAAGATGGGGCAAAGATCGTACTTGCCTTCAGGTTCATGACAAACTATATGAATGGGTTCGGGTAGCAGCCAGTCGAGAACCAAGTCCATTGGAACCAGGCTTTGATAGCCAATCAGTTGAAACCGTAACCATGATTTGTACGGATGTTGGTTTAGATGCAGGAAAACAAATAAATGGAGGTAAGCGATTTATTACGGTTGACTTGTTAGGGCTAGTTTTGCGAGTCTTAGTTACTTCTGGAAGTGTGCCAGAACGTGCAGGGGCTAAACTAAACGTGTACGTTCTGGCAGGTTTATCAGATGAAAGATAAAGTTAAAAGACTACACACTATCTGGATGGATGAAGGATATCGGGGGGAAGATTTTGCCCACTGGATAATCGATGTTTTTCCTTGGATTGTGGAAGTGGTTCTCAGACCCTTAGAAAAGAAGGGTTTTACCCTTTTACCAAAACCTTGGGTTGTAGAACTAACTTTCGGGTGGCTCAATTGGTGTAGAAGATTAAGTAAGGACTATGAAAGGCTACCTGAAACTTCTGAGACTTGAATTTATATTAGAATGATACGTATCATGGTCAGGGGACTTGCATGATTTGTAACTCACTTCGACTTTTAAAACATCCTCTAAGACTCTGCCCAAGCGTTCATCGTTCAAATGTTCTGGTTGTATTCCCTCTGCCAATAAATGTTCCGTTGCAATCCCTTCGAAGAACTTCTCAAAGAAATATAGTCGTGCACTGATAAAGCCTAAGCCATTGAGAATCATTGCTTTGACCACTTGGCCTGGGCTGATTATTTCTTGGGGATGAGTTCCAAGCAGTTGGTTGAACAAATCAACCAAACTCATTTCATCAATAATGCCTCCCACTATGCCTAAGTGCTGGATATCTTGTACTTTGATTTGTGATTCAGAAAAACTCATATTTCAAAAATACAACATTGTGCGATCGCACCTGCGGAATGTGGATTGTAATCAGGCCTTGGCCATTATTCAATACTGGGAAGGGTTAAAGATTTATTTCTCCTGTAATCCTAACCTGTGGGAAACCCTCATTCCTTCCTTCCTTTTTCCCAAGCAGGATGAGACATCAAGGAAGCAAAAACTCTCACCCCTCGCAACTGATTAGATAAAGGTAAATGTCCTCTGGGTGCGTCCATACTCCAAATAAACTCTTGGGGATAGCGAGTCCAGGTATTGCCACTTTTCCAGGCAATTTTAGACCAAAGACTTTCCCAATTTTTACTTAACCCAAGCCAGATTTCTCGTTGTACAGAAAAGCCAAACTTACCTTCGGAATGAATTAACCACAAATTATTAATAGTTTGCAAATCAATAACTGGAAAATTATCCACCTCTGTAAAATACAACCACTTACGTTTAACAGCATCATCCCCAGCAAGCTCGCACATTTTTTGAATCGTCATCCTGTCTGCTGCTTCCCAGTCTTGCACAGTGAGTAATTTTTCTAGGGGAGTGTAATCAATATGGCGTTCAGATTTAAGGGCTAAAATTCCCTGGGGAAAATAGTTTTGCAGGAACTCTTGTATCCTTGGTAAGTCAGAATTGTGAAGGATTTGGTAAACTTTACCATCCACCGGAGTTGCTGTATTTTCCCGGCGTTGCAGCAAAAATTCCATTAGTACATCCAATCCCCCGTTACCAAGGTTAGCTAACTGTGGGATTAACTTCTGTTGGACTTTTTCAGACCGAGTGATTAACTGGTTGCGGAGGGAGTTAATATCATCACTAGTAGTATCTGATACAGTCATTGGGTCTGTCATGCCATTACTCGTAAAACTCGTTAAGTGAAAAAACAGTTAACTATCAGCCAGAAGTAGTTTACAGTAAATCGCCAATGATTCCCAGTGCTTTGTAGGGGGAAGGAAAAAGGGAGGGTTTTATTATCATGACAATAATAAGGATTATAACATTTTGTAAACGGTTTAAGGCAATGGATGTGCAGAGAGATTTAGCGAGACAAAAGGAAACTTGTACAACTACTAACTATCAACATTCTCCTTTACAATCCAAAATTCAAAATTGAATGGTTCGTTTTGCTGTATATTCAAAGGAGTAGACTAAGTGAATATTTATTCTTCCCCATTTTTTATTTACCCATACAAACGTATAAAGGGCAAAACTCTGCGCCTCATAGAATTGTGAAAACCACACAGGGTAAAATCTGCTAACCTTCCAAAAATAAAGATTTTCTCGATTTGAGTATTTGGCGCAACCATCAGGAGTATTTGGCGCAACCATCAGGAGTATTTGATGTACGAAAAAATTTCTCCCCCAACAACCGGAGCGAAAATTACCTTCAAAAATGGTGAACCGGTTGTCCCGGATAATCCCATTATCCCTTTTATTCGTGGTGACGGTACAGGTATAGATATTTGGCCTGCGACGCAAAAAGTACTAGATGCAGCTGTCGCAAAGGCTTATCAAGGTAAGCGAAAGATTAGCTGGTTTAAAGTATATGTGGGAGATGAAGCTTGTGATTTATACGGTACTTATCAGTATTTACCCGAAGATACCCTGACAGCAATTAGGGAATACGGTGTTGCCATTAAAGGTCCTTTAACTACTCCTGTAGGTGGTGGGATTCGCTCTTTGAATGTTGCCTTAAGGCAAATTTTTGATTTATATGCTTGTGTGCGCCCTTGTCGCTATTATGCAGGTACTCCTTCACCCCACAAGAGTCCAGATAAACTGGATGTAATTGTTTATCGGGAAAATACCGAAGATATTTATTTGGGAATTGAGTGGAAACAAGGTAGTGAAATAGGCGATCGCCTAATTAAAATTATCAATGAAGAGTTGATCCCCGATACCCCAGAACATGGGAAAAAGCAAATTCCCTTAGATGCAGGGATTGGTGTTAAACCAATTAGTAAAACTGGTTCCCAACGTCTGGTTAGACGTGCCATTAAACATGCCCTATTATTGCCCAAAAATAAGCAAATGGTGACTTTGGTGCATAAGGGTAATATCATGAAATACACCGAAGGAGCATTTCGTGATTGGGGTTATGAGTTAGCCACCAGCGAGTTCCGTCAAGAGTGTGTGACGGAAAGGGAATCATGGATTTTGGGTAATAAGGAAAGTAAGCCAGATATTACACCGGAAGAAAATGCCCGGATGATTGACCCTGGTTTTGATGGTTTAACAGAAGAGAAAAAAGCCCAAATAGTCAAGGAAGTAGAAACAGTTCTTAATTCTATTTGGTCATCACACGGTGGTGGCAAGTGGAAAGATAAGATAATGGTGAACGATCGTATTGCCGATAGTATTTTCCAGCAAATTCAAACCCGTCCCGATGAATACTCTATTCTTGCTACCATGAACTTGAATGGGGATTATTTATCTGATGCGGCGGCGGCAATTGTTGGCGGACTGGGAATGGGACCAGGGGCAAATATTGGCGACTCTGCAGCGGTTTTTGAAGCCACTCATGGTACTGCTCCCAAACATGCAGGATTAGACAGAATTAATCCCGGCTCTGTGATTTTATCTGGGGTGATGATGCTGGAATATATGGGTTGGCAAGAAGCCGCAGACTTAATTAAAAAAGGTTTAGGAACTGCGATCGCTAACCGTCAAGTTACTTATGATTTAGCACGGTTAATGGAGCCACCCGTAAAACCACTAAGATGTTCTGAGTTTTCTGAAGTGATTATTCAACGCTTTGGTTAAATAAATGAATCGTATTTTAGGGGATTGAAAGGATACCCATAATTTTTCATGTAGGGGTGCAAGTATTGCACCCTTATAATTTCATATATCTGTTTTG
>CBZS010000432.1 GCA_000613065.1 Richelia intracellularis | reverse complement strand
TGTGTTCTACTTACTGAGTCTGTGCCTGCACACTCTCCCTCTATTTCATCTTGAGTGCGTTTATCAAAATATCGTTGTTTCTAACAACCGTCTCAATAGTTCGTATCCATTCTCAAGTAACTTACTCTCTATCTGGGAGTTTCTAACGCACAAATGCTGTCTGAGTCTAAGTAACTAACTATCTCTTCAAATAGTTCTCGTGCTTGTGACCAAAACATACCTTGATTTGATGTAAATGCTTGTATAGGGTATGGAAATGTTCCTGTTTTTTCACTTTTTACAAGCCAATTAGATCAAGTAAATTTTTGGCTGTCAATACTACTCTGGTTGACTTGTCATTTATTATTCTTATATCATACTCCGTACTACCAAAAGAGTCGCACCCAAATCATTCTATACGGGAACAGTTTGTATTTGGAGAGGTAAAGTCATGTCCAGTTGTAGTCAATTTAAAGGGAGAGCCTGTAACATCGGATGCAGGGTTAACATTAGGTGATTGTTGAAAAAGAAATTACCAGCTAAAGCGGTTGAATCAAGATATCCCATTTGGGCAACAGTGGATTTCGCTGTAATCTAGACTCGACTTGTTTTATAG
>CBZS010000431.1 GCA_000613065.1 Richelia intracellularis | reverse complement strand
TCTAGCAGTATGGAGGGAGTTGTAGTTTGGGAGAAGGACGAAGATAAATCCTTGGGCTGGGGTGCCACAGTATTAGAAAATCATAGTGATATAGTAGAAGCTATCGCTTTTGCCCCCCATAGTTTAATGTTAGCTTCTGCTGGAACTGATGGTTGCGTTTGTTTGTGGAAGAAGGGTAAACGCTTATCCCAGGTTCTCAAAGGAGTATCGGGAGGATTTTCTTGTCTAGCTTGGCATCCCCAGGGTGATAAACTCGCTGCCGGTACTGAAAATGGAGAGTTATTAGTTTGGAAGCAAAGTTTGAGGGGAAAAGGGGGGGATTGCTGAATCAGAGGATGAATTAGGATTTTAAACCATTGATAAATCCTTGAAAATTTAGTGAAATCATCCCCGGATTCAGCAAGGCTGCCATTGATAATGATTGCTTTGACCACTTGGCTTGCGCTGATTATTTCTTGGGGATAAGTTCCAAGAAATAATCCCTACTACTATACCTAAGTTATCAATATATTGTACTTTGATTTGTTATTCTGAAAAACTCATATTTCAAAAAGATAATATTGTGCGATCGCACCTGCGAAATGTGGCTTTCAAAACTGCCTTCGGAAACGGTAGATGATTTAAAAATTCTGCTCAAAGGAGGTAAAGCAGTAGAAGATTTAGAAGAAATATTTAAAATCATTGGTAGCCGTCTTCATGGTTATCTAGCGACAACACTATCAAGGTTAATAAAATTAGGATTACATACCTTAATTGATAGTTAAAACAGCAGAATAAGAATTGAGGCTATGATAGTGGCGCGTATTGTCAAACCAGGTTCGAAATTAGCAACAGCAAGATGACTCGATGGGGAAACTGTTTTCTCCAGTTTAGGGGAAGTTTTAGGATTATAAGGAGCGGATGATCATGAATTATATTTGGGGATGAATTTTTTATTGGAACCCCAAGGAGAAATTGAAACTCATCTTGCCAAAGTTCATCTGAAGGAAGGATGTTTGCTTCTATATGACGTTAGTTCTACATATTTAGAAGGAAAAGCTTGTCCGTTAGCAAAAGATGGTTATAACCGTGAGAAAAAACGTAGTAAATTACAAATAGTATTTCGGCTATTATGTAATGATAAAGCTTGTCCAATCCCAGTAGAAGTATTTGAGGGAAATACATCCTATCCAAAGATATTTACTAATCAAATAGATAAATTTAGCTCGATATTTGGTATTAAGAGATTAGTCTGGGTCGGAGACCGTGGAATGATTACTCAAGCAAGTATTCGAGAAGACTTAAAAGATAAAGAAGGTTTAGACTAGATTAGCGCTTTAAGAGGGAGCGCCTCAAATAAAGAAATGGCGTTGCATAAGTGCGGGATGATTTCACTAAATTTTCAACGATTTATCAATGCTTTCAAACCCTAATTCATACCGGACTTATGCAACGCCGTAAATACTTCGTTTTTGAGAAGATTACTCAGCCTACAGCTATACAACAAAGAGCAATAGATTTACTTGGAATTAGCATGATTTGTACCCAATAAGCTTGGACTTGAAATGTCTGGAAGTATCAGTACCCATAGATTTAGTTTTTAGTCAAAGGGTCACTTCAGATTAGATAAGTATGAATATATGCAGTAAAACATTGTATAAGTAGGCTTAAAACATCTATTCTCCTCCCCCAATCTTTTGCTAAAAATTGATGTTTATTGTCAGGGTAATAATTACGTATTAATACGAAGTCCGAAAGATGTTATTCCTTATCAAGCTAAAATTGCTTGATAAGGAATAACAGCAGATTTAATAATCGCCTTTTCCAACTTCTCACTAGCCATTCTTGCACCAGATAAATTTCTGGCTGTTGGTCCAATTTGTAAAGCTGCTAATCCACCCATAAGAAACAAGGGACAACCATGCCAACACAAGTTATGCTCCAAAACAGGTAAGCCATTGACCACAGAGATTGGATATGCTTGCAAAATATTCTCTAACAAAGGTTGAGAATGCACATCAAAGTGGGTTCCTGTAGATAACCAAATCCTGTCATATTCATATTGCTCCCCCTTATTAGTCTTAATTAACCAGTAGTTACCCAACCACTCAGCCTTAACTACTTGAGTATTTTCATAGATTCTTACCTGACCCTGACGTCTTTCCCTCCTTAACTGCACCCCCATTGCAGGAGTAATAGAACCACCATTTCTTGCTTCTTTAATCATCCTCCATCTATTGTGGAAATTAGGCTCAGCAAAAAATGCCTTCAAATATTTTGGCCCCAACCAACCCGGTTCAGCATCAAATATTTTTTCTTGTAATTGTCGTCTGATAAATATGTCAACTTTAGCCATAAGAGATAAAGCACCAATGGCTAAATGTCCGCTTGTTAATCCCCCTCCCACAATTAATATTCTTTCACCAGCCAATTGTAACTTCCGTAAATCTATTAGTTGGGAATGACATAATCTATCTTGGGGATATGGTGTCTGAATCTGACTCACCCAATCCGGTATTTGGAATTGACTGCTACCAGTTGCTAATACCACCCGTCGAGCAATAATTGATTTCCCATCCTTCAACCATAAATGCAACCATGGACGAAAAGAATGTGGTAATGGCTCAATACAAGTTATTTCCCCTGGCGTCACTGCATTTTCTAAATTCCAGCGACGAATCACATCCCCACAAAAATCATCAAATAATTTAGTTCCTGGTAAATCGTAGGGAGCAAACAATTCATGGGGGCGGGGTTCTGCAAACTTCCGCAAAGCAAAGGCATTGGGATCTGGGTGATGAGCTGCAGGGGAACGCAAATGTGGTATACCTAAAGCTGCAAATTGCTGTTTCCATTGATGCAACCATCCTCCACTGGGGTCAAATACCGCTATTTTTGAGCGTATTTTCTGCCGTTTCTTTAATAAATGGGTAACTAAGGTCAGAGCATGGGGACCAGCACCAATAATTGCTAAATCTACTTTACTAGCCATTCCAGTGCTAAAACGATAATCTATGTCATTTTAGCACTGATAATGGCAATCGCCATCCGTCCTGTATTTAAACATTTTCGAAATAAAAAACAAAGCTATCACAGTAGGAATAGGATCCCTTGAGGTTATTATTAATTGTTAATTATTATCAAATTTTTTTGGGTAGTAACAAAAATAAACCTTCATCATAGGCTGTTATAATTAAGTTGTGAAACCTCGTGTGCGTCAAAATTTGTGACTAAAGCCAAGGAAAGCTACATTTGCCAAACTCGGTGTTTTAACTCATAACTAGTGGCTCAAGTTGGTGAAGCACTACCGGGAGATGATACAACAGAGAGGGCTCAATTGATTTTTAGTGCTTTAGCTGATAAATCCCGGCTAAAGATTCTCCACGATATGAGTAATGGTTAAGAACTTTGCGTGTGCGAAGTAGCTTGATTGCTTGATGTAAAAATTGCATTCCCTTTTCATAACTTGCGGAGATTACGGAATATTAAAGTATAAAAACGATAGTAAGCTAGTTTACTATTATTTTAAGGCCCAGCGCATAGCCGAAGTTCTCTATTACAGCTTAAAGCAAATTGCCGAGTAATTTCTTTGGCGTTATGGCGTTACTTACTAATCTATTTTGTTTACTGTTATTAACCAGGCATCGCAAGGATAATAGAAATATGTCTTCTGTATGATTATGTTCGAGAAATGACATCATTGCCAATAGATCTGTTCTTGTTGCAGCAGGATTAGTGTTTCTGAGAGGTTCAATACTGCCGGATTTAGCAGTAGTTTTGTTATTAACCTTTGTGTTCGCAAAGTCAGCATGGAAATTTATTTCGCAGTATTGGAGAGCTTTGACTTAGATGCTGTTTTTGTGGATAGTAATTGATTTTATTTCTTCCCTTCTGTCTTCTACCTACCTTCAGAAGCCTCACTACCTTCGTTCACTGCGTGTACAACCTTCTGCCTTTTGCTATACTTGCCTCGTTGCAATTGCTGTAAAACCTTGGCAGATCGATTAGCAATTCCCCCTGGACGGGTCAAAATTCCTTGGGAAGGGCTAAAGAGTAATGTTAACAAGAATATTCCACAAACAACTAAAACAATAGCAGCACCAGAAGGGACATTTAAATAATAACTAATATACAAACCGCTAATACTACTAATTACGCCCACAACAGAACCTAGCACCATTATTTCATGTAGTTCTTTAACTAATAAATAAGCAGTAATTCCTGGTCCAACTAATAAAGAAACAACTAAAACAACTCCCACAGATTGCATGCTAGCAATGATTGTCAAAGTAATTGCTGCTGTTAAACCAAAATGAATTAAATTTACTGGCAATCCGCTAACTTGTGCTCCAATGGGATCAAAGGTGTAGAAAATTAATTCTTTGTAAAATATTCTGACTAACAACAAAATAATAATTGTAATAATTAAAGTACGGATAACATCTGATGTTGTTACTCCTAAAATGTCCCCGAATAAAAAATGATGCAGGTCTATTTTACTTTTGAGTACGGTAATCAACATAATTCCCAATGCTAAAAAGCCAGAGAAAACCAAAGCCATAGCTGTATCTACTTTGATACGAGATTGTGATTCAATCCAGGCAATGGCAAAGGTACTTAAAGTACCGGATATAAATGCTCCTAAAAATATATCAATTCCCAGAAAAAAGGCGATTGTTAGTCCCGGTAACACTGCATGGGCAATCACATCACCTAATATTCCCATGCGCTGAACTATCAAGTAGGAACCAACTACAGAACAAAGAATACCCAATAAAATAGCAATTAAAATTGATTCCCGAATAAAACCA
>CBZS010000430.1 GCA_000613065.1 Richelia intracellularis | reverse complement strand
AGCGAGCGCATGGGTGTGGGAGTTCCCAATTAACAGATCGGAACCTTGGGCTAATTGTTCAAAGTCTTCGTAGTCACCAATAGTTACTTTTTCTACTGGTAGTTTCTCTAGTAGGGGGGAGCGAGTAGTAGTAACAGCAGCATGGATTTCTGCTCCCATGGACTGTAAAAAATTCACCGTAGACCAGAGTAAATCTGGTTCTAATGCCAAGGATACTTGTTTCCGACCAAAATAGAAGTGACTATCCAGCATTGCATCTTGCAACTGTCGGCGATCGCGATCGTATCTTTCTGGCACAGGACTACCACTGATATCAGCCAGTGCCATGATGAACTCATCTACTGGTTTTAATCCCGTAATTTCCCTGAAGACCTCATGGGGAATACCTAATTTTTCTGTCAATATTTGAGCTGCTCCCCGCATACTTTCACCCAAAGCCAAGGTAAAAGCAGAACTACCCACACTTTGTAATTGTTCTACCGTTGTACCTCCAACAGTAATTGGACTCCAAGATTCATCTAGGTGTCCATCCATTGATAACGATAAGTCTGGTACACAAACAGGTACTAATCCAAAGCTAGAAACAATCTCTTTTATGTGTTCTACATCTCCAGGAGTAAATGCCGAACCAAACAACAGGTTAACTTGTTGGGGTTTAGTCTCTCCAGCTTGGGGGAGGTTATTTACCATACTTTCCACCGCAGCAGCATAACCATCTTGCAATGCACCTTTAAAATCTGGGGCAGAAACCAAGATAATTGGTAAACCATTGAGTTCTGGGTGGTTTTTGCGAAACTCCTTGAGAATTCCTTGCATATCATCCCCACGAGTTTCCGTCAGTCCGGTGGTACATAAACCAATTATTTCCGGTTTGACTTTCTCCACCAGGGTAAGAATAGCTTCTTCCACATTATCCTCACCACCCAAAATCGTTGTCACTTCCGTCATAGCTGTTGTGGAAAGGGGAATTACTTCGCGGAAATGACGTACGAGAATTACTTTGGCAAAAGCAGTACAACCTTGAGAACCATGCAGCAAGGGCATTGTTCCTTTTAATCCTAAAAAGGCTAAGGTTGCACCTAGAGCTTGGCTTTGTTTGAGAGGATTTACTACAACAGCTTTGTTGGGAGTGGTGACAATCGCCATTTTTTTACTTCAGAGATGGTGTGGAGGAGGAGTGTAGGGGGAGTAGGGGAGATGGGGAAGAGAAATTTTTACTGTCAACTGCTAACTGTTAACTGACAACTGTCACCCCCAAGGTGCAGATTGACGAATCTGTTCCCATACAGGACTGTGGAGAGCTTCATCCAATTCCCTTGCCATTTCAATCATGCCTGCATAGCCAGCGTAGCGATGATGGCGTTCTTGGTTAATATCTAAGAAAGGTATTCTTGCTTTGAGGGCAGTATACTGGTTACGACCACCAGCAATAAGCATATCTGCGTTAGTTTCTTTGATAATTCTGAGAATTTCCTTGGGGTTACCTTTTTCTAAGGTAATACCATCTTTACCTAATAAATGCTGAATCCGAACTTTATCCTCTTCCGTACTCTTCTTGGTACTGGTAGCAGTTACTTCCATACCCAAGTCCTTAGCAGCAGAAACAATTGACCAGCTTTTAACACCGCCGGTATATATAACTACTCTCTTACCTTTTAAGCGTTCGCGGTAGGGAGCTAACGCCATATCTAAAGCAGCAGCTTCTTCTGCAATCAACTTTTCAGTACGCCATTGTAGGTTAATATCGCCTATTTTTTCAGCAATATTACGTAAACATTGATTGATATCTTCTACACCATAGAAAGACTCTTCAATGTAAGGAATCCCATATTTTTCCTCCATCTTTCTACCCATGTTCAGTAGGGCTTTGGAGCAAATCATTACATTCAGTTTGGCACGGTGAGCATAAGCTACTTCTTGATAGCGAGCATCACCAGTAATCTTTGCCAACACCCGAATGCCTAATTTCTCAAATAGAGGGAGAACATTCCACATTTCCCCGGCAATATTGTATTCACCAATCAGGTTAATATCATAAGGTGTAGTATATTCGGGTTCTGCAGTACCCACAACATGTTCTAACAAAGCTTCGCCACCGATGCGGTTGCCCAAATTTTTACTTCCCACAAAACCTGCAGAGTGGACAGGAACTACAGGTAAACCGGTTTTCTTTGCAGCTATCTTACAAACAGCATCAATATCATCCCCAATCAAAGCTGTAACGCAGGTAGCATACACAAAAACAGCCGATGGATTATACTTATTCCCTACCTCGAGAATGGCTTTATAAAGACGCTTCTCACCACCAAAAATGATATCGTTTTCCGTTAAATCTGTGGTGAATCCCATCTTATATAACAAAGGGCCAGAAGACAGACTACCACGACCACCCCAGGAATTGCCAGAACAAGCGATCGGACCGTGAACTAAATGTGCTGCGTCTGTAATTGGTACTAGAGCAATCATTGCTCCATCAAAAGCACATCCACCTTGGGCTGCACCTGGTTGAGCCTGTTGTCTACAAGATTTATTTTTCTTCTCTTTACTATTTTGATTATGTTCGCATCCTGTTTCTGTGAGCAGCTGATTAATTTTGCCTTGGGTACCGATCATGGCTTATTTGGGGTAGGTAATTGGTAAGTGATAATTAGCAGATAAGAATGGAATTTTGGTAAAATTTATAAGATTTGAATCAACAATATATAATTCCGGTGTAGCATAAGTAGTGCGGGATGAATTAGCGTTTGAAACCATTGAAAAATTGTTGAAAAATTAGTGAAATCATCCCCTGATTCAGCAAGGCCATAATTCCAATTGCAAACTCATAACTTATATTTTTGTTTTGCTAATCTGAATAAATTAGGGAACGCCAATCCTGAATAATCCTTGTGATACTTGCTCTACCTTGATAATTTAATGTTACTTGCAGCTAATAAAAAATCCATCAAGTCTAGAGTTCACTCCTACTAACCAATATCTCGCTCAAATCATTTTCAAACAAGTAAATATTTTACAGAATATGAAGATCGAGAGTATTTTTGGGATTTATCTATAAAATAAGTACGCCAATAACTTAACAGGACTATTGTTATTACTCTAGTATATGTAAAGGTTAACTAAGGCGTTCATATCTAGTAATTTAATCCATAACATACACCATTTTACAATTAAAAAGGAAAAGGCAAAATCGATGATTTTGCGCTTATGATTATTGCCCTTTCCTTTCCCTTTATTCGTAAGCTGTTAGCTCAAAACAAATCTAACGAATCAAGTCAAAGGAGATATCTGTCTCACCAGCAATGTTGCTGCCGCGATCCATCTCATCCAACAGGGTATTAACAACCCAATTAAGAAGATTGATACCACCTTTGTAACCGAGAGTAGAGTAACGATGTAAGTGGTGACGGTCAAACAGAGGATAACCGATGCGAACCATAGGAATCTTGGTATCACGCCACAAGTACTTACCGTAGGAGTTACCAACGAAGAAGTCTACAGGCTCGGTGAACAATAAGCTACGTAAGTGCCACAAGTCCTTCTTAATCCAAACAGTAGCATCCTTACCAAATGGGCTAGCATTGAGCATAGCTTCCATTTCTTTTTTGAATGGTTTGTCACCGTTATTACATAGAATGTGTACGGGTTCAGCACCTAATTCTAACAAGAAACTGGTAACACCATGGATAAGATCAGGATCGCCGTAGATTGCGAACTTCTTACCGTGAATCCACGCATAGGAGTCAGTCATCGCGTCAACTAAGCGTCCACGTTCGATTTCTAACTCTTCAGGAATAGGCTTACCAGTCATTTCTGACAAAGTCATCAAGAATTCGTCAGTACCTTTCACACCCCAAGGACGGAGAACCTTAGTGGTTTGGCCCCATTGTTTGTTAATGAACTCTTCGGTTTTAGGAGTGGTATATTTTTGTAAGAGGACTGTACCTTCAGCATTGCAAGCATCAGCCGCATCTTCTAATTTAGTACCACCGGGGTACATATCGTATTGACCATTGTTGGGGGAATCCAAATAGTCACTGTTGTCAGAGAGAATGGTGTAATCAATTCCCATTAAACCGAGCATCCGCTTAATTTCGCGGTTGTTTTCGGTGTAGGTATCAAAACCGGGGATAAAGTTGAGTTTACCATTGCTCTTGCCAGTCTTCTTACCTTCAGTCAGGTTAGAAAGAATACCCTTCATCATGTTGTCGTAGCCAGTAATGTGAGAGCCTACGAAACTGGGGGTATGAGCAAAAGGAACGGGAAGTTCTCTAGGAACAGCACCTTTATTCTTAGCAGTACCGATAAACGCACTTAAGTCATCACCGATAACCTCAGCCATACAGGTGGTAGAAACAGCAATCATCTTGGGCTTGTAAAGCTCGTAAGAGTTCTGCAAACCATCGATCATGTTCTGCAAACCACCGAATACCGCCGCGTCTTCAGTCATAGAAGAGGATACAGCAGAAAATGGCTCTTTGTAGTGACGGCTGAGGTGAGTACGGAAGTAAGCTACACAACCTTGAGAACCTTGAACGAAAGGTAAAGTACCTTCAAAACCAACCGCAGCAAAGATAGCACCAACAGGTTGACAACCTTTAGCAGGGTTAACGGTTAAAGTTTCACGAGCAAAGTTCTTTTCCCGGTATTCCCAGCTTTTTGTCCATTCAGCAACCCGCTCAACTTCTTCTTTGGAGTGTGCGCCTTCAAATTGTTCACGCTTATTATTGAACAATTCGGTATATTCAGGCTGCTTAAATAGTTCAACGTGGTCTACAATTTTCTCTGGATTCTGAGGCATTGGTGTATCTCTCTACTTTCTGGGTAAGTTGCTGGTAATGGGGATAGGGATAGCCAAGAAGGATTTTTCACCCCTGGAGGGAGTTACGAGTAATGAATTGTGAATAATGAATGACACCTCATCCAGCATTCAGCATTCACCATTCCCCCCTCACTTACTGGGGTGAACACCCCAGGCTATCCAGATGTTTTAAGAATTAGGCAGCCTTTGCTTTTGCGGCAGTTTTCTTCCAAGGAGTACCCACTAAATCCCAAGTGGGGCTGTTGAGTGCCATATCCATGTCACGAGCGAAGATAGCAAATCCATCATAACCGTGATAAGGACCGGAGTAACTCTTTGTATGGTTTAATGTTTTTTAGTGCCTAAATGTTACAAATAAGCAGTGTACACCATAAACATTGTTTAGCAATAACATAATTATATTTAGGCTAAATATAGGCTAATACCAAGTACCATGCATAACCAGGGTGAAGACAAATATCAACAATACTTTGCAGATATGGAGCCACTTCCATCTACCGACGGCAGTTTCCTCGGTTCATGTCTGCAATCGCAGCAACAAAGGGAACACATGAGAGCGAAAGTATTAGCTGAATTAGAAAAGTTAAATATGCGTTTGAAGTCTGCAAAGACAAGGGTAACTGTGCGGGAATCTAATGGAAGTCTGCAATTACGAACAACGTTACCAATTAAACCAGGAGATAAGGATTCTAGGGGGACTGGGAGAAAACAATATAATATTAGTTTGAATATTCCTGCTAATTTGGATGGTTTAAAGACAGCAGAAGAAGAAGCACATGAATTGGGGAAATTAATTGCTCGCAAAACCTTTACTTGGAATGATAAATATTTAGGTAATCAGGCAATTAAGAAAGATGTGCTAACTATTAGTGAGTTACTAGAAAAGTTTGAAACAGAATATTTTAAAAACCACAAACGCACTAAGAAAAGTGAGCATACTTTTTATTATTATTATTCCCGAACAAAACGATTTACTAATCCTCAACATTTAGCCACGGCTGATAATTTAGTTAGTGTCCTGGAGAAAATAGACAAGGATTGGGCGAGGTATAATGCAGCTAGGGCAATTTCGGCATTTTGTGTGACATTCAAAATAGATATTGATTTATCGAACTATTCTAAAATGCCGGAAAAGAACTCCCGCAATATACCCAGTGATGAAGAAATTATTGCTGGTTTTTTCAGATTTGATGAATATTTAGATAAGAGAGGTAATCAGGTTAATAAAAACGTCAAAGATAGCTGGCAACTTTGGCGATGGACTTATGGAATGTTAGCCGTTTTTGGATTACGTCCACGAGAATTATTTATTTATCCTGATATTGACTGGTGGTTAAGTCAAGAAAATTTAGATTTAACTTGGAAAGTACATAAAGATTGTAAAACTGGGGGAAGACAAGCTTTACCGTTACATAAACAATGGATTGATGAGTTTGATTTAAGGAATCCCAAACATTTAGAAATGTTGGCAGAGGCTATTAATAAAAAGAACAATAATAACCATGCAGAAATGACAGCATTAACCCAACGAGTTAGTTGGTGGTTTCGCAAAATAGGCTTGGATTTTAAACCCTATGATTTACGTCATGCTTGGGCAATTCGGGCGCATCTTTTGAGGATTCCTATTAAAGCTGCGGCAGATAATTTAGGGCATAGTGTACAGGTACATACCCAAACCTATCAGCGTTGGTTTTCCTTAGATATGAGGAAGTTAGCGATTAATCAAGCTTTGAGTAAGAGAAGTGAATTTGAGGAGATTAAGGAAGATAATACAAGGTTGAGGGTGGAGAATGAAAGGTTGAAGATGGAGGTGGAAAAGTTGAGGATGGAGTTGGTTTATAGGGGGAGTTAGATTTGTTTATAAAATAGATTAAACCGATATTGGGAATAGATCTAGCAATCAATAACTTAAACCTTTTCTGATAAAAATGGCGTTGCATAAGTGCGGGATGAATTGAGGTGTTCTACTGTGCATTGTCCATACTTCAAGTCTACGAGGATTAGAAAAAATGGGAAACGTCGAGGTAAACAAAATCACATTTGTGTCAATTGCGAACGCCAATTTATAGATATCTATAATCCACCAAAAGGATACTCAAATGAGATCAAAAAAGAATGCTTAAAAGCATAGGTTAATGCCTCGGGATTTAGGGCTATTGAACGCGAAAAAGCAGTTCATCACACCACCATAATTAGTTGGGTAAAACAAGTTGGTGAAAAATTGCCAGATGCACCATCAATAGAGGATATCCCAGAAGTTGCAGAACTGGACGAATTAGAAACTTTCGTCGGTTAAAAAAAAAAATTTTGGTTGTGGACAGCAGTAGACCATTTCCGCCAAGGAATTTTAGCTTGGGTACTGGGAGACCATAGTGCAGAAACCTTTCAACCTTTGTGGGATATTGTCTACCTCTGGAAGTGCTATTTTTATGTCACAGATGGATGGAAAGTTTACGCCAGTTTTGTTGAACCAAGAGACCATATTATTAGCAAAACATATATGACCAGAGTACAAGGGAATAACACAGGTTTACGTCATTATCTCCCAGGTCTACATCGAAAAACATTATGCTACTCTAAATCCGTAGATATGCTTCAGCACTCTATTCGATTGTTACTTCATTAATTTAAGTATAGAGAAATACGGCGTTGCTGAATCAGGGGATGATTTCACTAAATTTTCAAGGATTTATCAATGGTTTCAAACGCTAATTCATGCCCTGATTCAGCAACGCCGAAACGTTTTTAGTCTAAGAAACTGGTGATAAAAAAAGTTCTTATATTTACAGATTACTAATGCAATAATTTTGATTAAAGCCCCAAATAGATTAATGGCATAGGTTATATTGTTGTGTTATCCATAAACTTATAATTAAAAATCAAGCTCTATATTATATTTAATCTAAAAATAGTCTATTTTTATTTATTATTAAAAGTATGCCTATCTACTCTACATTAGCGCTCACTTTCCAGGTTCGGAGTAATCCCAAGAGTGCATTTGACGGAAAGGAAGACCCATTTTCTGGAAAACGTACTTCTCTTTGATACCAGAAGCAACTAAATCAGGCTTCTTCGCCTTAACAAATTCCTCGAATTCGTAAGCAGTTACGTCATCATAGATGATGGTAGCGTTATCAATGTAGTGGGTAGTACGCTTGTAATCGTCGTTATGGGCAAATTCATAACCAGTACCCATGACTGTAATACCCAAATCTTGAAACGCGGGGACAACGTGACGAGGACGTAAACCACCAACGTAGAGCATTACGGAATTACCTTCCAAACGAGGACGGTACTTCTTAACTACCTCATCAATGATAGGCTGATACTTGGCAATTACTTTCTCAGCATTATCTTGGATTGTCTTGTCAAATTTAGCAGCAATTTCGCGGAGAGATGCAGCAATCTTATTAGGACCAAAGAAGTTAAACTCCATCCAAGGCATACCATACTGTTCCTCTAAACTACGGCAAATGTAGTTCATAGAACGGTAGCAGTGGATTAAGGTTAACTTAGCAGCAGGACCTTGTACCAACTCATTGATGGTACCATCACCAGACCACTGAGCAACAACGCGCAAACCGATTTCTTCCAACAACAAACGGCTAGACCAAGCATCACCACCGATGTTGTAGTCACCAATCAACGCAACGTCGTAGGGACCGGGTTCAAAGTCAAGGCTATTATTTTTCTTAGCTTCGTCGTATTTGGGGAATACCCAGTCACGGATAGCGTCGTTAGCAATGTGGTGTCCTAAGGACTGAGATACACCACGGAAACCTTCACAACGTAGAGGAATTACGGGTTTACCAATTTTCTTAGAAGTTTTCTTTGCTACAGCTTCAATGTCATCACCAATTAGACCGATGGGACACTCAGACTGGATAGAAACACCACGGTGGAGGGGGAAGAGTTCTTCGATTTCTTCGATGATCTTGGTGAGTTTTTTGTCACCACCGAACACGATGTCTCTCTCTTGGAAGTCAGAGGTGAAGTGCATAGTACCAAAGCTATCGATACCAGTTACACCTACATAGTAGTTACGACGACCAGACCAAGACCAGTAACCGCAACCAACAGGACCGTGGCTAATGTGGATCATGTCCTTAATAGGACCCCAAACCACACCCTTGGAACCTGCATAAGCACAACCACGAGCAGTCATTACACCAGGAAGAGATTTGATGTTAGACTTAACGCCGCAATCAGCTTTACCTTCTTCGTGAACGTTAAGGTGCTTGGCACGCCTTTTACGAGCTTTTTCAGGATACCCTTGAAGAACTTCTTCAACTAGCTTCTGATGCTCTTCTACAAGATTCTTGTCAGGAGGTGTCATGTTCTGCCTCTGTTACTGTTTAGGATTGGGGAATGGAATGATAGCGAGGGAATTAGAGGGGAGAGAGGGAGAGGAGAAGGATGAAGGCTGAAAACAGTGTTTACTTTCATACTCCATTCTTCACACTTTCCTCCTCTGTTGGGTCTACTTGACTGTAGCTAAAAGATTAATTACTTAGCACTAGCTTCAGCAGGCTTACCGATGGTCTCTTTGTTCTTGGTGTCATCATCTAATAAACCGTATTCGATCAACAGAGCTTCTAGCTCATCCATTTCCATAGGAGTAGGAATGGTAAGCTTCTCATTGTTGATGATCTTCTTAGCTAATGCACGGTACTCTTGACCTTGGTTGCTGTCAGGAGCATATTCGTTAACGGTCATACGACGCAATTCTGCGTGTTGAACGATGTTGTCACGAGGTACGAAGTGGATCATCTGGGTGTTTAATCTTTCAGCCAGATTCATGATTAACTCGTCTTCACGGTCAACTTTACGGCTGTTACAAATTAATCCACCTAAGCGCACACCACCGGAGTGAGCATATTTCAAAATACCACGAGCGATGTTGTTAGCAGCATACATCGCCATCATCTCACCAGAGGTAACGATGTAGATTTCTTGCGCTTTACCTTCACGAATAGGCATAGCGAAACCACCGCATTTCGCTAATTACCGCTAAAAATGCATTGGGATGGCTCTGAAAGGATTTTATAGTTTGATGGTAACGATCGCGTCCCCAAATTATCTATTTTCTGGGGTTATGCTTATTTACAATTTAGTATTTGCAGCAAGTTAGCGTTCGCAAGACTTGCACTAACAACAACTAAGCAATATCAGCTGTACCATCACCCTTAGATATCCGCTTGGATAAAATATCAGTATACTCAGTTAAATATTGCTTCCCCTAATATTATTAGCTATAAAGCCAGCAAAGCCACAGTGATTCATATGAAAAGAATCTCACCCTGCCTTCGACTTTTCTTTCGCAGTATAGGAAAGTCGAAGGCAGGGTGAGTAATGAATCTTGTATTTAATTATTCCTAGTTACTTCTACTAGTACTTGACCATATTAATTCTCATGGGTTGATGTAGTGTGGGCATCTTGCCCACTTCTTGACAGAAGGGAGCGAGACGCTCCCACTACAAATTTTTCCTATCAAAATTAATGCGATAAACCACTAGTGCAATTACTTAAATTACAGTGGTGGTAAAATTACAGTGGTGGTGATATCTTGCTCACCTACATAGCTCACATTAAGCAAGTCATCCAGTCCAAAGGCCAGACCATCATCCTGTTGGTAAGAGAAACCTTGATAAAGCTTAGATAACAATTCAACGGGGTAACTGTGATTACCAATAAAACTTGATTGACCGGGTTGAAACATATCATCCCAATTTAAGTACACATCCAAGTCACCTAAAGGTGCATCATAACCCAAAGTATTGCTAGAGTGCAGAGCAACAACATGGTTTGCATCTGTTGCATCAAGTCTTTCTGACTCGTCCTTAAATCCATACTCAAATAGCGGGCCAGCAGGGTCAAGACCAATTACTGTGTCAATAGCATGACCCGTTAAACTATCATAGGTATCGGCTGCAATACCACTAAGATGGGCACCTAAGCTATGACCAATCAACATGATATCAGCATTAGATTCAATTTGTAAGCTGTCTAAGAATGTTCCTAATTCTTTACCAACAACTGCCATATTATTAGCAGATTCCATGTAGTTGTAATTACCAGCTAAATCCGACCAGTCAGTAAAGATAATGTTTGCATCTTGATCAGAATCAGATCCCTCGATCGCCTTTGCTAATTCTACCCAATTATCAGATTTACTGATACCGCTTTGCCATCCATGGGTGATAACATATGTTGATTTAGTTTTATCAAAGGTGCTGTCTTCGCCCCAGATATAGAATGTGGCGGATGTATATTCTTGATTTACTTGATTCAAAAGAGTGAAATCACTGTCAGCTATATTTTGGGTATTATCAGCACTTAAAATTTCAACGAACTCTTGAATTTGATTCTGCTGTAAGCTTACACTATGACTGAACTCGAAAGTGTCAACACGTTGACTTTCATCTGTATACCAGTTTTGCAGAATGATGGTTTGGTTGGTATCAAGAACACTAATTTCTAAGTCTGAATCTCCAGATTGAGTGAAAGTAATATTACTTGTATCAAAAGTAGTTCCAAATTCTAGAACATCTTCTGTAGAATTATCACCTTGGTTATCGATATAAGCAGTGAATTCTTCGTTTCCTAGGATGTAGGTGTCATCACCACCACCAGCATCAATTGAGTCATTGCCATTGCCTGCGTCAAAATTATTGAAGAAACCACCAGCATCAATTGAGTCATCGCCATCCCCTGCATCAATTGTGGTGCGAATATCCGTAATAGTTAGGATGTCATTACCATCACCAGTGTAAATTTTATTTAAAACACCGAAAGAAACAACTGTATCCCTCTCGTCAGAATAACTCTCGCCAAAGGTGTAAATTTTGTGTCCAGTTCCAATGCTGACTACAGTATCTTCACCTTCGGTATCAATGAAGTAGTTGGATGTTCCACCTGCAAGCATCCAGTCATTACCGCTTCCGCCGAAGACTGTATTATTCATGCCAATACCAAAGGTGGTATCGTTACTTTCACCACCAAGGAAAATATTGGAACTACCAGCAGCAACTAGGATGTCTTCTCCCGCACCACCGCTAATTATGTTACTTTGACCCAAACCGATAACAATATCATTACCTTCTTGAGCCAGGATATTATTACTTATACCCATTGCCAGAACAATATCGTTACCGCTACCAGCAAGCACATTATTCATTTGTCCAGCAGAGATAATAGTATCATCATCGCTGCCACTGAGAATGTAGTTAGCTTTTCCTGCACTAAATATTAAATCGTTACCTTCATCACTTAGTACCACATTAGTTTGACCTGCTGCAAATACTAAGTCATTACCTCCACCACCAAAGATGGCGTTATTCTGACCAAAACTAGCTATGATATCATCACTATCTGCACCAAAAACGGCGTTGCATAAGTGCGGGATGATTTCACTAAATTTTCAACGATTTCTCAATGGTTTCAAACCCTAATTCATCCCGCACTTATGCAACGCCGAAAATTATTCTTTTCCATTTCTAAATGCTCAGGGGCGCAAGCCTTGCGCCCCTGACTCTAACTATTCTCAACGCAGATTCCAAAACAGAGATGAAAGGAAACAGGCAGCAATTAGCCCAGTAGCATCAGCGAATAAAGCAGCAACTAAAGCATGACGAATGCGAGTAATCCCCACAGCACCAAAATACACAGCAAGTACATAAAAAGTTGTTTCCGTACTTCCCATCATAGTCGAGGCAACAAATGCACTGTAAGAATCTGGTGCTTTTTCAATTAACTCACTCATAATCCCAAACGCACCCCCTCCAGAAAGGGGACGAATCAAAGCCATGGGTAATACTTCCGCCGGGAGTTGAATTAAGCTCGTAATTGGATTTATTATATTAGCGATCGCATCCATTGCTCCTGATGCTCGAAACATAGCAATTGCAACTAAAATTGCCACTAAAAAGGGAATGATACGAATAGCAATGTCAAATCCCTGTTTCGCCCCTTCTGTGACTGCTTCATAGATTTTGACTCCCCGTCCGACGCCATAGGCAATAATCAATAGGATTAAGGCGGGTATTAGCCAATGGGAAAGAAAATCTTGATTAAAAAATCCCCCAATCTTACCAGCTTTTATTACCCCATAAACGCAACTGCCAATAAATCCCAGGATAAACAACCAAGCTATCAGTTTTGAAGTTTTACCTGCGGGATAAAGCAGATGAGAATAATCATGCTCCACAACAGGTTCATCTTCTGATTCTAAACTCTCAGATGACTCCATCGAATCTGTATCTTCTGTATCTATATCAGGCATTTCACCTGATCCTTTACTTCTTTTCCCTAACCATGATGCCAGTGCAACCCCTACTACTGTAGAACATATAGTTGCGATTAAAGTTGGGAGCCAAATTGCCGCTGGTTCTTTACTATTCCCCGCAGCCCGCACCCCAATTACACCAAGGGGGAATAGGGCAACACTAGAGGTATTAATAGCCAGGAATAAACACATCGCATTAGTAGCAGTTCCTTTCAAGGGATTAATTTTGTTCAGTTCAACCATGGCTTTAATCCCAAAAGGAGTGGCTGCATTTCCTAAACCCAACATATTGGCAGACATATTTAGAATCATCGCTCCCATTGCCGGGTGAGTAGGGGGGACATCAGGAAATAATCTGATCATTAAAGGTTTAAGATACTTAGCAAGGGTATACATTAAACCACCTGCTTCTAAAACACGCACCAACCCCAACCAAAGAGCCATTACCCCGATTAAATTAAGAGCTAAAGTCACAGCAGTTTTAGCCGACTCAAAACTGGCTTTACTAACTGCCTCCATTTTGTTCGTATAAGCGGCAAAAATAATTGCCACTGCAATAAAAGCAACAAAAACAAGATTAATTGGACTAGGCTTTGGCGATGATAAGTTTGACTGGGCCATGATGATTTTATTTGTACTTAGTTTGAGAAGGGGTGAGAACCTAATCTATGGGAGGAAACATATCACTTTATTTCCAAAGATTCACTATGTCATGACTACCTAAGATTTGCTGAAAAAGTTGTTAGATAGGGTTGGTAAACTCACATATTGCACCTGGAAAGATTGATGTCAAAACCACAACTACGTGCAAGAGGAATTAATCGCTAGATGTCAAGTAAAAGAAGAGATACAACTCTTTTAGTCAAAAATAATTCTCTTGCAGTTTGTGCAGCCTCACCCCAGTCTATTGGAAATGGTAACTGAGCTGATAAATAAGTCCAGTGAGCTATAAAGTAAGCAATTTTTGAAAGAATAAGCCAGCGATAAACTCCAAGTAGGGTCCCTTGAACAAATCGGTGTAGGCCAAAACGGTGTTTAGCGCTTTTAAACCACCCTTCTATCTGCCATCTTCGTTTACCCCACCATTTTATGGTGCTAGCTTTCAAGGGTCTGGTAGACAAAACAAAGCGTTTCTCTAATTTGCCATTAGTGCGTTTTAGATAATACCAGCACACAGTAACAGGAAACTTCAAGCCAACCAGATACACTTGCTGTCCTTGCCTATATAAATGTCTTAAAACTCTTCCATAAACAAGCTTAGTACTAAGAGAAATACCCGTGATGGCATCATATTTGAGCTTAGGAATACCATGTAAAAATTCTATGCTACCGAAAGCTGTATCAGCCAAAATCATCACCTGAAAATGTTTAGTCAGTAATTTAGGTAAACGTTTGACTAGTTTTAGTCCTAGTTGCGCTTGTGAAGGTGTACCCTTACCTCTCCACACTCTGAAATTCCAAGGAATTCTCAACTTTCCAACCACTAGATACAGTACTACCAGATGTAATCCACGCTTACCGTTGTAAACTGAGATTAAATGTTCAAATTCTTTGAATTTACCCCGTTTTTCAAGGGTTGTAAGGTCAACAATTACTTGTAATTTGGGTCTACGCCCCCCACCATATTCGTATAAAGTCTTTAAAACTGCCTCCAATACCTGATTCCGAACTTCACGAATCATTTCTCGTGTAGACCAAGGGTTGAGATTAAAAAATCTGCTCAAGGCACTGGCAGACTTTGTTTTTGAGTACTGTGGCAGTGGATGTCCTTGAGCTTCTAAAAATAATCCCAGCATTGCTTCAAGATTCTCTTTCTGGTATCGCGTAGGCATCAATTATTTGAGGGTGTAAACTAGCTCTTGGGCGTGGGCAAGCATTGTTCTTGCTGACAAAAATAGATATTTCACGCCCTTTCTCTCATGTTTTCTCCTATCAGAGCAAATTTAGTAAAAGGAAGTGAAGTTGCTAATAACGCTAACTGTCTGTCCAGAGGTGTTCCCATGCTAGTGATGACGCACACCGCCATCCTTGCATCTGGTGTGGTTTATTAAATTGATTCTGTAATAATACTATTTTTGCGTTTTATAAATCACTTACTTACACTGTATCCAAACATTTTTTATAACGTCTTATTTAATACTCTTTACTTGCCTTTTAAGAGTTTATTCGGTTAGGTGCAAGATATGAGTAAAGGGGAAGGGGTATTTTATTCCGCTAGTCCCTAAGCTCTAGATAACAGTTAAGTGCAAAACGTCTTAGCTATCTTGGCTACTGCCATACAAGAAAAATGTGAATCCCCTCACTCTCCCATCTATGAACCAAATATCCATATACGATCAAACTCACCCCAAATAACCGCTTCTCCGTTGATCTGAAAATCTTGGCGTTGCTGAATAAGGGGATGATTTCACTAAAATTTCAACGATTTCTCAATGGTTTCAAACCCTAATTCATCCCGCACTTATGCTACGCCAAAATCTTTTATAATTGTTTAACTCTTGTTACTGTCCCAATCGACATAAAAAGGCGTAAAATGTCCCAGACGGTAGAGAACCAGCCCTCGCTGGGATCAAAATAACGCCGATTCCCTTTGAGTACTACTCGAGGGTGGTCACCAACGGTTTCTAGCACATAGTTAAATAGTTAAATATGAAAGACCTCACTCGTTATCGAAATATCGGCATCTTCGCTCACGTAGATGCCGGAAAGACCACCACCACTGAAAGAATCCTAAAACTAACCGGTAAAATTCATAAAATCGGTGAGGTACATGAAGGTGCAGCAACAACGGACTTCATGGAGCAGGAACAAGAGCGAGGTATCACTATTCAATCCGCTGCAACATCCTGTTTCTGGAGCGACCACCAATTTAACATCATTGATACCCCGGGTCACGTAGATTTTACCATTGAAGTTTACCGTTCCCTGAAGGTACTCGACGGCGGAATTGGCGTGTTCTGTGGTTCTGGTGGTGTGGAGCCGCAATCTGAAACCAACTGGCGTTATGCTAACGATTCTAAAGTAGCACGTATTATTTACGTCAACAAATTAGACCGGATGGGTGCGGATTTCTACCGAGTTGTGAAGCAGGTAGAAGATATCCTTGGTGCCAAACCTTTGGTTATGGTATTACCCATTGGTACAGAAAGTGACTTTGTTGGGGTCGTTGATTTACTTAGCCGCGAAGCATGGGTATGGGATGATTCTGGCGATCCCATTAAGTATGAGATTAAAGATATTCCTGCCGAAATGAAGGATGATGTGGAAGCTTACCGCGAACAGTTAATTGAAACTGCGGTGGAGCAAGACGACGAATTGATGGAAAAATACCTGGAAGGAGAAGAGCTTTCCATTGAAGAGATTAAAGCTTGTATCCGTAAAGGTACTATTAATCTTTCCTTCTTCCCCACCTATTGCGGTTCCTCCTTCAAAAACAAGGGTGTCCAACTAGTTCTGGATTCAGTTGTAGACTACCTACCTAACCCCACCGAAGTTAAGCCCCAGCCAGAAATTGACTTGGAAGGAAATGAAACTGGTAATTTCGCCGTTGTCGATCCAGAAAAGCCACTGCGAGCATTGGCATTTAAAATCATGGACGATCGCTTTGGTGCTTTGACCTTTACTCGCTTGTACTCTGGTACTTTATCCAAGGGTGATACAATTCTCAATACCGCTACTGGGAAAACCGAGCGTGTTGGTCGTCTGGTAGAAATGCACGCTGATTCTAGAGAAGAAATTGAATCGGCTCAAGCAGGTGATATTGTAGCGATAGTGGGTATGAAGAATGTCCAAACCGGACACACCCTTTGCGATCCGAAACAGCCTGCAACCCTGGAACCAATGGTATTCCCAGAACCCGTAATCTCCATTGCTGTTAAACCCAAGAAGAAGGGAGGCGATGAGAAAATGGGCATGGCACTGAGTAAAATGGTGCAAGAAGATCCATCCTTCCAAGTGGAAACCGACCAAGAAACTGGTGAAACCATTATTAGAGGTATGGGTGAGTTACACTTGGATATCAAAGTGGATATTCTCAAGCGTACCCATGGTATAGAAGTGGAAGTTGGTAAACCCCAGGTTGCTTACCGGGAATCCATCACCAAAGTTATTCAAGACAGCTACACCCACAAGAAGCAATCCGGCGGTTCTGGTCAATACGGTAAGATTGATTACACCATTGAACCAGGTGAACCAGGTACTGGATTCCTGTTTCAGTCTAAGGTGACTGGTGGTAACGTACCCAGAGAATTCTGGCCCGCAGTACAGAAAGGTTTTGAAACTAGTATTGATAAAGGTGTATTAGCTGGATTCCCCTGCGTAGACCTGAAAGTAACCTTACAAGACGGAGCTTATCACCCCGTTGACTCATCTGCGATCGCTTTTGAAATTGCAGCGAAAGCAGCTTATCGTCAATCCTTACCCAAAGCTGGTCCCCAAATGTTAGAACCCATCATGAAAATTGATGTGTTTACCCCAGAAGATTACATGGGTGATGTGATTGGTGACTTAAACCGTCGTCGGGGAATGATTAAATCCCAAGAACCAGGTGCCACCGGGGTTCGTATCAAAGCTGATGCACCTTTGAGTGAGATGTTTGGTTACATTGGTGATTTACGTACCATGACTTCTGGTAGAGGTCAGTTTTCCATGGAGTTCTCCCATTATGCACCTTGTCCTGCTAACGTAGCGGAAGAGGTAATTAAGGAAGCTAAGGAAAAAGAGGCTGCGAAGTAATTTAGAAGTAATTTTGATTCTTTGTTAGATAATAGCTGGATAAATCCAGCCATTATCTATTTTTGCCTCATATTTACTGTATTTATATAGCTGTAGCCATTTTGATTAGGATACTGAAATAGGTATCAGCCTAATTATCCTGGCAATAGCTATAACAATTAAAAAAATAATGGAACACTGACTTATTAGTATTGGTGGGAAACGTCGAGGTAAACAAAATCACATTTGTGTAAATTGCGTTCGCCAATTTATAGATATCTATTATCCACCAAAAGGATACTCAAATGAGATCAAACAAGAATGCTTAAAAAAAAGCATAGGTTAATGGCTCGGGATTTAGGGCTATTGAACGCCAAAAAGCAGTTCATCACACAACCATAATTAGTTGGGTAAAACAAGTTGGTGAAAAATTGCCAGATGCACCATCAATAGAGGATATCCCATAAGTTGGAAAACTGGACGAATTAGAAACTTTCGTCGGTTTTAAAAAAAAATTTGGTTGGGGACAGCAGTAGACCATTTCCGCGAAGGAATTTTAGCTTGGGTACTGGGAGAGCATAGTGCAGAAACTTTTCAACCTTTGTGGGATATTGTCTACCTCTGTAAGTGCTATTTTTATGTCACAGATGGATGGAAAGTTTACGCCAGTTTTGTTGAACCAGGAGACCATATTATTAGCAAAACATATATGACCAGAGTACAAGGGGAAAACACACGTTTACGTCATTGTCTCCCACGTCTATATCGAAAAACATTATGCTACTCTAAATCCGTAGATATGCTTCAGCACTCTATTCGATTGTTACTTCATTAGTTTAAGTATAGATAAATACCTGTATTTGGTTGATTCATCCCGCAAATATGCAACGCCGATAAAAGAAACCCTCGAACTTAAACCTGATCATCATTGCATGGTCAGCAGATACAAAGATTAGATATCGAAACTTATGCCGGACGTCTTCAACAGCACAAAGATTAATACCCACGCCAGAGCAATTTTAGCTTCGCTCTTTATGGTCAAAGATGGATATAAGCCATGGAATTATGGGCTAATTTAACTCTGGACTTGATTGTCCTCAAACCCCATAAACGCCTCTATTTTCAACGTGGATTTGATTGCTCTATCCCTTATGAAATGGGTGCGACTCTTTTGGTAGTAGGCAGTATGATATAAGAATAATAAATGACAAGTCAACCAGAGTAGTATTGACAGCCAAAAATATACTTAATGGAATTGGCTTGTAAAAAGTGAAAAAACAGGAACAGTTCCACACCCTATGCAAGGTTCTACATCAAATCAAGGTATGTTTTGGTCACAAGCACGAGAACTATTTGAACAGATAGTTAGTTGCTTACACTCAGACAGCATTTGTGGGTTAGAACACTCCTAGATAGAGAGTAAGTTACTTGAGAATGGATACGAACTATTGAGACGGTTCTTACAAACAAAGATATTTTGATAAACGCAGTCAATATGAAATAGAGGGAGAGTGTGCAGGCACAGACTCAGTAAACAGAACACACAAGAAAAAATTGTCGCGCAAATTGACTACATTATTTGGCACAGTAATCGCCAATAAAATAGGTTATGGAGGAAGAAAGATAAATACGCTATTTCCTTTTAATGGTGAGTTGAATCTACCAGCACAGCAATATTCTCTCTCATGGACTAAGACAGGGATATTATTCATGTGATTGAGTATTTGTGGAAAGCTGCATTTGTCTTTTATTCTCAGACTTCAACACAGGCAGAAGCTTGGGTGAGCAAACGTTTACAGCTTATCCTTGAAGGTAAATCAAGTTCAGTTGCCCCAGGTATGCGCCGGAGTGGGACTTTACCCAAACTCACCCCCAAGAACGTAAACCCGTGGATACCTGTGCTAGATATTTACTTAACAATGCCAAATACCTCAAATATGAAGATTAATTACTTAAAAGCTGGATTCCCCATCGCCACGGGGTGATTGAGGGTGCTTGTCGCCACCTGATTAAAGACAGGATGGATATCACTGGGGCTAGATGGACCATGAGGGGTGCTGAGGCTGTTTTACCCCTGGGTTCTTTATACATCAGTGGCGATTGGGATGAGTATTGGCAGTTTCATCTACAACAAGAACATAAACCCAATCACCTGGCTTTGTACTCTAGTGGTATTCCTTTGATCAAGCAAGTTCTCAAAGGTCGTTGTTCTACTACCCCTCCACCTCTTCCAATACCTGTCTAAGTTCCACTCCCCGTCTTACTAAAAGAGTCGGACCCTTATGAAAGAACCTGTTTAACTCTGTTGTCACCCGGTAAGAAAGTGAACAAGATGTACACACTACAAATTCAAACATTTGGGACGCTCCCGTCTTATTGGTTACAGATATCTTGCCTATCTCCTGTATTTGCGTAAACAGTTTAGCTAATATCCTTTAACATGTGTAAATGTTGCCGCACTGATGCCAGAGTATTCGCTGCGATCATCCCACTTGCAGCAACGGCAGGCAAACCAATGCCAGGAAAGGTAGAGTCTCCACAACACAATAACCCCCGGACAGGTGTAGTCGGGCCGGGGAATATACCCTTCCCAGCTCGAATTGCTGGGCCATAGGAACCCCGATGTCTGCTTAAAAACCGTTCGTGGGTGAGAGGTGTACCTACCATTGTGACTTCACAGCGATCGCGGATATCGGGGATAATTCTGGTTAATGCTTGCCACATAACTTCGGCACGGGCTTGCTTTTGTTGTTTATATTCCTGGCTATTACGGCTCATCCCTGACCATAATTTGTAAGGTTCATTACCTGGTGTGTAAACGTGAATTACGTGTTTGTCTGGTGGTGCGAGAGATGGAACGATGACTGAGGGAATTGATACTAAAACTATATTTTGAGGTGCTGTGACCCCCTTTTGCCAATCATTGATCACAATATAGTGACAGGCTAAATCTGACCGAATTCCTTGAGCATTAATACCCAAATGGAGATGCATAAAGCTATCACATTCGGGGGTTGCTTGTCGCTTTTCTCTAAATATCTTGGGTAATACCTCATGGGGTATGAGTTTCAAGGTATCCCAGACGGAAGCGTTGCTAATAACTGCCTTCCTTGCCTTGATTTCTTCACCGCTCTGCAAATATACTCCAACTACCGTATTATTATTAACCAGTATTTTTTCAACGCGATCGCTTAACTTCAACTTACCACCGCGTTTTTCTAACCCCCGTAACAGGGCATTGACAATTGCCCCACTACCACCCACGGGATAATCTAACACCACCCCCGGTTTGTACCATTCTGCAAACATAAATGCCACTTCCGCAGCAATAGTTCCGTTTGCAGGTAATCCAGACAGAAGAAAGCACAACAAATCTAGCCAGTTTTGAATAAATGGATCTTGAATAACTCCATCCATAATTTGCCGGAAAGACCCTGTTAATTTAGCCACATTACTAATCTGCATTGCCAGGGAGGGCATAAATTGACCCATAGTTATCATTGCCCCCCAATCAAAACGGATCGCTGCCGGGGGGATTGCGATCGCAGCATTTGCTAAAGGAGTCATGATTCTTTGCAATTCTCGCCATTGAGCAACAGCCCCATCACCCCGTAATCTTTGCAGTACCTGACAGAATTGATCTGCTCCTACAGAGGTATGAAAATCACCTTCTGGCAAGCAACAGCCCCAAGTATCATATGTTGCCCACTGTACATCCTCGCCAATGGCATCCAACACCTGGCGTAAGGGATTAGAGGAAGGGCTGGATGATAACCCTGAATACAGAGAAGGTCCTGAGTCAAATTTAAAACCATTGCGTTCAAAACCATGCGCTGCACCACCGGGGATAGAGTGGCTTTCGCAGACAATCACATCAAAGCCATACCGTGCTAACAATGACGCACAACTCAAGCCGCCAATTCCACTACCAATGACCACTACATCTGTTTCTATCACCCCGATTGCCCCAGTTTTGTCAGCACTTTTTGCATTGTATAGCAGAAATCTATTTTGAATCAGACTATTCCAAATATTAAATGTGTATTGTAGTAAGGGCTTCTTACCCGTTTTTTATATCAATAAAGTATAAAGTATTCTATTTGCTATATGGCAATAAGGAGCGGGCGGGCTGCTCCCCTAGAATAATGCTATGAAAAAATTGGGGTACTCCCTTTTTTATTGACCATATCCCTATTTATTTAGTACTTGAATGTTTATTAGCAATACTGTAAACATTCCTTGTATTCCTACAATTATTGCCATTGTGTCAAGATCATTTGTATTGGCATTAATTTTCAGCCCCGATCATTACAATATTGGATTTGATACTATTAACGAAGTGGAGGCAATCGCAAAATCAACATATTTGCATCAACACCATGGCAAAGAAGCGCAAGAAAAGTAATCTCCAATGGATAAAAGAAACTCTCGAACTTAACCCTCTTTCTTTCATTACTGGAAACTCAATAGATGTAAGCCTTTCAGAGAATGGACTTGAGTGTTTTAGAATTAACCTCATATCATTTGGGTGCGACTCTTTTCGTAGTACGGAGTATGAGATAAGATAATATATGCCATTAATAGCAGAAGGTGATAATATGCCTGTTGAGTAAGAGGGGTTATATCATCTGATGGCTGGGCGTATTGAAGGACTGAGTAATTTGGAGTGGTCTTTGTTTGAGAATATTTTTCCGAAACCGCCAGAGAAACGCGAACGAGGAATGGCAGATTCTTCATTTCGTTATGTACTCAATACCTTTCTGTATATATTGATAACAGGGTGTCGTTGGTGTGACGTTCCAAAAGGAGAAATATGGGCATCAAACAGCTCTGCACATCGATGGCTCAAACGTTGGCAGTTGGACGGGACCTTAGAGGCTTTACAACCACGAATATTGGGGATTGGACAATAAAAA
>CBZS010000429.1 GCA_000613065.1 Richelia intracellularis | reverse complement strand
GGTAAATAACATAGTTGTATACTTACTGATGTCGCATAGTTTTGCAGGGTAAGCGCATCTAATTTTGTCGTGAAAATTACAGATTGTTGTACATAATTGTGAGGTATGTCTTGATTCTCAAGTGCGAACGCCAACGACGGGCACTTCGTGCCAAAGGGCAGGCTACGCCAACGCCCTTTGGGGGGCTACTGGAGACGCATCGCCAAAAAAATTTGACGCAACTGGGGAATGCTTCCCTAGATTCCGTGGTGCCAGGTAGCGGAATCAAGACCTTGAGTAAGGCCAATAAACACTCATACCCCCACCTGGCACTCCCGTACGCCACCCAATCTTCCCCAGTAGCTGGAACACTCGTGGGGCACAAAAATGGAGATTTAAGTATTAAAGAACTTAAGTAGTATGGTAGGGACCCAAAGGGTCTATCTGAACTGAACGGCTTAGTCTAATGGTATCTCTGACAAGAAGGCTTGCGCCTACGGGTTTCAAATCTTCAAAACCAAAGATTAAAAGCTCAAAAAATTTGAGTATAGCCAATGCCACTGCATTGACAGAAAAAATGTCATTAATTTTTAGTGAGATAGAAGACCCACCTGTAGAAAGAACCCGTGTCCATTTATTAACAGATATTTTAATCATTGGAATACTATCAGTGATTCCAGGA
>CBZS010000428.1 GCA_000613065.1 Richelia intracellularis | reverse complement strand
TGGACTATACAGCTATGTGAAAACAGGGGAAATATCCATTGAGGGTAGTTCCATTACTGAAGGTATTGGTAACAGTAGAATTACAGCAAATATGGAAGGCGCACCCATTGATGATGCTATCCGTATAGATGATACAGAAGCGGTGCGGATTGTATATCACTTGTTAAAAAAAGAGGGCTTATTTATGGGTGGCTCTACAGGGATTAACCTTGGTGCGGCGGTATCCCTCGCGAAACAAATGGGTCCTGGACATACAATTGTGACTATCTTATGTGATAGCGGAGCCCGCTACCAGTCGCGGTTATTTAATCCTGAATGGTTAGCGTCTAAGGGTTTATCACCTAGTTAGGAAAGAGAAGGGGAAACTAGGGGCGGATAGGTTTCGCCCAAAGTAAGGAGAGAAACAGGGAGTGTTATGTAAAAACCTAAAATCTAAAATTGCATGACTGCCATATCAAATCATCGATGTGTTCTTATCTGTCAAAATCGCACTTGCCGTAAACAGGGTTCGGCTAGTGTACTGGCAGCTTTTACAAGATTGTCAATTCCTGGGGTGGAAGTAATTGGTTCTGGCTGCCTGGGGAAATGCGGTAACGGTCCAATGGTACTAGTTTTACCCAATACTGTTTGGTATAGTGGTGTCCTTCCCAGTGATGTGTCGATGATTGTTGAGCAATTTTTGCTAGAGAATAAAGAGTGATGGGGGCAATACTTGCCTCAGGAAATTACTAACTGTTCTGGTTACTCCCGATGGGATAATTTATACCTAGATTCAACAACACATTATTAATTGTTCGCCATTTTCATAGATAAATGTCATGAATATTCCAGAACTACGCCAATCTTTAAAATTACAGTGGTTGAATTACTACCAAACAAACCGTTCTTGGTTAGTAAAAATGCGTATATGGTGTACTTGTGATGGCGAACGTCGTCCCCTTTCAAGTTTCATTCTGGCGACTTTATCTGTTTTAGAACCACAACTTGAAAAATTATTTTCGTTTATTTTAGAACTCAGTAATAATCCAGACCAAATTATTGCTGCTTTAGGGCTGAATTTTAACCCAGAACGAGAGCTAAATTTAGTTGATACCCACAAGCATGATAATAGCGTTCGCAATCATGTTAAGACTCAATCTAATGAGCGATCACCATGGAAAAATGTAGCTTATGATACTCCACAAAAGAATACTTACATAACTGATGATGAGGTGGTTCAGGAACAAGTTTTGATGGAAAATTATCAATTGATGACTATGGTGATAGAGGAAGAGGTTTCCGAGTCAACTGTAGAATCATCAAAGAGTGTAGCAAATACTACGATTGCAGGTGCTCCGCAGATTCCTTTCCATTCCAGAACAATTTGGGAAGATAGAAGCTCCTCTCCCAGCACACCAACAAAAATATCTACAACGGCGGCAACTTCTTCTTATCCAATAATGGAAACAGAAGCACAGACTAAGGCTCGATCAGTACCTTTCCATACGTTTGTCCTAGATGAAATAACTGGACTTTTCCATCAAACTACACCAGGTTGTAGGGATGTACAACAGCCTCCTAGGGAGGAATCTCCCGCATATACTTTAGGAGAAACTATTTCTATACCTGCTATGGATGCTGATAAGCAGGTTACAGAATCAGTGCCACAAGCAAGTAAACAAGCACAAGAACTTAACCAAGAAGAAGATGTATCTGAGCTTAAGAAAAAACGGTTTAACTTAGCTTCTTGGGTTGATGATTTTTGTCAGGGTTCGGGATGGGATTATGAGGAAGCAATTTTCATTCGCTTTTAAACTCATTCCCTCCTCTACTTCCTAAACTAGGCCTATACCATTCCTGGCAAACTCGTCAATCGTTTGTAAAGAAAGTTCATGATTTGTCAGGGACTGGAGAATATTTAAAGGTAGAGTCAAATGGTTTGCACCCGCTTTCAGAGATGCGACGGCTTCAGTGGGAGACTTGATGCTAGCTGCCATGATTTCGGTAGGCCTATCAGCTAAAACACTAGCCATATCAGTTACAAGAGCAATTCCATCACCCATTAACCTAGTAGCTCGATTTACATAAGCGATCGCATATTTTGCCCCTGCTTCTCCTGCTACTACAGCTTGGGATGGGCTGTATATACCAGTGACAGCACAGGTAATATTTTCCGCTAAACAAGCAACTACCTGAAAGCCTACCAATGAAGCAGGAATTTTCAACACTGTTTGCTTGCCAATAATTTCAAAAGCTTTTTTACCTTCCGCTAACATCTCCTCAAAATCTGAGGACACAAGTTGATAGAATACAGGCCCGGTAGTTAAAATTGCCAGTTCTTTCAAAGTTGTTTCTACTGGCAAATCAGTTTTTCCTAATAAGGTTGGGTTAGTAGTAATGCCCTTAACCCAACCCAATTCTTTGGCAGCACGGGCTTCAGCGATAATTACTGAGTCAAGATATATACTCACGTCACTCTCCTGCTCAAGGTTAAGGTGCAAATTGCATCGATGGTACAGGCTAAATATAAATATTATTCCACAGGACAATAATTACCAACTATTTCATAAAACGCTGAGGCATCTTAGTAACAAAAGTATTAACTTCTGGTAACTTCATCATGGCTGCGATCGCAGCAAATAAGCATAAACCAACTAAGCTCGATATTACTAATTGCAACAGCAAAATCAGTAATCCGTTAGTTCCGAAGAATTGCTGACAAAGTTGTAAAGTAGCGAAACTTGCTCCTCCAGCTAATACACTCGCACCAGCCAAACCAAGAATAGGTAAACTCCACTCCATTATCGGTAACCCATTCAGTTTCCGATTCAGGATAAATAGCAACATAAAAATGGAGCTACAACTTACACCCACTGTTGCCATTACTAAACCAGGGGCACCAAAAGCATTAACAAAGATATAATCAAACAGGGCATTGAGACCAATATTAATCATACTAATGCGGAATGGGGTTTGACCATCACCCAAAGCATAAAATACCCGTACTAGGACATCTCGCCCTAAATAAACAAACATTCCAATGCCATTGACAACTAGCAGGGAAGAGACTAAAGCCGAATCCTTACCCCCAAATGCACCTCGTTCGTAGACAACCCGGACAATGGGCACAGATAGGGCAACCATTAATGCTCCTAGGGGCAACATGGTGAAGGCAGAAAGCAATAATCCTTGGCGGATGCGTAACTTTAGTTCCTGCCAATCCTGGGGATCAGTAAGCCGGGAAAATATGGGCAACAAGGGTACTAAAATCACGTTGGAAATGATTCCTAATGGTGTTTGTACCAACAATCCAGCATTGGCTAGACCTGCCGCTACGCCTGTCACGGGAATCAGGGAAGCAAAAAACAAATCCGTGTAGAGATTAATTTGTAACATCCCTGAAGAAAAGGTAGCAGGCAGGATGATTTTCATGACATCCTGTACCCCGGGTTGATTAAAATCGAACCGCAAGCGCAATCGACTAATTCCGGTTTTAATTTGGGCAATTACCTGGACTATCCATTGTAAAGTTGCCCCTGCTACGGTAGAAATTGCTAAAACAATTCCTCCTTGGATTACGTATTCAGGAGTACTAATTTTATTACCTACCTGTAAAAATAAAATCCCCACCCCCACGACTACAGAAATACTGGAAAATAAGGGACTAATAGAAGGCAACCAGAATTGATTGGCTGCATTGAGCACCCCAAATCCAATACCAATTAAGCCCGCTAACACAGCCATGGGAGACATAATCCGCAACTGCTGAATTGCGATCGCTCTGACAATTTCTTTCTCTGGAATTCTTAAACCAGGTGCAAATAAATCAATTAATTGGGGGGCAAAAATCACCAGGAGAATGGCGACAATTACTAATACTCCTGCCACCAAAGTCGTAATTGTTTCTACAAGGGGAGCTGCCTCCTCATCTTCTTGCTTTGATAAAACACTGACGATCGCAGTATAGAATGGGCCATTGATCCCCCCTAGCAAAATTAGGAGAAAACCGGGGATGGTATAAGCATAGTTGAAAGCGTCAGCAGCCGGTCCCAAGCCAAAAGCGGCGGCAATAACTAACTGACGCACTAAACCAAAAACTTTACTAATTAACGTGGCTGCGGCGACAATTCCCGCAATACCCACAATGGAACGAGGAGCTTTTTTTTGAGTCACAAATCATTTCTGGCAAATACCTGCACATATTTAACCTGAAATTTTGCCGTTTGTCAGGAATATTTGCATAAAGCAAATGGGGAGTGTTGTTGGTTGGTAGTTCTTAGTTGACGAACAACCCAGCATTCCCTTGCGACTTGCGTCGTCGGGTCGCTCGTCAGAATTTATTCTCGTTGTCACCCTGCTCCCTAAATCTTGCTACTGCCAATCCTTACCAACACGAATAGTAATATCAGACTTCAAATCCCCAGTAGCAGAAACTTCCACAGTGCCAAAACCCAACATCTGTTGGATTTGCTCCCCAGCTTCTAAATTACCCTTCTGAACAATAATCTTTGTATTAGTGCGGTTGTCAGACCAATTACCAAACCCATAAACCTGTTTAAAACCTTGTTGCTGGAAGTAGGCGATCGCTTTTTTAGTCAAGTTTGACTTCTTTGTAGCATTTTGTATAGCAATCTTTAAGTGAGTGAGTGAGCGATTGTCTGCTTTAAGTCCCCCAACTTCCACTCCAACATAATCACTCAATAACTTTGCCTTACCAGTTAAATCTAACCAGTAACTATCGGGATCTTTACTTAAACGGCTGAAGATACCAGGCAAAATGGTCATTTGTAACTTATCTTGCTCTAAGTTCACACCAAAATTAACCAGTGCCATGATTTCTTCCATTTTGAGGTTGGTGTCAAAATATTTACCCATAATTCGGGTTAACTGGGGTAATCTCGGTAAAACACTAGGACTTAATAAACGCTCTCTGAGGGCAATGAGTAAAGTTTGCTGACGCTGTACCCTACCTAAATCTCCGGTTCCTTCTTCGCGAAAACGGGCAAAATTGAGTGCCTGCTCACCGTTCAACGTTTGCCAACCATTAGCTAAGTTCACACTTAAATCCCCAGTGGAGTCCTGGTAAGCCATTGACTTGGGTACAAACACCTCAACTCCACCCAATTGATCTACTAGTTCTTGTAATCCGTTGGTAGATATGCGTATATACCGATGTATAGGTGCATTGTTTAACGTTCTACTAACTACCCGCGCAGCCAGTACTACACCTCCATCTGCACTAGCTGAAGAGACCTTGGTTAATCCTTTTTCTGGCACAGAAATCATTGTATCCCTGGGAATTGAAAGCACCCGTACAGTTTTATCCCTAGGATTGAATCTCACTAGTAATATAGTATCGCTGTGGGCAGAAAAGCTTTCTGGTGAACCTTTGATACTACCGCGAACAGGCTCTATCCCCAACACCAATATATTCATTGGCTGTGTCAGCTTATACTCTGAAATATTACGCCATAATTCCCCAGCAATTGGCTGTTTGCGATGGCTCTGTGACCAACCCAACTCTTCCTCTGTTTTATCTGTACCACTCCATAAAGGAGTCCACAAAGCTAAAGTTGATACCAGTAATCCAGATAAGGTCAAGCCAACAAAAATCGTTAAAATCCAAAATAGCCACCGGGGCATACTTAACCCCAGTCGGGAAAAAAGCTGACTGGGTATAGAACTACCAGAAGCAGTAGAACTAATCAAATTATGAGCCATATCAGCTTGTGGCTCTTGCACATTTCTCCGATGCAAAGGTCTGGGTAACTTGTGCTTTTTTACCCGCTTTTGTTTAAATCCCTGAACTTGTTTAACCACGGAAAACTCCCCACTTAACCACTCCCATAAGGGTTATATTAATGCAAGCTACCCTTGTCATTAGAAAAGACCACAGTAAACTTGAGATATTCTCTAGTTAATTTTTGTGACAAAATGAAAATCTCCTTGTTCCCTGTTATTCTTGCCGGTGGTAAAGGTGAACGTTTTTGGCCCCTCAGTCGCCGGGATCGTCCTAAGCAGTTTCTCAGCCTTGATGGCAGTTCTCACAGTCTTCTCCAAGCTACTGCCAACAGGTTATTACCACTGGCAGTAGCTTGGGACAATTTGTGGGTTATAACTTCTAGTCAACTAGCTTCAGGCGTTCAAAAGCAGTTACCACAATTACCATCTGAAAACTTATTAATTGAGTCTCAAGGGAGGGATACAGCTGCTGCAGTGGCTTGGACTAGCCTGGAAATAAAAAAACGTTACGGAGAAGATGCTATTGTTGGCTTTTTTCCTGCTGATCACTGGATTACAGACCAACAGGGATTTACACATACTTTAAATGCAGCAGTGCAACTAGCGGCAAGTAAACCAGCCATTGTGGCATTGGGAATTGAACCAACATACCCATCAACAGCCTACGGCTATATTGAACAGGGCGAAGAGTTTGGTAGCTTTAATGACCTGCCAGCGTATCACGTCCAACGCTTTACTGAAAAGCCTGATCGCAATACAGCAACCAAATTTATCAATAGAGGTAGGTTTACCTGGAACACTGGGATGTTTATTTTTCAAGTGGGTGTTTTACTTGATCAAATGTATACCCATGCTCCAGAAATTATTGAACCCATAGAAAAATATGGTTTAGATATTTATCCTCAACTTCCTAAGAAGAGTATAGACTATGCTCTCATGGAAAAAACCAATTTGGCATATGTTTTACCCGTAAAATTTGATTGGGATGACTTAGGTGATTGGAATGCTGTTGAGCGTTTACTCAAACAAGAAGATAATCCCAACGTGGATATGGCTACCCATGTTTGCTTAGATACCAAGGGTGCAATTGTTTATACAACCAATTCGGAGGATGTGATTGCTACCATTGGTTTAGATGATGTGGTGATTGTGCGCGATCGCAATATCACTTTAATTGTCAAGAAGGATCGAACCCAAGATATTAAGCAATTACTCAGCAAACTGAAGACCGATCCTAAATTTACCTCCCTTCTTTAAAGTGTTGGGTTACTTTTGTCAGTTATCAAGTAATTGGTATAACACAACGAGTATGGATTTTCATCCATTAATTATCCCCTACACAAAGATAAAAATAATCTCTAGTTTTGAGAAGGTTGGGACTGTCGATTATTCAACTTTTCCCTCTGAACTGACTTATCATCTCTAGGTGCATATTTATTTCTAGGTGCATATTTATTTACACTGAGTATAAAGTTCCCTCTATCTACATACTCACAATCTGCAATATTATGATTTTCTATGCAAGCATAAATGCTTAGTCTAAGCTAAGGGTAGTAATTAACAGTATAACCTGGATAAACAGAATCAAGGCACAATGAATTAACAATGAGCAACAAAGGAATTGTTCGTTGTTGCTCATTGTTAGTATTTACCCTATGGACCGCTATTATCCATCATTTATATTTATCATTTGCATCCAGAAAAAATCATGTTCCTTACTCAAA